>DATIUS010000077.1:0-40017 GCA_035466655.1 Candidatus Sulfomarinibacteraceae bacterium
GATCCCGACCACGGCGCACTTCCAGGTCATCCACATCGCGAGGGCCTTGACCTCGTCGATCGAGACGTCCTGGTGGTAGCGGATGCCGCCCTTGGCCGGCCCGCGGCCGAGGTTGTGCTGGACCCGGTAGCCGCTGAAGACACGGACCGACCCGTCGTCCATGTGGACCGGGAAGTGGACGGTCAGCTCACGGCGGGGTTCGCGCAGCACGGCGCGCATCCCGGCATCGAGGTGAAGCCGCTCCGCGGCCAGGTCGAACTGCTGCTGCGCGACCGCCCAGGCGTTGATGGGAGCGGTCGCGGGCTCGGTCGCCATCGGTGTGACGTTCCTCCGGATCGGGTCCGCTCGAGGGACCCGAAGCGCGGGCCGTCTCCCGGACGACCCCACGGGCGCGCCGCGGCCACCCGAAGGCGGGACGCGTCACGCGTGAAACGGGGCGAGTATAGCCGGGCCGGCAGAGCGCCGACACCTGCCGGAATCCCGTTCGCAACCGTGCCGCAACCTTCGCCCCGGGGGCCGAACGGCCCCCCAGGCGGCGGCGGGGCGCCGGCAGGCCCTATTCGTGCCTGTACAGCGCGACGGCTCCGACGCAACCGGGCCCAAGATGGGGCCCGATGGACGGTCCCACGAGGTCGATCGTCACGTTCGCCGGGTCGATCCCACCCGGCACCCGCGGCAGGATCTGATCGCGGAAGGCCTCCACCTCGGCATTGGTCGTGTGGAGGATGCAGAGCCGCTCCATCGGACGGACGCAGAGCAGCTCGATGAGGCGCTCGCGGGCCTTGGCCCGGGTCCGGACCTTGTCCACGGTCTCGACCTTGCCGTCCTTGACCTCGATGATCGGCTTGACCGACAGGAGCGTGCCGATCGCCGCGGAGGCGCCGCTGATCCGGCCGCCGCGCTTCAGGTAGGTGATGGTGTCGAGCGCGAGCATGATCGCGACGTCGTTCCGCCGCTCCTCGAGGACCCGGGCGATCTCCCCGGCGCCGACGCCCAGGCGGGCCATGTCGACCGCCAGCTCGGCCAGCACCCCTTCGGCCATCGATGCGCCCATCGAGTCGACGATGTGGATCTCCCGGTCGGGGAGCATCCCCTTCGCGACCTCGGCGCTCTTGATGGTGCCCGACAGCGTGCCCGCCACGTGGACCGAGACGATCGAGTCGGCACCGGCGGCAAAGGCCGCCTCGTAGGCAGCCAGGAAGTCGCCTGGCGAGCACGCCGCCGTCGTCGGGAACGGGGAGTCGGGCGCGGTCATCCGGCGCCAGAAGTCGTCGATCGAGAGATCAACGCCGGACCGGAACGCCTCCTGCCCGAAGTTGACGAGCAGCGGGACGATGACGATCCCCAGCTCCGTTGCCCGAGTGAGCGCCATGTCCGATGCCGAATCGGTGACGATGGTGACGTGGCTCACGGATCCCTCCTCGGAGGCGTGGTGCCGCGCACGCCGGGCCGCCTCCTGTCCTCGCGTGGATGATACGGGCGCGGGTGGCCGGTCCGGTACCCTCTCCGGCAATGGATCGCTCGCTGTGGGCCGTGCTGATCGGCACGTTCACCCTTCGCTTCAGCACCGGCCTCACCGGGGCGATGCTCGCCTTCTACCTGGCCGAGCTCGCAAACGGCGGCCAGGCCGGGATCGACGCCAAGGTCGTCGGCATCTTCGCCGCTTCGTTCTACCTCGCCGAGCTGGCGCTCTCCCCGCTGTTCGGAATCCTGTCCGACCGGCTCGGCCATCACCGGGTGATGCTCTACGGCCCCGCGTTCGGCGCGATCGCCGTCGTGCTCACGGCGCTGACGACAAACCTGTTCGTCCTCGGCGGGACCCGGCTGCTCGAGGGCGCCTCGACGGCGGCATCGGTGCCGTCGATCCTCGGCTACATCGCCCTCGCGACCGCCGGGAACGAGGCGCTCCGCGGCAAGGCGGCGGCACGTTTCGAGGGCGCCACGCTGGCCGGCCTCGGCGCCGGGTTCATCGTCGCCCCCAAGCTGTTCGAGTTCCTCGGTCCGAATGCCTTCTTCCTCAACGCGCTGTTCTACGGCGGGTCGTTCCTCATCTACCGGTTCGGCGTCGCCGAGCCCGCCGGCGAGCGAGCGGCACTGGCGGCCCGGCATACGAGCATCAGACGCTACCTGTCGCTGGTCGGTCACTCGCACGTGCTCCTGCTCGCGCCGACCTGGATCGCGGTGAACGCCTCGATCGGGCTGTGGTTCAGCCAGTCGCTCTTCCAGCTGGCCCGAGCGGACGAGCGCTTCCCCGACCAGTGGCTGCTCCAGGGGTTCTCGGCCAACGAGATCACGATCGGGGCGATCGGGATCGCGATCGTGTTCGGGACCGGAATCATCTGGTGGGGCGACCGCTTCGACCGCTTCCGGCGGACCACGATCATCCTGTTCGGCGTCCTCGGCGGGCTGGGCCTCGTGGCCGCCGGGCTGGTCGTGAATCACGGCGCATTCGGCGCGGATGCGTCGGCCTCGGGTGCCGTCATCGTGGGGGTCGCCGCGCTCGTCTTCGCCGCCGGACTGTTCGTCCTGGCGGGGGCGACCCCGGCAGCCGTCGGCCTGCTGGCCGACGTGAGCGAACGCTTCCCCGGCGACCGGGGCGCGATCATGGGGCTCTACTCGGTCTTCCTGGCCGTCGGGCAGATCGGCGGCAGCCTGATCGGGGGGATCGTCGCGGACCTGCGCGGGATGGACGGCCTCCTGCTCGCGACCGGGGCGCTGCTCGTGGTTGCGCTGGTCCCGCTGTCTAGACTCCGCGGCATGGAGCACCACCTGGGCCCGGGCCTGCCGTCCACGCTTGACGCCGACGCATCGTGAGCGAGCCGTGACCGACGCCGGCGCCGCCCCGCACGTCCCCGTCCCCCTCGCCCGCGGCCGGCACGGCGCGGTCGTCGCGCCGCATCACCTCGCCACGGAGGCCGGCCTGTCCGTCCTCCGCGCCGGCGGCCACGCGGTCGACGCCGCGGTCGCGACGAACGCAGTCCTCGCGACCGTCATGCCGAGTGCCTGCGGCATCGGCGGCGACGCCTTCTGGCTGATCTGGGACGCGGCGACCCACCGCCAGCTCGCCCTCAACGGGTCCGGGCGAGCCCCGGCGGCCGTGGACGCCGCCGGCCTTCGCGCGCGGGGCCTGGCCACCCTGCCCCTCCGTGGCCCGCTCACGGTCACGATCCCGGGCGCGGTCCGTTCCTGGGGCGACGCACATGCCCGGTTCGGACGCCTGTCGCGGGACGCGGTCCTGGGGCCGGCGATCGAGCTGGCACGGGGCGGCTTCCCGGCCTGGGACGGGTTCATCGCCGCCGTCGAGGACGCGCTGCCGATCGTCGTCGGAGCCCTCGGGTCGGGGTCGCCGTTCGCCGGGCACTTCCGGCCCGGCGGCCGGCCGTGGCGGCCCGGTGAGCTCGTTCGCCTGCCGGCGCTCGGGGCGACCCTCGAGCACCTGGCGACCGAGGGGTTCGACGCCTTCTACGACGGCAGCCTCGGCGAGCGACAGGCCCGCTTCCTGGCGCGCTCCGGCGGGTTCCATGCTCCGGCCGACTTCCGCGAGCACGCCTCGACCTGGACAGAGCCGATCTCGACGACCTACCGCGGCGTCCGGGTCACGACGCACCCGCCGAACTCCTCGGGGATCGTCGCCCTCGAGCTCCTCAACATCCTCGAGGCCGTCGGGGCGCCCGCGGACGGGGCATTCGGAGCGGACGCCGACGGGCACGGCCGCGCCGTGTCGGACGCCCCCTGGATCCACCGGGCGATCGAGGCCGCCAAGCTCGTCATGGCCGACCGGGACGCCCACCTCACCGACCCCGACTTCCACGAGATCCCGGTCTCGCGGCTGCTCGACAAGGGCTACGCCGCGGATCTCGCGGCGCGGATCGATCCGCATCGTGCCTCGGTCCCGGGCCCGGCCGCCAACCCGCCCGGCGGCGGGACGATCTACCTCGCGGTCGTCGACGCCGAGGGCAACGCGGTCAGCCTCATCGAGTCGAACTACCTGGGCTTCGGGAGCGGGGTGGTCGACCCGGAGACCGGGATCCACTACCAGAACCGCGGGTCGTACTTCTCGCTGGAGCCCGGCCATCCGAACGTCCTCGCGCCGCGGAAGCGGACGCTCCACACGCTCCTGCCCGGGATGCTTTTCCGCGAACCAGACCGGCCGTGGGTCGTCGCCGGGTCGATGGGCGGCGACGCGCAGCCCCAGGTTCACGCCCAGCTGGTCGGCGACCTCGTGGACGGCGGGCTCGATGTGCGGTCCGCCGTCGCCGCCCCCCGCTGGTACGTGGAGCCGGAGCGGCATTTCGCCCCGCCGACGGTCGTTCGCGTGGAGCCGCGGTTCCCGTCCGGCCTGCTCGAGGCGCTCGCGGCGATGGGTCACGACGTCCGGTCGACGGCACCGTTCGACGGCGCGCTCGGGCACGAGCATGCGATCGAGCTCGTTGACGGCGGACCGTCAATGGACGGCGGGTCGGTGGCCGCCGCGACCGACCCACGCAGCGCCGGGCTCCCGGCCGTCTGGTGACGGCGTTGCCCGGGGACCGCGCAACGGGGTTGCGTCCGGGCCTGGACCTGCGATACTCCCCGACGCCGGTGGCGCGGTTGCGCTCACAGGACCGCCGCCGCCGGCCCTCCCACCCCCGCCTGCCCCGGAGAGCACGGTGACCTCGAACGTCGGCCAGAGCTACCCCTACACGAGCGAGCCTGAGCCCGAGCGCGCCCGGCGGATCGCAGCGCTGGTGGCGGCCCGCGACGGCCTCGCCGCGAGGCTGGGGTCGGAGACGACGCCGCTCGACGACCGCGATCGGTGGTGGGTCTGGAAGTGCCCGACGACCGGTTGCCCAGGCCTTCTCCACGCGGCCGGTTACGCCCGGGACCTGCACGCCCTCGTCGTCGTCTGCGACGGGACGTGCGCGAAGACGTTCCTGCGGTGACGCCGGCCCCGGGACCGGCCGGGGCAGCATCGGGCGCCCGGCGGCCGGCGACGGCAGGCGAGATCCGGGCGTCGCGCCGGCGGGTCGTCGTGGATGGGCTGGGGATCATTGCGACCGCCGCCGGATTCGGCCTGGTCTACGGGCTCGCGGCGCGAGCGGCCGGGTTCTCCCCGCTCGATGCGAGCGCGATGAGCGTCATCGTCTTCGCCGGCGCCGCCCAGTTCGCGGCGGTGGGCTACGTCCTGGGCGGCTTCTCGTGGTTCGGCGTGGTCCTCCTGACCGCGTTCCTCAACGCGCGCCATCTCCTCTACGGGGCGGCGCTCGCGCCGTACCTCGCCGACCGGCCGCGCCCGGTCAGGGCCGTGATGGCGCACGTCCTGACCGACGAGGCGTTCGCGCTGTCGATCGCCCACTTCCGGCGGATCGGGCGGGCGGACCCGTGGGGCTACTGGTGGGCGGCCATCGTGACGACGTTCATCCCGTGGAACGTGGCGACCTTCGTGGGCGTCGCCATCGGCGGCGAGATCCCCGACCCGCGCCGGTACGGCCTCGACGTCGTCTTCCCGGCCGCGATGGCCGGACTCGCGGTCGGGCTCATCTCCGGAAGGCGCGAGCTCGTCGCCGCCCTCGTCGGCTCGGCGATCGGCGTCGGCGTGGGCCTCGCCTGGGATCCCGCGGCCGGGATCCTTGCCGGCGGGCTGCTCGGACCCGCGGTCGGGCTCACGACGCCGTCCGGGCCGGGTGACCAGCGGCACGAGGCGGTCATCGTGTTCTCGCCGTCCATGGACGATCCGTCCGGATCCGGCCGGGAGCGTGCGTCCGACGGGAGCGACGAGGCGTGACGACCGACCTCGTCTGGCTCGCCGTCCTGATGGGCGCGGTCACCTACCCATCGCGCGCCCTCCCGCTCCTCGCCCCCGGCATGCATCGGCTGCCTATCCGGGTGCAGGAGTACCTCCGCCTCGTGGGCCCAGCCGTCCTCGCGACGCTCGCCGCGGTCAACGTCATGGTCGCCCTGGACCCCGAGCGCCACCCGTCGTTCCACATCGGCATCGAGTGGCTGGCCGTCGGGGCGTGTGTCGTGCTGGTCGCCGCCCGGCGCGGGCTCCTGGTCGGGCTGGTTGCCGCCGCCGCCCTCGCCGCCCTCGCGCGAGCCTCCGGGGCCGCATGAGTATGATCTCGCGCATGCTGCGTTCCCCCCTCCATGCAGACCTCGTCGAAATGCTCGAGGCGACTCGGGCCACAGAGCACGACCTCTTCGGTGCGCTGCCGCCGGAGCGTCGTGAGATCCCCGGTGCCGACGGCGGCTGGTCGGCGAAGGATGTGTGGGCCCACCTCGCGGCGTGGCGATCGATCGAGGCACGCCGGCTCGAGGCAGCCCTGCGAGCTGAGGGCGCCGCTCCGGGCGCACCGTCGGGCGACGATCCCGCGCCGAGCGATCCGATCGATGCGTCGAATGCCCGGCTGCAGGCCATGCATGCCGACTGGTCGTGGGAGGCGGTCGGACGCGAGGCGGACGCAAGCGTGGATGCCCTCATCGACGCCATTCGGCGCAGCTCCCGCGAGATGCTGTGCGAATGTGATGGGATCGTGGCAGGCCTCGGGTCGAATGGGGTGAACCACGCGATCGGCCACCTGCCCGAGATCGCCACGCAGGCGGGCAAGCTCCGGCGGGTTGACCGGCTGGCCGCGGAGACCGAAGCGATCCTGCAACGGGACCACCTGCCGGCGCGCGACACCGGGGTGATCCTGTACAACCTCGCCTGCCATTACGCCCTCGCTGGCAAGCTCGACGAGGCGCGACGCCTCCTTCGCGATGCCTTCGGGCGGCGGCCGGACCTCATCGAGTCGGCGCCCCAGGACCCCGACCTGGTCGCCCTGGGCGATGAACTCGTGAGCCTGGCCGAACCGGACCGGCGCGACCCCGCCTGAGTGCGCGGAGCGACCGTCCCGCCCAACACGCCCGCGTCGTCCGTCCCCGAGCTGATCCGCCAGGGGCTCAGGGGGGTCAGCGAGCCCGCCAGCCGGCGACCACGGGATCGCGGCCGGTCGCGAGGAGCAGGGCCGCGAGGAGCGTCGTCCGCGGGACGATCGAGCTCACCTCGAGGTACTCGTCCGGCGAATGGTCCCGCCCGCCGATCGGTCCGAGGCCGTCGATCGAGGGGACGCCCATGCCCGACGTCGTGTTGGCATCCGACGCGCCGCCCGTGACCACATCCTTCGTCGTGAATCCGAGTCGCGACGCGAGCGCGATGACGTGATCGGCGAGGCGCCCGGAGCGCTCGAGCTTCTCCATCGGCCGCCAGCCGGCCATGTGGTCGATCTCGACCGTGACATCGGGCACCTCGGGATCCGCCGCCAACTGGCGGACAGCCGCCACGGCGGCATCGAGCTCGGCGCCGGTCACGCCGCGGACATCGACCTCGAGATGTGCCAGGTCAGGCACGACGTTCGGGCGGGTGCCCGACTGGAAGACCCCGACGTTCGCCGTCACCCCGGACCAGCGGCCGTTGAGGGCCTGGATCGCCTCGACCAGCCGGGCCCCGGCGAGGATCGCGTTGCGTCCCTTCTCCGGTTCCACGCCGGCGTGCGCCGCGCGGCCGTGGATCGTCAGGCGGATGTCGGCGATCCCCTTCCGGGCCGACACGAAATCGCCGTTCGCCCGGGCGCATTCGAGGACGAAGCAGGCGTCCGACGCGGCCGCGATCTCGCGGATATGGGGCGTGGAGCTGGGCGACCCGATCTCCTCGTCCGGGTTGGCGATGTAGGTGATCCGCTCGAACGGCAGCCCCTCCCACGACCCAGCGCCGAGCTCGCGCAGGGCGGCAAGCGCGTGGACCCCGGCCAGGAGGCCGCCCTTCATGTCGGTCACGCCCGCGCCCATGGCGATCCCGGACTCGATCCGGAACGGCCGCTCGGCCGCGGTCCCGTCGGGGAAGACCGTGTCCATGTGGCCGATGAGGAGGAGCCGCGGGCCGGCGCCCACGCGCCCCTGGAACGTGCCGATGACGGTGTCGCCGTAACGGGCGGTCGAGTCCGGCCGGCGCTCCACCTCCCCGCCCAGGTCTGCAAACGCCGCCGCGACCCAGTCGGCGACCTCGTTCACGCCGGCCGGGGAGTAACTGCCGCAGTCGATGTTGCAGAGCCGCTCGAGCTCGGCGAGGAAGCGGGGGCGGGCAGCGGACACGACCGCGTCGAGCCGGAGCAGATCGTCCTGGGAAGCGCCGGCCCCGGGTCCGGAAGGGTCGTTCACCCGGCGAGTGTAGGTCGTCGCGGACCAGCCGGTCCGCAACGATCGGCCGTTGTTATCCTCCCGGGATCGTGCGACTTGTCGAGATCCGGCTGCTCGAAGGCCCGAACGTCTACCGGCTTCGGCCGGTGGTCAAGGTCGAGGTTGCGGTCGGGCGGCGCCGGACCTGGTTCGGGCAGCGCCTGCCGGGGCGGCACGCGCTCGTGCGACTCGGGGCGTCCGTTCCGGAGCGTGACTGGCCGGAGGCCGTGGCGACGATCGCCGGCTGGGGCAGGCGGCTCCGGCGTGCGCACGGTGAGGGCGTCGGCGGCGTGCGGGTCCACCGCTCGTCCGATCCCGGCCACTGGGTCCTGACCTGGCCGTGGTCCGGGGCGGAGCGGGCGCGCCTGATCGCTGAAGCGGCCGTTGCCCTCGCCGACCGGTCGGCGACGCCGGCCCCGCGGGCCCGCCTGACGGGCACCCAGGAGCGGCTCCTGGCGTCCTGGACGGAACGCATCCGGCGGGCGTCGGCGACGCCACCGACGTGGATTCGGGACGGCGATCGGCGGATCCCGGTCGTGTCGATCTCGGGAACGAACGGGAAGTCGACCACCGCCCGCCTCCTCACCCGGATCCTGCTGCGGGCGGGGCGGCGCGTCGGGACGACGACCTCGGACGGCGTCCTCATCGACGAGCGCATGGTGGATCCCGGCGACTGGACCGGACCCGGTGGTGCGCACGAGATCCTCCGTCGGTCGGACGTCGACGTCGCCGTGCTGGAGACCGCGCGCGGCGGGCTCGTGCTGCGCGGAATCGGCTACGAGTCAAACGAGGTGAGCATCCTCACCAACGTGACCGCAGACCACCTGGACGTCCAGGGGATCCACACGCTCCCCGAGCTGGCCGAGGTCAAGTCGACCGTCTGCCGGATCACGAAGCTGGCCGGCTCGGTGATCCTCAACGCGGACGACCCGCTCGTCCGGGCGATGGCACGCGTTGTCCGGGCGCAGGTCGCCTGGTTCACGCTCGAGGGCGACGCTTCCGCCACGGTCCGGCGCCACCTCGACCGCCGCGGTCGCGCCTACCTGGTCCGCCGGGGCGACCTCGGGGAGGCCGAGGGCGACCGATGGACCCCGATCGTGGCGGTCCGCGAGATCCCGATCACGCTCGCCGGGCTCGCCCGTCACAACGTCGCGAACGCGCTCGCGGCCGCGGGCGGCGCCCGAGCCCTCGGCGCCACGATCGAGGAGGTCCGGGCCGGGCTCATCGACTTCCGCCCGATCGCCGAGGAGTCACCCGGCCGGCTCAACGTCTACCGCAGCGGTGCCCGCGTGGCGATCGTCGACTTCGCCCACAACGTGGCCGGGTTGGCGGCGCTCCTCGACGTCGCCGGCGCGATCGCCGCAGGGGCCGGCGGCCGGGTGACGCCGATCACGGTGATCATCGGCACGGCCGGCGACCGTCCCGACGACACGCTCCGGGGGATGGGCGCGATCGCCGCGGCGGGGGCCCAGCGCGTCGCGGTCAAGGAGACGCTCAGCTACCTGCGGGGTCGATCCCGCGAATCTGTCGTCGGGGAGCTGATCGCCGGCGCGAGGGAGGCCGGCTGGACGACCGAGATCCCGGTCTACGAGAACGAGACGGCGGCGCTGCGCGCGGAGCTCAACGGCGCCGGAGGCGGCGTCAGCGGCGCCCGGCCGGACGGGGCGCGAATCGTGGTCCTCCTGTGCCACGAGGACCGGACCGGCGTGTTCGCCCTGCTCGCCGATCTCGGCTTCCGGCCTGTCCAGTCCACCGCGGACCTGGTGGGCCTGGTGCCGCGCCTCGAGGATCGACCGCGGCGCTGAAACGCGTTGCGCCGCGAGGGGCGGCCGCGCATGATGTCCGCCAGCGCCGGACGGCCGGCGATCGAGAGGGATGGAGGACCTGCCCCGTGGAAATGGCGATCGGCGTCGCGCTGGTGGTGATCTCGGCCGCGCTCATCTTCGGCATCGTCCGGGTCGTCAGCGGGAACATGGGCATCGGTCGCTGACCGACGGCTCCGCCCCTGCCCGGTCGGGAGCTCGACACGAAAGCCCTCACTCCAGCCAGATTGTCAGGGCCTGATCGCCTCTCGCGGCAGGGCGACCCGGCAGGTCCTATCCGACCGGCGCCTCGAGTTCGCCGGGATCCGCGAACGCGGTAGTCCCGAGGCCGTGGCCGGCGGCGGCCATCGATTCACGGTAGACGGCGATCGCGTCGTCGACGCACATGACGAGGAGGTCGCCCGGGCTGGCGCGGCGCAGCGCCGTGCGGGCGGCGGTCAGCTCGTCGAGGATCTTGTCGGCCCGCGTGGTGCGGGCACCGGCCCCACGGGCGCGACGAATCCCCTCGAGCACGTGCGCGGCGGCCTCGGCCGGGACGCGGCCGCGCAGGTTCCGATCCTCGCGGACGATGATCTCGTCGAATGCCCCGGCCGCGAGCGCGCCGTAGTCGCGCATGTCCTCGTCGCGCCGGTCGCCCGGGACGCCGATCACACCGATGGCGCGCCCCGAGCGGACCCCGTTGTCGGTCATCATCCGGTTCACGAAGTCGGCCAGTGCCCGCATCCCGTCGACGTTGTGGCAGTAGTCGATGACGACGCGAACGCCGCCGACCTCCAGCAGGTTCAGACGGCCGGGCGCCTGGAAGAACGACGTCGTGAACGTTCGGAGGCCCTGCCGGATGTCGTGGAGGTGGGCCCCGGCCGCCCAGGCCGCCGCCGCCGCGGCCAGCGCGTTGGCGACGTTCATCCGGGCCTTGCCCCCGAACGTGGCGGGGACGAGGTGCGTGTACAGCACCGGCATCGTCCGGGGTCCGTGGCGAAGGACGATCTGGTCGCCCTCCGGCGTGTGCCTGAGGACAAAGGCGGCGCCGCCCCGGCCGCAGTGCCCGTCCACCCGGTCGAAGCCGGGCTCTCCCTTGTCCGTTTCCATCGAGAAGTAGGTGACCGAGCCGTCGCACTGCTGGTTCATCCGGGCGACATTGGGGTCGTCCGCATTCAGGATCGCCGAGCCCGTCCGCGGCACCGCCTCGACGAGGACGCCCTTCACGTCCGCCAGCTGGCGGAGCGTGTCGATGCCGCCCAGTCCGAGGTGATCCCCGGTGACGTTCGTCACGACCGCGACGTCGTTCCGGTCGTAGCCGAGGCCCTCGCGGAGGATCCCGCCCCGGGCCACCTCGAAGACGGCGGTGTCCACCGTCGGGTTCTGGAGGATCATCCGGGCCGACTTCGGGCCGGACATGTCGCCCCGCTTGATCATCCGCCCGTCGACGACGATGCCGTCGGTCGACGTCATCCCGACTCGCCGGCCCATCAGCTTGAGGATGTGGGCGATCATCCGGACCGTCGTGGTCTTGCCGTTCGTGCCGGTGACCGCGATGATCGGGATGCGGGACGGGGCGCCGGGCGGGAAGAGCAGGTCGATCACGGGCCGCGCGACGTACTGCGGCTCGCCCTCGGTCGGATGGGTGTGCATCCGGAACCCGGGGGCGGCGTTCACCTCGACGATCGCCCCGCCGGTCTCGCGCACCGGAACAGTGATGTCCGGGCAGATGAAGTCGATTCCCGCGACGTCGAGGCCGACGACCCGGGCGGCCATCTCGGCGATCTCGACGTTGTCCGGGTGCGCCTCGAGCGTCCGGTCGATCGACGTCCCGCCGGTGGACATGTTGCCGGTCAGGGCGAGCTTGACCCGTGTCCCGACCGGCGGCACCGCATCGGGCTCGAAGCCCTGACTCCGGGCGAGCTCGATCGCCGCGTCGTCCAGCTTGATCTTCGTCAGGACCTTCTCGTGGCCGATCCCGCGCCGCGGATCGCTGTTCGTCTGGTCGACGAGCTGGCGGACCGTGAGGACCCCGTCGCCGACCACCGAGGCCGGGACCCGCTCCGCGATCGCCGCCACCTCCCCGCCGATCACGAGGCAGCGGTAGTCGTTGCCGTGGATGTACGTCTCCACCACGACCTCACCGGAACGCGTCTCGCGAAGGGCGCCCGGCCAGGCGGCCCGGACGTCGTCCTCGCTGCGAAGGTCCAGGTGGACGCCCCGGCCGTGGTTGCCGTCGAGCGGTTTGATCACGCACGGGAAGCCGAGCCGGCGGGCCGCCGCAACGGCATCGTCGACGGTCTCGACGACGTCCGCCCTCGGCACCGGGAGGCCAGCCGAATCGAGGAGACGGTTGGTCAGGTTCTTGTCGCTCGCGATGTCCACAGCGATGCCCGACGTCCGCGACGTCATCGTCGCCCGGATCCGCTGCTGGTGAACCCCCTGGCCGAGCTGGACGAGGGAGTGGCGATCAAGCCGAATGAACGGGATGTCCCGCGACGCGGCCTCGTCGATGATCGCCTGGGTCGACGGCCCGAACGCCTGGCGTTCGGCAAGCCGGATGAGCGTCTCGAGCTCGGCGAGGAAGTCGAGATCCGGGTCGCTCGCCGGGTCGACGAGGTGGTTGACGATCCGGACGGCAAGCCTGCCGGCCTCGATGCCGACGGTCTCCTCGCGAAACTCGTAGATGACGTTGTACTGGCCGGGCGTGCCCGCGCCCCGGGTCTTGCCGTGTCTGACGTCCGTGCCGGCCAGGTTCTGGAGCTCGAGGGCGATGTGCTCGGCGACGTGGCCGGCCCACGTCCCGTCGCGGAGCCGCGTCAGGAAGCCCCCCCGCCGGTTGAGCGAGCAGGCGTGATCCTCGAGCGACGGCAGCCACTCGATGAGCCCGTCGACGAAACCCGCGATGGTGTTCGATGGGAACGCCTCGAGCGAGCCGAGGTCGACGAGCATCCGGATGACCGGCGCGCGCGACCAGTAGTTCGGGCCACGCAGGATCCGCGTTTCCAGGATGCGGAGGTCGGGCGCGGGCCGGTCGGGTCCCCCGGACGCCGCGGCCGCCGAGGCCGTGCCAGCCGCCGCCGGTCGCGATCGCTTCGCCCGGACTGTCTTCTGCGCAGCGGTCTCGGCCACGTGGCGACCCTCCCGTGGGCGCCGGTGGGCCGGCGCCTCGACTGACCCTGGACGAAGGCTAGCTGGAGGCGGCGGCCTCGCCACCGGGCAGGGCCTTGAGATTCGGTCCGGCGATCCGGTGTCGACGGCGGAGATCGAACCGATAGCCGGCCGGCAGGGAGTGCAGGACGACGCCGCTGAGCATGACCGGGCGATGGCCGCGCACCTCCCAGGCGTCGGTCTCGGCCGCGGAACCGTCCACGACCGTCACGCTGCCGCGCCCGATCACCTCGAGGACCTGGTCCGGACCGACCACGCCGGCCGTGTCCTCGTCCACGCCCAGACCGAGAAGGCTCGGGTTCTGGGCGATCAGGCTGAGGAGCCGGCCGAGCCGGTTTCGCTGCTGGAAGTGCTGGTCGACGATGACGCCGGGCAGGACCCCGAGGCCCGCTGCGATCGCGGCCATCCGGTGCTTCGGGGTGGCGCCGCTCGCCCCGAACGCGATCATGTGGCTGGACATGGCCGAGGCACCGGCGGACGTGCCGGCGATCACCGCGCCGTGCCGGAACCGCTCGAGGACGGCGTCGGCGAGCCGCGTGCCGCCGAGCGTCGACGACAGCCGGAGCTGGTTGCCGCCGGTCAGGAAGATCCCCGTCGCGTCGCCGACGGCGCGGGCGAAGGTCTCGTCGTTGGCCTGGGCCCGCGTCATCGCGTGGAGCGGGCGGACGGTGCGGACGCCGAGCTCGGTGAAGATCTCGCGGTAGCGCTCACCGGCCTCGTGCCCCAGCGACGACGCCGTTGAGATCACCACGACGGTCGCCGCCTCGCCGCCGGCGAGCGCGACGAAGCGGTTCAGGATGATCCGATCCCGGATCTTGTCCTCCGCGCCGCCGATGACGATGACCGTTCCGTCGCTCATGGTTGCGCGGGAGTATACCGGCGGGCGTCCTCGATCAGGGCCGGCCAGGGACCTGCCCCTGGCCGCGAACGCCCGGCCCATGCGGCGGCCGGGGACGACGCGGCCCCGTCGCGGGCGAGCGGTTCGCGATTACGCCGCGGCCGGGGCCGGCGCGCGCTGCGACCTCGGCTCCACGACCGGCCGGAGGAACAGCGCACCGAGGACGTAGTAGATGACCGCCAGGCCGAGGGCGAAGCGCGGGCCGCTGCCGTAACCCATGGCCGCGTTGGTCGCATCCATGAGCAGGCCGCCGGTCATCACCGCGAAGATCCCGGCAGTGGCGGTCGCCACGTTGCTGATCCCCATGTAGCGGCCGGACGAGGCCTTCGGGATGATGTCGGTCATGAGCGCCCAGTCGACCGCCAGGAACATGCCCGATCCGGCGCCGAAGAGCCCGGCGCCGACGATCGCGACGGGGATCGCCGGCGCCGCCGCGACCACGGCCATCCCGAGACCCCCGAGGCCGCAGGCGGCGTAGATCACGGGCTTCCGCCCGATCCGGTCAGACAGGCGAGCCGCCGGGATGACCGACACGACGTTGCCGAGCACCGTCGCGCCGAGCAGGGCGATGTTCGGCAGGCCCGTCTCCTCCTGGGCGAGGGCGAACGTCTGGGCCAGGTAGAAGAGGGCGAAGTTGACCAGCATGTTGGCGCCCATGAGGACGAACCAGCGCGAGCCCACGAGCCACAGGAACGAGCGCTGAGCGAGGATGTCCAGGCCCCACGCCTCGCGCCCGATGGCGATCCACGACTTGCCCTCGCGCGGCCGTGCCGTGCGGCCCTCGTTCACCCTCCAGACGACCGACAGCATCGTGACGACCTCGAGGGCGCCGAGGGCCATCGTCCCGAGAAAGAAGTTGTCGGTCGCGACCGCGAGGGCGCCGATCCCGAACCCGGCGACGTTCCCGAGGACCTGGAACAGGCCGACGAGCGCGGACGCAAGGCCGACCTGCTTCGCCGGGACGAGGTCCGGGACGTAGCCCTGGAAGGGGCCCTGGGCGAAGTTCGCGCTGACCTGGAGGAGGACCATGAACGCGGCGATCGCGAGCACCGTATTGGAGGAGGCGATCCCGAGCAGGAAGACGATGTCGAGGATCGAGCCGATGAAGATGTACGGCTTGCGGCGGCCCCAGCGGCTCATCGTGTAGTCGGAGATCGAGCCGACGGTCGGCTGGACGACGGCGGCGATGAACGCACCGGCGACGTTGAGGAGGAAGAGGGTCGTCCCCTCCGAGCCGGGCGAGTGGAGTGGCCCCGTCTCGTACTGGATCCGGCCCGACAGGATCTGGGTCAGCCCGATGAAGATCGACGACAGGCCGAGCCAGTAGAGCGACAGACGGACCAGCTGGGTCTTGGGCAGGTCGTCCACCGGGCGGTCTCCCGGATCCGCGGCGGCTGCCGCATGCGCGAACTCCACGTCCCGTGCCTCCTCTCCATTCCGACTGTTGCACGAGAGACGCCGGGCCGCCGCGACCGTCACACGGCAGTCGGGCGGCCTCCCGGATCGAGCGTGACCGTGGTCCGACTGGCGACCATTCGCCGGTCCGCCGCGGTCGGGGCGACGAACCGGAAGAGCGATCGGTCGAGCGAGTAGATCCCCGTGCCGGCGATCCCGATCCGACCGAGGCGGAACGTGAAGACGGGGTTCTCCCGGTTCCCGGCGTAGTGGTGCGCGGCACCGTCCGCGGTCAGGATGGCGAGGTTCGCCTGGCCGCCGAACGTGTCGTGCAGGGCGCCGAGGATGTGCGGGACGGATTCACCCTCACGCCACTCGTCCTCGAGCCAGCGGGCGCCCACCTCGGTGTCCGCCCGGCCGTGGATTCGGCCCTGGTCACGATACCGAGCGCGCCAGCCGCGATGGAGGGTCAGGTCCCCGTTGTGGCTGAAGCTGTACCGGCCCGCCGGGTCGTCGAACGGCTGCGTGTCGGCCATGCCCAGGGTCGAGAGCCGCGACGGCCGGCGGAGGTGGACGAGCACGGAGGTCGTCTCCACCCGGCCGACGCGGTCATGCGCGGGGTCGTCACGAAAGGCTCGGACGTCGCGATGGCTCGCCAGGCGCCCCTCGGTGCCGATCCAGGACGCACCCCACCCGAACCCGGCGATGCCGAACCGCTCGAGGCGCTCGGTGAAGTCCCAGAGCTCGTCCAGCCGGAAGGGTTCCGCCGCCCGGGCGACGAAGTGCTCGCACATCGCGGCCGATGATAGGCCGCTCGCGACGCCGAGATCAGGCGGTCCAGCCGGTGGCTACGCGAGGTCTGGGAGGACGATGAGGCCCTCGGCGGCCGCGGCGTCGCGGAGCCGTCCGTCGAAGGCGATGAACGCGGTGGGACCCTCGGCGACCCGCAGCGCCGAAGCGAGATGGATCGCATCGCCCGCGCGCAGCCCGTGCCGATCCGACAGGTCACCGGCTTCGCGGACCAGCGACTCATCAACCTCGACCGCGACGACGCTCGTCCACAGCGCATCGATCAGGGCTCGGGTCGCCGGGAGCGCGAGTCCGCCCAATCGTCGGGATCGTGCCGCGGCAGCCACCGCCGAGCGGAGCTCGGCGTAGCCGATCAGCGACGCGTACCGGTCGCCGACATGCTCCCAGAGGCCGTCGACAGCGTCCGTCCCGGGTTCTGGCACCAACAGCTTCGCGAATGCCGAAGTATCGACATAGGCGATCAAAGGCGCACCTCCCGCAGGAGGTCGGACAGCCCGCCATCGATCTCAACCTTCGGAATGTCGGCGACGCGCATTGGAGGACGCGTGGGCAGCCGGACCTTGCCCTGCGCCGCCAGCTCGAGCATGTGCCTCGAATACCGCATCGGCACGATCGTCGCAATGACGCGGCCGTGTTCCGTGACCGTGATCGCGGCGCCGGCCTTCACCTGCTCGAGGTACCGCGACAGGTGATCGCGCAGCTCGCGGATCCCGACGCTGGCGTCCGGCGCGATGCCGCTCTCCAGCGCCGCTGTGGCCTCTTTCAACCTCTTTGTGGCGCTTTTCTTCTCGCTCATGTAGCGATTATACAGAGCGTCGCTTACCCGCCGATCACCCAGTGCGCCTCGCGCGCGTCCGGTCCCGGTCGGAGAACCAGGCCGCGGTACCCGGCGACGAACCCGGCCCCGAGCAGGGCGACACGGCAGGGCGACTCCCCGACCGGCACGCCGTCCACCTTCGTGACCACCAGCTCGCGGTCACGGCCAGCGCCGATCAGGCCGCGGAGCGCCGGGAGCGCCGTGGCGGCCACGGCCGGGTCGTCGAAGGCCGGCAGGGTCTGGAGCGTCCGGCCGCCACGCTCGACGTAGATCGCGGGCACGCCGTCCACGAGGACCACGGAGGCGCCGGCGGCGCGGGGGAGTGGGCGCCGGTCGTCGCCGCCGCGACGGGGCCACGGGATCGCGGCGCCGTAGGGGTTCGCCGGGTCAGCCGCCGCCAGGAGGTGGACCATCGGCCCCTCGCCGTGACGGTTCGCTGCGTCGCGTGCCGCCCGGAGCCGGTCGATGGCCCCGATGAGGGCGAACTGGGCGGCGCCGAGGCCCTCGACGAAGTACCCGCGACGGATCCGGCCGGCCTCCTCGAGCGCACGGAGGACCGGGTAGATCCCGGCGAAGCCGCCCTCGAGCCCCTCGGCCATCACGGCCTCGCGGACGAGCACGCCGTACCGGTCGAGGAGCGCGAGGGCGGCGGCGTGGAGCCGCTCCGTGGGGCTGCTTCCGGCTTGCGCGGGGTCGACGAGCGACCACCGGCCGGCGGCCTCGGGCGGCCCGAAGGCCGTCAGCCGGCCGGGTCGCGGCCGGGCGGTCGAGCGCGACGGGCGTCGCCAGCGGAGCGCGCGGAGCGGTGCGAACGTGTCGTTCGTGACCTCGCCGGCCCAGGCGAGGTCCCAGAGCGCGTCGAGCACCTCGCGGTCCGTGCCGCCCCCTGCGGAGGCGTAGATCTCGCGGTAGAACGAAGCGCCGCGACGGGCAAGGTGCGCCCGGATCGCGTCGTGGCGCGGACCCGCCGGCCGGTCCATCCCGTCGGTGGGCATCGCCGGCCGGAGCGCCTCCCGGCCGGGCCGATGGAGCACGATCCGCCCGTCGTCCCTGCCGAGGCTGCCGCGGCCGACCCAGCCGACCTCGCCAAGCGCCCCGAGCTCGTCGAGCAGGCGGGGCTGATAGCCGGGGACGCGCGCCGGAAGTACCTCCCGCTCGAGGACGGAGGCCGGGATCGCGAGGCCGGACAGCTGGTCGACGACCTCGGCGAGCCGCTCCAGCGCGGCGCTGCCGCGCAGCGACGGCGGCGTTTCCCCGACCGCGGCGACGCCGTGCCAGGCCGGCAGGAACCGCCCCATTGCGGCGGGCTCCACCGGTTCGACCTCCCGGCGGAGCCGTGCCAACGACCGGCGGCGGAGGAGCCGGAGCACCTCCGGATCGCACCATTCGCGCTCGGTGCCGTCCGGGCGGAACTCGCCACGCACGAGCGATCCACGCTCGCCCAGCCGCTCGAGGGCATCGGCGACGGCCGCGACCGGCAGGCCCCAGCGGCGGGCCGGCTCGGCCGGCAGGAACGGCCCATGCGTACGCGCCCAGCGCGCGAGCAGGCTCTCCAGCGCCGCCGAGACCGGGGCGAGGAACGCGTCGGGGACGCCCTGCGGCATCGACGCCCCGATGCCATCCCGGTACCGCCCGGCATCTTCGATCGCGATCCAGCGTTCCTCGCCACCGATCCGGGCCGCGGCGGCCCGCCGGCTGGCTCGCAGCTCCGCGAGCCAGCCGTCGGCGACCTCCAGTCCGCCTTCGATGCGGGCCGCCGCTTCATCCGTCGACAGGTCGCCCAGGCGGCGGAGCAGATCGTGGACCGCGTCGATCGACGCTGCCCGTCGGTCGTCAGCGAGTGACTGGAGCGAGAGCTCGAGGTCTGCCAGCGCCGACCCGTCGAGCAGTTCGCGCAGCTCCTCCTGGCCCAACAGCTCCCGCAGGAGGTCCCGATCCAGCGCCAGGGCGCCGGCTCGGCGCTCCGCGATCGGGGTGTCACCCTCGTACATGTAGGCGGCGACGTAGTCGAACAGGAGCGACGCGGCGAACGGTGAGGCCCTCGCCGTCTCGACGGCGTGGACGGCGATCTCCCGCCGCTCGACGGCCCCGAGCACCTCCCGCAGCGCACCGATGTCGAAGACGTCGGACAGGCATTCGCGGTAGGTCTCGACGAGGATCGGGAAGCTGCCGTAGCGCGCCGCGACCGCGAGCAGGTCCGCCGAGCGCTGGCGCTGCTGCCAGAGCGGCGTCCGCGTCCCGGGCCGGCGGCGCGGCAGGAGGAGCGCCCGGCCTGCGTTCTCGCGAAAGCGCGACGCGAAGAGGGCCGAGCCGCCGACGGTCTCGACCACGAGATCCTCCACTTCGTCCGCCGCCGGGAAGAGGAGCGCCTCGATCTCTGCGAGCCGTCCGGGGGCGCCTTCGCCCTCGCCCTCGGGGAGCCGGATCGCAAACCCGTCATCGGACCAGATCGTCTGCACCTCGAGGCCAAGGCGATCTCGGAGCCGCTCCTCGACGGCCAGCGTCCAGGGCGCGTGGATCCGCCCCCCGAACGGCGTCAGGAGGACCAGGCGCCAGTCCCCGAGCTCGTCGCGGAACCGCTCGACCACGATCCGCCGGTCGGTCGGCAGGGAGCCCGCGACGTCACGCTGCTCCTCGAGGTAGGCGAGGAGGTTTCCGACGGCGAGCTCGTCCAGGTCGTGGTTGGCCCGGAGACGGTCAGCGGCGCGGGCCCGGCCCTTCGGACCGCCGGCGAGATCGCCCTCGACCTCGCGGACGAACGCGCCGATGGCCCGCCCCAGCTCGATCGGGCGACCGATCGCGTCGCCCTTCCAGAACGGCAGCTTGCCCGGGACCCCCGGCGCGGGCTCCACGATGACGCGGTCCGGCGTGATGTCGAGGATCCGCCAGGAGCTCGCGCCGAGCACGATCACGTCGCCGTGCATCCCGGCCCGGAGCTCGTAGACCATCTCCTCGTCGAGCTCACCGACGCGCCGTCCGGGCGATCCGGCCTCGCCGGCGAGGAAGACCCCGAACAGGCCGCGATCCGGGATCGTCCCGCCCGACGTCACGGCGACGACCCGCGCATCCCGCCGCCCCTCGACGACGTCCGTGACCCGATCCCAGACCACGCGGGCCTTCAGCTCAGCGAACTCATCGGACGGGTACGCGCCGGCGAGCATGCCGATGACGCCCTCGAGGGCCTCGCGCGACAGGGTTTCGTAAGGTGCGGCGCGGGTAACCGTCGCGAGGAGATCGGCGACCGTCCAGGGGTCCATCACCGTCATCGCCACGATCTGCTGGGCGAGGACGTCGAGCGGATTGCGGGGCATGACCGTCGTCTCGATCGCGCCCTCGTGCATCCGGCCGGTGACGACCGCGGCCTCGAGGAGGTCACCGCGGTACTTGGGGAAGACGACGCCCTTCGACGGCTCGCCCACCCGGTGTCCGGCCCGTCCCACGCGCTGGAGACCCGAGGCCACGCTGGTCGGCGATTCGACGAGGATCACGAGGTCCACGGCGCCCATGTCGATCCCGAGCTCCAGGCTGCTCGTCGCGACGAGCGCCGGCAGCCGGCCGGCCTTGAGCGCCTCCTCGATCTCCAGGCGCTGCTCGCGGGCGATGCTCCCGTGGTGGGCGCGGACGAGCTCCTCGCCAGCAAGGTCGTTCAGGCGATGGGCGAGCCGCTCGGCGAGGCGGCGACTGTTGGTGAAGACGATCGTGGACCGGTGGGACCGGATGAGGTCCAGGATCCGTGGATGGATCGACGGCCAGATGCTCGTTCGCAGGTCGTCCCGCCAGGCCGGGGCGTCGGTGTCGCCGGGACGATCGGCCGGGGCGACCTCACCGAGCCGGGCCATGTCCTCGACCGGCACGACGACCTGGAGGTCGAGGGCCTTGCGCGTACCGGCATCGACGACCGAGACCTCCCGGCCGGGCCCGATGCCGCCGAGGAACCGGGCGATCGTCTCAAGCGGACGCTGCGTCGCCGACAGCCCGATCCGCTGCAGGGCCGGGGCGGACGCCGGGCGAAGGCGCTCGAGCCGTTCGAGGGAGAGGGCCAGGTGGGCGCCCCGCTTCGTGCCGGCCACCGCGTGGACCTCGTCCACGATCACGGTCTCCACGCCGCGGAGCGTTTCCCGGGCCCCGGAGGTCAGGACGAGATACAGGCTCTCCGGTGTCGTGACGAGGATGTCCGGGGGCGTCCGTGCCAGCTGCCGGCGCGCCTCCTGGGGCGTGTCGCCGGTCCGCGCCGCGATCGAGATCCGGGGCGGCTCCTGGCCGAGGCGCCGGGCTGCCAGGGAGATCCCGTGGAGTGGAGCCCGGAGGTTGCGCTCGACGTCGTAGGTGAGCGCCTTGAGCGGCGAGACGTACAGGACCCGGACGCTCCCGGGGTCGGCGCGCGACGGCGGTGGTGTCGGGTCGCGGGCAAGGCGGTCCAGGCACCACAGGAAGGCGGCGAGAGTCTTGCCCGAGCCGGTCGGCGCGTGGATCAGCGTGTGGTGCCCGGCCGCGATCGACGCCCAGCCGCCCACCTGGGCCGGTGTCGGCGCCTCGAACGTGCTCTCGAACCACGCTCGCACCGGGGCGGAGAAGGGCGCGAACGGGTCGGCTGTCGGCACGGGCTCGGGCGTGGGCGTCACGGGCCGCCCAGTGTAGCGCGCTCGCCGAAATTCGACCAGATGTTCTGTTTGAACCCGCGAGGTCGCGCCGCGCCGCGGTGCCGCGATCCGGGTTGGGCCGACCGGCCCGTCCAGGGCATGCCGTTGGTCCCCCTTCACCCGGCCAGGGTGACCCGGTCTTGGGGCCATCGGGCAGGTCGCCCCGGGTTGACAGATGCGCCATCTTGACATCGCAACGACCAGCACCACCTCACCCAGATGCCGTCCCAGCTGGTCGGCGGCGCAAGCGAAGGGAAGCACTGATGTCCAGCCTCAGGAAGTGGGCCACGCCCCTGGCCCTCCTCGCGGCCGCCCTGGTCCTCTGGATGGAGATCCCGATCGAGGAGATCCGCCCCGAGACCCTCGGCGGTGACAGCCTCCGGTCGATCGTGACCCTCGTCTTCTGGGCACTCGCGGTCGTCGTCGTCGCGCTCCTGTTCACGGACCGGAACTCCGCCTCGGCGCAGGTGGTCGAGGTCGAAGGTCCGGCCTTCACCCGATACCTCTTCAGCAATACCCGGGCGGGCCTGTTCTGGCTTCCGATCCGGATCTTCCTGGGGTTCTCCTGGATCGAGTCGTCGCTCGGCAAGATCTTCAATCCGGACGGCGCCTGGCTCGGCGGCGGCGCGGCCCTGCGCGGCTACTGGGAGCGGGCCGTCGCGATCCCCGAGCAGGGACGGCCGCCGATCTCGTTCGAGTGGTACCGGGACTTCATCAACGTCCTCCTCAACGGTGGCCACGAGACCTGGTTCGCCTGGCTGATCGCGTTCGGTGAGCTCGCCGTCGGCGTGGCGCTCATCGCCGGTGCGCTCGTGGGCGTGGCCGCCTTCTTCGGAGCGCTGATGAACATGTCCTTCCTGCTCGCCGGCTCGGCGTCCACGAACCCGGTCATGTTCACCTTCGCGATCGGGCTCATCCTCGCCTGGCGCGTCGCCGGCTACTACGGCCTGGACCGCTACCTGCTGCCGATGCTCGGCACGCCGTGGCGCTCCAAGGTGGCCGTGCAGGCCGTCCAGCCGACGACGGCCTGACCACACACGGCTCGCGGCGGGACCCCCACCCTCCCTCCTGCCGCGAGTCCTTCGCTCCCCCACCGGCCCGGGCCATCGGTCCGGGCCGGTGCATGTCCGCGAGGCGTCAGACCCGACGAGCCGTGATCGCCGCGGGATCCGCCGTCCCAACCGGGCCCGTGGCGCGCTCCACGTCGAAGCCGGCGCCCTCGAGCAGGCGACGGGCGATCGCGGCTCGCGTCACTCGCGGGAGCGGGTCGAAGACGTCCCGCTCGGCAAGGGTGACCGACGTTTCCCACGAGCCGTCGCCGACGGTCGCCGCGGCGAGGTGCCGGTGGAGGAGGACCGCTCCGAGCCCCCGGCCCCGGAGCGCCGGGGCGACGCCGAGCGCCAGCAGGCGGCGCTTCAAGCCGCCCGGTCCGCCCAGCGAGACGGCGGCTCCGACGACGAGATCGCCCGATCGGACCACCGTCACGCTCGCGGGATGTGAGCCGCGCAGGCCTTCGAGCACGAGGGCATGGGCCGCGCCCGCATCCGCCGGCGCGAGCACCCGACCCGCCAGCCGCCAGCGAGCCCACGAGGCGGCATCCACGGCGTCCACGATCGACACCTCGCCGGCGGGCACCCCGGCCCCGTCGGCGTTGCCGGCAGTGGGCGCCCCCGGTTCGAGGCCGGCCGACGCCCCGGCTCCCTCCAGGTCGTCGAGCGCGCTCCACCAGCCGAGGTCCCCGGCCGCGCGGACGAGCGCGGGGACGGTAACCTCCCGCAGGAGCGCCGCCACCTCGGCGGCGCGGTGGTCCGTCGCGTCGTCAGCCGGGCCGGCGCGGAGGCCCGCGTTCGGCGCGTCGAACAGGCGCTCCGGGAGCGGCGCCTGACCGTACCGCTCGGCGTCCGCGGCCCAGCGGTCCCGCCAGGCCGCGGGCACGTTCGGGGGCGCCTCGAGGTGCGAGGCCGCGAGCCAGACGAGCGACCAGACGCGCGGCACGACCCGGTAGACGTCATACCCGCCGCCGCCGGTCGCGAGCCACCGGCCGCCCGCCCAGCGATGGGCGATCGTGTCGACGAGGCGGGCGGCCGAGCCCATCGCCGTCGTCGTGACCCGCAGCTGGGCGAGCGGATCCCAGGTATGCGCGTCGGCCCCGTGCTGCGAGACGACGAGGTCTGGACCGAAGGTCGCCGCAACCTCCGGGAGCACCGCCTGGAGCGCTGCGAGCCAGGCGCGCTCGCCGCTGCCCGGGTCCAGCGGCACGTTCAGCGACGTCCCCGCGGCCGCCCCCTCGCCCACCTCGGCGATCGAGCCCGTTCCAGGAAAGAGCGTCTGGCCGGACTGGTGGATCGACAGCGTCAGGACGCCCGGGTCGTCGGCATGGATCGCCTGGACGCCGTCGCCGTGATGGACGTCCAGGTCGACGTACAGGACCCGCAGCCCGTCGTGCCGGGCTCGCGCGATCGCCAGCGCCGGATCGTTGTAGACACAGAATCCGGATGCTCGATCCGGCATCGCGTGGTGGAGGCCACCCCCCGGGTGGAACGCGTGGCTCGTCTCACCCCGCAGGATCGCCTCGGCGGCACCGATGGAACCGCCGGCGACGGCCG
The DNA here is from genome assembly GCA_035466655.1 of Candidatus Sulfomarinibacteraceae bacterium. Lineage (GTDB taxonomy): Bacteria > Chloroflexota > Limnocylindria > Limnocylindrales > CSP1-4 > UBA5189. Next base: position 24,333 of record DATIUS010000077.1, read on the forward strand.
CCGCTGCCTCGTGCATCCCGGCGAAAGCCGGCGTGTCGCCCGGCCCGATGCCCGCCGCATGGCAGCCGGCCGAGACCTCCGAGCACCGCCTGACGGCCTCGAGGTAGGTCGCCGCATGGACCCAGCGGAGCTCCTCGTCCCGCGCTGGCTCCGGCTCGAGCGCCCGAATCGGTGCGCCGCCGGCGAGGTCGTTGACGGCGCGCACGAGGTCGATCCCCGGACCGAAGCGCCGTGGCGTCAGGGGATGCCCCGGCCCGAAGTCGTAGCGGCCCGACCACGGCCCGAAGACGAGGACCGGCCGGCTGTCGGCGCGCGTGCGCCCCCCTGCGGATTGGGCGGGGCGGCCGGTCGAGTCGGTCACCTCCGGCACGATACGCCGTTGGCGCGCCGGGCCGCCTCGGTCGAGTACCATCCGCCCGTGGACACGCTGGTCATCCTCCTGATCGTCCTCGTCGTCGTGCTCATCTGGCGCGGCCCCAAGACGCTTCCCGAGATCGGCAGCATGCTCGGGCGCGGCGTGAAGGCCGCGCGCGACGAGGCGAAGGAGATCCGCGGCGAGGGCGCCGGGACGGACGAGCCGGACGAGCCGCCGGCCAGGTGACCCGGTCGAGCAATCGCCCGACCGCGGCCGGGCCTCCGGCGATCGACGTGACGGCCACGGCCAGGCCTCCGGCGATCGACGTGGCGGCCGCGATCCTCGTCTTCGGCGGCCTGTTCGGAGCCGGCCAGCTCGTGGTGGGCGATTTCGCGGTCACCGGGAGCCTGCCGGCCCAGGTCCCGATCATCGGCGTGGCGGTCTTCCTGAACGGCGCGTCGGTCGTCCTCGGCTTCCTGATCCGGAACGGTCGAGGCTGGTTGCCCGCGCTGAGCCTGGCGGCGCTGTTCGCGGTCCTCTACCTGGCCGCGATGGCCCGGCCGCTCAACCTCGTCCTCGGCGTCGCGCATCTCGGCGCCGCGGCGATCCTCCTCGCCGACCACCGCTGGTTCGCCGAGCGGGCGCCCCGCTGAGGCGGTCCGGGGTCAGCCGGGCGCCACGGCCTCCCCGAGGGTGAGCCCCGGATCGCCGAACGGCAGGAGGTCGGCGCTCTCCAGCTCCATCACCGGGTAGGGCGCCCGGGCGGCCGTTCCGGGTGGTCCGGCGACGGGGAGCCCCAGGCCGCGGGCGAGCATCTCGACCCCGGCGTGGCGCTCCGGAGCGAGGCCCGAGATCACGACGCCGGCCAGCCGAGCACCCATCGCGGCGACCTCGGTGAGGATCGCATCGCTCGTCACGCCGGTCGGATCGCCGGGATCCACGACGACGACGTCGTGCCGGCCGACCAGCCATCCGGCGGCCCGCCGACCCGGGATCCCGGCGGCCCACGTGGCGCCCACGCGGGCGAGATCCGGCCGCCCGCGCTCGATGGCCGGACCGCCACGTGTGGAGCCGATCGCGAAGGCAGCCCGGACGTCCGCCGGCTCCGCGAGGCCGGCGAGCTGCTGGAGGGTCACGAAGGTCGGCTGCCAGAGCTCGATCTCGCCGCGCATGGCCGCCCACAGGCCGTCAGCCGGCGTCAGCCAGCGAGCCTCGGCGACCTCCGCCGAGCCGGCGCGGACCTCCGTCCCTGGCGGGACGAAGGCGGCGAAGAAGCGGACGTCGAAGCGGCGAGCCAGCGAGACGGGGGTGACCCAGCGCGTGAGGCCGATGAGGTCCCCGGCGCCGATCTCGATGCCGGTCTCCTCGCGCGTCTCGCGGACGGCGGCGGCGTGGTGGGCGAGGGCGGCGGCCGGGGTGAGCCCGCCGTCGGGCGCGATGCCGAGCCCCAGGTTGCGCGCGGCGGCGGCCTCGTCGATCCCCAATGCGCCGCGGGCCGCCGAATCGGCATCGGCGCTGTCCACGCGTCCGCCCGGGAAGACGTGGATCCCCGGCCCGAAGTCCATCGTCGTCGGACGGCGGGTCAGGAGGACCTCGAGGCCTGCCGGGCGCCGGCGCAGGAGGACGACGCTCGCGGCCGGGATCAGTCCCGGGCGTCGAGCGGGGTCGCCGCGGCGCGGCCCTTCGGGCGGCAGCGTCTCGCGCGCGGTCCGGGGCCTCACAGCTCGAGCCGATAGGCGTGCAGCCATTCCCCTGGCTCGAACTCCCAATCGAGCTCGGGCACGTGCCGGAAGCCGAACGACCCGTAGAGTCGGTGGGCGGCGTGCATGAAGGGACGCGTGTAGATGCCGATCGACGACCGACCCGCCGCGCGGGCGCGCTCGATGCACGCGGAGACGAGGACCCGGCCGACGCCGCGTCCCTGCGCCTCGGGGGCGACCGCGAGCATCCGGAACGCGGCCGCGCTTTCCCCGAATACGCCTTCGAAGTACGGACCGGGTCCCGGAACGTAGGTCACGCCCCCGAGGACCATTCCGGTCGCCTCGTCCGCGGCGACGAGCACGGGCACGAGTGCCGCTCGACTGGCAACGTCGCGGAGCTCCGGGTAGTACGCCTCCTCGGTCTCGCCGACGGCGCGATATGCCTCGGCCGTGATCCGACCGAGGTGGCTGTATTCGTCGGGACGCGCCTCCCGGACGAGGATCCCAGCGCGGCTCACAGCGCGGCGGCCCGCTCGCGGAGCTGGGTCGCGAGGGCATCCGGGTCCGTCACCGGGACCTGGCAGGTGAAGCTCCGGCAGACGTATGCGGTCGGCGCCCCGCCGAGACGGGCCCGGCCCTGCATCAGCGGCACGGCACTCACCTCGGGATGGGCGGCCAGCGCGACGACTCGCGCTGGGTGAAGACCGGCGGCGGCGACCGCGAGCAGCGGGCGCGTGCCGGGCTCGTCCGGTCCCCCCACGATGGCGACCTCGGCGACATCCGATAGCGCGAGGTCGATCGCCGACAGCCACTTCGCGAAGGCCGTCGGGTACCGTGAGGCCAGCGGCGCGACGGCGGCGATCGCCCGCTCGGCGGCGCTCCGGTAGCGGCCCTCGCCGGTCAACGCGGCGAGGCGGAGGAGGGCGTGGGTCGCCATTGCGCCGCCCGACGGCGTCGCGTTGTCCTGGACGTCCTTCGGCCGCGTGATCAGGCGCTCGTGGTCCACCGCGGTGTCGAAGAACCCACCGGCCGGATCGGCAAATCGCTCGAGGACCGCGTCCGCGAGCCGCCGCGCGTCCAGGAACCAGCGCTCTTCGAACGTGGCCTCGTAGAGCGCCAGGAGACCGTCGGCCAGGCAGGCATAGTCCTCGAGGACACCGGCCGCCGTTGCGCGGCCGTCCTTCCACGACCTCCCAAGCCGGCCGTCGGGACCCAGAAGGCGATCGACGATCGTCGTCGCGGCCCGTTCCGCGGCAACCCGGTAGCGCGTCGCGTCCCCCGGCCGCGCCCCATCGGTCGCGAGTCCGATGATTCGGGCGGCGTCGGCCAGCGCAGCGATGGCGAGGCCGTTCCAGGCCGCGATCGCCTTGTCGTCGCGTGCCGGCTGGGACCGGCGGGAACGTGCCTCGAGGAGTCGCCCGCGGGCGGACGCGAGGATCGCCTCGATCTCGCTCGCCGTCCGGCCGAACCGGCCGGCGAGCTCGGCGGTCGGGCGGACGCGCGACAGGATCGTGACGCCCTCCCAGTTGCCGCCGTCCGTGACGCCATAGGCAGCGGCGAAGATCTCGGCGGCTTCCGCGACGCCCGCCTCCCCGAGCACCGACCGGACCTCGTCGGCCCGCCAGGTGAAGGTCGCGCCCTCGACCCCCTCGGTGTCGGCGTCCTGGCTCGCGGCGAAGGCGCCGTCCTCGGTCGTGAGCTCGCGGACCAGGTAATCGAGCGTCCCGGCGGCCACCTCGCGGTACGCGGTCGCGCCGGTGAGCGCCCAGGCGTGAAGGTAGACGCGGGCCAGCTGGGCGTTGTCGTAGAGCATCTGCTCGAAGTGCGGGATGAGCCAGGCGGCATCGGTCGCATAGCGATGGAAGCCGCCGCCGAGCTGATCGTGAATCCCGCCGGCGGCCATGGCATCCAGCGCCCGGCGCGCAACAGCGAGTGGACGCGGTTCGCCGGTAGCCGCGGCCCGCCCGAGCAGGAACTCGATCGTCATCGGCTGCGGGAACTTGGGAGCGCCGCCCCACCCGCCGGTCGCCGCGTCGAAGCCCCGCTCGATGAGCATCACGGCCGTGTCGAGCAGGTCCGGACCCGGCTGCCCCGGGTCGCCGGGTCCCGTCAATCGCGCCGTCTCGGCCAGGGAGGCGGCGAGCCGGGCGCCCGCGCCCTCGACCCCCGCCCGGTCCTCGCGCCACGCCCGCTCCACCCCCTCGAGGACCTGCCGGAAGCTCGGCATCCCGTGGCGCGGCTGGTCGGGGAAGTACGTCCCGCCGTAGAACGGTCGGCCCTCGGGCGTCAGGAAGACCGACATCGGCCAGCCGCCGCCGCCGCCGGTCATCGCCTGAACCGCGCCCATGTAGACCTGGTCCAGGTCCGGGCGCTCTTCGCGATCCACCTTGATCGGGATGAAGCGGGCGTTCAGGTAGGCCGCCGTCGCCTCGTCCTCGAACGATTCTCGCTCCATGACGTGGCACCAGTGGCAGGCCGCGTAGCCGATCGACAGGAAGATCGGCCGGTCCAGGAGCTTCGCCCGGGCCAGCGCGTCCGAGCCCCAGGGCCACCAGTCGACGGGATTGTGAGCGTGCTGGAGCAGGTACGGACTCGTCTCGCCGGCCAACCGGTTCGTGTGGCGAGGCTCGCCGCCCTCGGGGGACCCCATCACCGTCGATGGTACGCGGGCCAACGTCGGCACACCCGGAGTCTCGATGTGGAACGCTCGCCGGGCCCGGCGCCGTGCCCGGCGACGGCCATCATGACGCGGTCAAGCCTGCCGGTGCGGTACCGTCCGGGCGATGCGATCCAACGAGGTGCCCGGCTTCCTCCCGTCGCGGCACGGCTTCGCGTTCCCGAACCGATGGCCGACGGGACCCGCCTTCGAGTGGCGAGTCGGCTACCTGCGGATCGGGATCGGCGAGGTGTCCGACGGCCTGTGCGGTGGGATGTGCTTCGCCGCTGCGGACGGGTTCCTTCGCGGCGGTGCGCCTCCGACGGACGCCGTTCCACCCGTGTTCGGGACGCCGCTCTTCGGCGAGATCGCTCGCCGCCAGCTTGATTCGCTGGAGCTCGGACTCGTCCCGCTCCGGTTCTGGTGGGCCTCGGCGCGGCTGCGTACCGGCCGCTGGACCGGGCGCGACCAGGCCCGCGAGTGGCGGGCGATCCGCGCCGAGCTCGATGGCGGCCGGCCGGCCATGGTGGGGCTCGTCAGGGCTGCGACTGCCAATCCGCTCGCGCTGACCGCCAACCACCAGGTACTGGCCTTCGCCTACGAGGCAGGACCGGTCGATGCCACGATCCGGATCTACGACCCGAACCACCCCGGCCGCGATGATGTGACGATCCGGCTGCACGTGGCCGGCCGGTCCGTCACGGCCGGGCAGTCGACGGGTGAACCACTCCTGGGGGTGCTCAGCCTTCCCTATCGACCGGCGCCGGAGCCGGCCGACGCGTCGGGACCGGCGGCCCGGCGCTCGCGATGAGGGAGGCAGTCGCGCGGACCCGGCGGAGCCACGCGTAGCCCGCCAGCCCAACGACCAGGCTCCCGGCGCCGCCGAAGGCGATCGAGAACGGGACGCCGTAGGCGGACGCCAGCGTGCCGGCCAGGAGCCCGCCGATCGGGGTCGAGCCGGCGAAGACGGTCGTGTAGACGCTCATCACCCGGCCGCGAAGGTGGTCGGGCACGATCAGCTGGATCGTGGTGTTGGCGGTCGCGGCCATGGCGATCCCGCCGAGCCCGACGAAGAACATCGCGACGAGCGCGACCCCGTACGAGCCGGACGCCGCGATGACGAGCTCGGCGAGGCCGAGGGCCGCGCCGCCCAGGCCGATCAGCGCCGGCCGGCTGCGCCGCCCGAAGGCGATCGCCATCGCCACCGAGAACGAGCCGAGGCCGGCGGCCGCCATCAGGAACCCGTAGCCGGCCGCGCCGGCATCGAGCACATCGCGGGCCAGTGCCGGCACGACCACCGAGAAGTTCATCCCGAACGTGGACACCAGGCCGATGACGAGGATTGCCAGGAGCACCATCGGGGTCGAGCGGACGTAGCGCAGGCCCTCGGCGAGATCCGCGGCAACGCCCGCGACGGTCGTCGGGCGGGCGAGGCGTGGCGCCCTGGTGAGCCCGCTCTCGTCCATCGCGAGGTACGCCCCGATCACGGCGAGGAAGCTGATTCCGTTGGCGAGGAAGGCCACGGAGATGTCGGTCGCCCCGATCGTCACGCCGGCGACCGCCGGCCCCACGATCCGGGCGCCATTGAAGACGGCCGAGTTGAGGGCCACGGCGTTGCCGATGTCGTCGCGGCCCACCATCTCGATCGCGAACGACTGCCGCGTCGGCATGTCGATCGCGTTCACGCAGCCGAGCGTGAAGGCGAGGGCGACGATGTGGCCGACCCCGACCGTGTGGGTGACCGTCAGGCCGAACAGCGCGAACGCCAGCAGCATGGCAATCGTCTGGGTCGCGACGAGCGTCCGCCGCTTCGGCAGCCCGTCGGCGATGAGCCCACCGAACAGGCCGAAGACGAGCACGGGGCCGAACTGGGCGGCCGCCACGACACCCAGCCAGAACGGGTCGCCGGTCAGCTGGAGGACGAGCCAGCCCTGGGCGACCGATTGCATCCAGGTCCCGATGAGCGAGACGAGCTGGCCGACGAACGCGAACCGGAAGTTGCGGTGCCGGAGCGCCCGCCAGCCGCGGAATCCCGCGACGGCGGCGAGGGTCGGCCGGCGCTCGCTCATTCGGCCGGGGTCGTTCGATTCGTGGCCACGGGACCAGTCTGGCCCAACCGCGCCGGATGAGTGTCGAGCGTCGTACGATCGTCCGGATGGACTTTGGGCTGATCCTGCCCTCGCTCGGCGACGAGGCAACTCACGAGGGGATCGATGCCGCCGGCGAGATCGCCGAGCGGCTCGGCTTCACCGACGCCTGGACGACCGATCATCTGCTCGTCGACCGCAGCGCCGCCGAGGACTACGGGACGATCTTCGAGGCGGTCACCACCCTCGCTTACCTCGCCGGCCGGACGACGAAGGTCCGGCTCGGGGCAAGCGTGATCGTCGTCCCGATGCGAAACGCGGTCGTTCTCGCCAAGGAGCTGGCGACGATCGACAACCTGTCTGCCGGCCGGCTGATCGCCGGTGTCGGCGTCGGCTGGAGCCGGCCCGAGTTCGCGAGCGTCGGGGTCGCGGACCGGTTCGCGGTTCGTGGCGCGTACACGGACGAGGCGATCCGCCTCTGGCGCCACCTCTGGTCCGGAGCGGACTGGCCATTCCACGGCCGGTTCACCACGCTCGACGACTACGTCTTCGGGCCGCTGCCGGCGCAAGGCGGCGCGCTGCCGATCTGGATCGGCGGGCGGTCGGAAGCCGCGCTCCGGCGGGCCGGCCGGCTCGCGGACACGTACCACGCGTCGGCGACGAGCCCGGCCGCGTTCGCGCCGCGGGTCCCGGTGATCCGGGCCGCGGCCGACGAGGCCGGCCGGCCGATGCCCGGGCTCTCGGCCCGAGTTCGCGTCCACCTGGGCGCGACCGGGCCGGCCGACGGTTACGCGATGCGCGGGTCCGCGGACGATGTGGCGGCTGAGGTCCGGGCGTTCGCGGCGCTCGGTATCGGGCACCTCGCCCTCGCGTTCCCGTCACGCGACCCCGATGGGCTGGCGCGAGAGGCGGAGGCCTTCGTCCGCGAGGTCGTGCCGCTCGTCTGAACGAGGTTCCGTGTGAACGGGGTTCGGTGACCCTGCCGGCGCGAGCGCCGCCAGGTCAGACCGGCGGGAGCTCCTGGAGGTCCGTCTGGGCGCCGCCGAAGCGGTCGCCGACCTCGGCCACCCGCCGAAGGACGGTCCGGATCGTCCAGCGATCCGGGCGCAGGTCGGGGTCGTCCAGCTCGTCCCAGGCGATCGGCGCGGAGACGGGCGCGCCGGGCGCCGGACGCACCGCGTACGGCGCCACGAGCGTCTTGATCGGCGCGTTCTGCGTGTAGTCGAGGCGGGCCCGGCCGCCCCGGTTGCCCTTCGACCACTCCCACGAGACGAGGTCCGGGACGACCGCGCCGACGGCCCGCGACAGTCGCTCCACCCAGTCGGTGGTCTGGCCGGAGTCGTACTTCGGCACGACCGGGACCCAGATCTGCACGCCGCGCTGGCCGGTCACCTTCGGGTAGCCGCGCACGCCGAGGTGGCCGAGCGCCGTCCGGAAGAGCCGGGCGAGGACGAGCGTCTCATCCCAGGTCGTGCCCGTCCCGGGGTCGATGTCGATGAGCGCGAAGGTTGGCCGGAACGGGGCATCGAGGCGCGAGGTCCAGGCGTGGATCTCGAAGGCGGCCTGGTTGCCGAGCCAGCAGAGCGTCGCCACGCGGTCGGCGACGACGTGCTCGTTCGCGTCGCGTGCCTCGACGCCGACCTCGCGCCAGCGGCGGATCCACGGCGGGTCGGTGGTCCGCAGGTTCTTCTGCCAGAAGCCCGGCCGGCCTGCGCCGTCCGGGAAGCGGTGGAGGTTGAGCGGGCGCTCGGCGAGGTGCGGCAGGATCACGGGCGCGATCCGGGCGAAATAGCCGACGAGCTCTCGCTTCGTCACCGGGCCGGCCGGATCGCCGTCGCGCGGCGCGAAGATCGGCTTGTCGAGGTTGGTGAGCCGAAGATCCACGCCGCCGACCCGCCAGGTGCCCTCCCGGCCGAGTGCGTCCAGCGCGGCCAGCTCGTCTTCGGTCGCCGCCCACGGATGGAGATGGGCGGGCTCGACGGGGCGGGCTGGTGGGAGCTCAGCCTCGATCGATGCGACAGCGGTTCGCGTCTCGATGGCGCGTTCGCGCGTCACCTCGAGCGGATCGCGCCCGGCCTCGAGCCCCTTGAACGCGGCCTGGCGGACGAGCCCGTCACGGCTCCACCCACCGAGCTCGGCGCGGATCACCAGTTCAGGGCGGACCCAGGTGACGCTGGCCAGGTCGCCTCCCCACCGTCCGCGATGGTCCTTCGGCGGGGGTGGGTCGAACGGAGGGTCGGGCGCCTCGAGCTCCGCGAGGCGACGCCGCAGATCGGCTCGCGACTTCGCCGTGAAGCCTGAGCCGACCTTGCCGGCAAAGCGGAGACGGCGCGCGGCGTCCCCGTCGGCGCCGTCGGCCTCGTAGTACCCGACCACGATGGCTCCAAGCTCCCTCGCGCTCCCCTCGCCCGGCGTCCAGCCCCCGACGACCAGCTCCTGCTCGGGGCGGATCTTCAGCTTCAGCCAGGCCCTCGAACGGGTGCCCGGTTCGTAGACGGACCGGCGGTGCTTCGCGATCGCCCCCTCGAGGCCCTGCGCCGCGCACGCCTCGAGGAACGCCACGCCCTCCGTCTCGACGTGACTGGCATAGCGGACGCGGGAGCCCTCCCGAAGCACGGACCGGAGGAGCCGCTTCCGATCCTCGAGCGGGACCCGCAGGAGGGAACGCCCATCGAGGTAGAGGAGGTCGAACGCCTGGTAGACGAGTCCGTGGGCTGCACCACCACCCTGCCCCTTCACCCCGATCCGCTCCTGGAGGAGCGAGAAGTCCGGCCGGCCGGCGTCGTCGAGGGCCACGACCTCGCCATCGACGATCGCCTCGCGCGCATCGAGCCAGGTCGGTGGAGCGAGGAGGCGGGGGAAGTAGGCATCGCCGTCCTTGCCGTTTCTCGTGTACGTCCGAACCTTGCCGTCCCGGACGGCGGCCTGGAGCCGGTAACCGTCCCACTTCACTTCAAACAGCCAGTCGTCGTCCCGGAAGGCCCGGCCGGCGAGCGTCGCAGCCATGGGCTCGACGAAGGCCGGCATCGGTGCCTCGATCGCGTTCGCGAGATCGATCCGGGCGGTCGCCGCGGGTGCTTCACTCACCCAGATCGCGTCACGCTCCGCCCGGACCTCGTCGTTCGTCCGGCCGGTCTTGACGCTCTGCGGGTGATCCTCGGCGTCCCAGCCCGGTGCGGCGTGCTCGTCCCGTTTGTGAATGAGCAGCCACTGCTCAGCCTCGTCGTCCTCGAACGGGCGCGCGCTCCGGTCCGCGTCCGGGCCTGGCTTCCCGCGTCCGCGCCCGCTCGTCCGGACGATCGTGAACCGGCCGCGGAGCTTCTGGCCATCCAGGCGGAACTTCAGCTCGCCGTCCGCGACGCCGCGGGATCCGTCCGGCGTCTCGGCTTCGGCGGCCCAGGTTCCCCAGTCCCAGACGATGACGTCCCCGGCGCCGTACTGGCCCTTCGGGATGACCCCCTCGAAGTCGAGGTACTCGATCGGATGGTCTTCGACGTGAAGGGCCATGCGGCGCGCGGATGGGTCCAGCGTCGGCCCGCGGGGCACGGCCCAGGAGGCGAGGACGCCGTCGATCTCGAGGCGGAAGTCGTAGTGCAGCCGAGTGGCGCGGTGCCGCTGGACGGCGAACCGGCCGCGCGACGCGGGCGCGACGGGACGCCCTGCCTCGACCGCGCCTTTGGGCTCCGGCGTCCGGGCGAAGTCCCGCTTGCGCCGATAGTCGTCGAGTGGCATGGCCGACAGTGTGGGCAACGGACGCGACCGACGTCCAATGCCGCGACCATCAGAGCACTATACTGGTGCCATGCGAGTGATGCGCGCCCTCGAGGTGCGGGCCAGGTTCGGGGAAGTGATCGACGCCGCCGCGGCCGGCGACCGGATCGTCATCGAGCGCGCCGGCCACCCGATCGCGGTGATCGTGCCCCTCTCCGATCTCGACGCGGTCGACCCTGAGCGCGTGCGGCAACGACAGGGCGAGGCGTTCGACCACCTCCTCCGACTGGCGAGGCAGGCGCGATCCGAAGGGATTCCCGTTACGGGCGAAGTCGCGGTGCGCGCCGATCGCGACCGGGGAAGCCCTGAATGACGCTGCTCGTCCACCCCGTTCCGGTCGTGGTCGACGCGTCGGTGGCGGTCGACCTGGTCGGCGCGGGAGACCCTGACGTGGCCGCAGCCTGGCGCACCTGGAGTGACGAGCGACGACTGCGGCTCGCCCCGGTGATGCTCTGGCCGGAGCTCGCCAACGCGCTGCTCCGATCGAGACGCCTGCCCGGTCTCCTCGTCGCCGAGCTGGTCGCGGCGTTCGCCGCGTCAGGGATCGAGATTGCCGACCGCGGTGCCGCCGGCGTCCGCGAGGCCATCCTGCTCGCGGAACGCCACGACCTCACGATCTACGACGCGATGTACCTCTGGCTCGCGATCGATGTGGACGGCGAGCTGGCGACGCGGAACCGTGCGCTCGTGCGGGCGGCGGCTGCCGAGGGCGTGCCGCTCGCGCTTTCCTGATCCTCCTGGGTCACGCGCTCTTCCGACGGCGCGCGGGCTTCGCCTCCTCGGCCGTGGCGTCGGGGGTGTCGGCCGCACGCGCCGCACGTTCCTCCGACCCGGCCCGCTTCGCCTTGGCGTCGGAGACCGAGACGGGCGGGGGCGTGCCGGCGTCACGGGCAGCCCTGGCGGCCTTCACGCTCGCCTCGAGGGCAGCCATCAGGTCCACGAGGTTCGACGGCTCGGCCGCTGCCGGCGCGGCCGCGACCTCGCGACCCTCGACCTTCGACTCGATGATCTGCATGAGGGCCGCCCGGTACTCATCCTGGTAGCTCGCCGGGTCGAACTCGCCGGTCATCGTCCCGATCAGCTGCTCCGCCATCGCCTTCTCGGCGGGCTTGATCTCGGGTTCGTCGGTCGGCAGGTCCAGGTCGCCGAGCGCCCGGATCTCGTCCGGCCAGTAGAGCGTGGAGAGGACCATCGTCGTGTCGTACGGATCGAGGGCGGCGAGCGCCTCCCGGTCCTTGATCACGACCTTGCAGATCGCCGTGAGGGCCTTGTCCTGGAGCACGGACCTGAGGAGTGCGAAGGCCTTCCGGCCGATCCTGTCCGGCTCGATGTAGTAGGCCTGCTTCACAAACTTCGTGTGGGTCGCCGCGGCTTCCGATTCGACAAACTGCTCGATCTCGATCGAGCGGACGGTCTTGAGCGGCAGCGACTCGAGGTCCTCGTCCGTGATGACGACGTACTCACCGGGCGCGTACTCGAAACCCTTGACGGTCTCGGAGCGCGGAATGACCTCCTCCTCGACGGGGCAGAAGATCTTCATCTGGATCCGGGAGAGGTCCTCGGCATGGAGGAGGTTGAAGCTCACGCCGGCCCGCGATTCGGTGGCCACGTAGAGCTTCACGGGGATCGTGACGAGGCCGAACTGGATGGCCCCCTTCCACATCGCGCGCGCCACGGCAGGTCCTCGTACTCGCGACTCCGTGCCCGGCGGAGTCGGGACCGAGACGATACCACCGGTCCGCAACGGGTCCGACGCCCACTGCCGCGACGATCTGGGCCGATCAGGCGACGGCGGAGGCAAGCTCCCGTTCCGCGCGGGCGATCTGCGCCGCGATCCCCTCGCGCATCCGGTCCAGCGCCGCGGTGACCTGGCCGGCCGTCGTCCCGATGGCGGTGAGCTGGACCTTCATGGCTCGGACCGCCTCGAGCTGCTCGCGGATCCCCGTCAACGCCTCGCCGATCGCGGCGGCATCGACCTCCGCCTCCCGCTCCCGAAGGCTGGCCAGCGCCAGCAAGCGCGCGAGGCGCACCGCGGCTTCGAGCGTGGCCGGCGCCGGATCCGCGGGATCGACGACGCAGTAGACGTCACCCGCCCGGACGTCGAACGGGGCGATGCCCGTCGGCGCGTGCGATGGCGTGAAGACCACGAGTCCCACGGCGGCGTCCCGGTTCGCGCGCGCCTCACGCAGCTCATCGCGCATCTCGCGCCCGGAGACCTTGCGATCCTTCGCCTCGACCACGATCCGGAGCTCGGCGCCGCGCGTCAGGTTGGGATCCAGGGTCAGGACGAAGTCGCCCTTCTTCGAGCGTCCGGCATCCCCGGCATCGGTGCCGGTCCGCTCGAGCAGGTCGTTGGCGCCGCGGGCGATCTCGCCCAGCATCGTGTCGAGGAGCTCCTCGAAGTCGCCGCCCTTCGCCGTGGACCTCGCCCGCTCACCTGCCCGAGCGGCCGCTGCGGCCTCGATCGCCACGAGCTTCTCCTCGAGTGCCTTGAAACCGGCCGCCACCTCTGTCCGGAACTGGTGGAGGGGCGAGCCGAGCCGCGTGGGATCGAGGAGGGTTGCCAGCCGCGACGCGTCGCCGTCGAAGTACGCCTCCAGCATCGTCGAGATCTGCCCGATCGCCGAGTCGCGGCGCTGCGGATCGAACAGCTCCTCGACCATCGAGTGGAGCTTGCCGCGATCGCCGAGGAACGCCTCAAGCGTTCGCGGCAGCCGCCCGTCACCGTCTCCGAAGTTGGCCCGCAGGACACCCTCGAGGGCTTCCGCCGCGCGGTCGTTCGCCCGGCGGCTCTGCTCGGCGAACCGCTCGAACTCCGAGCGGACGGCATCCAGGTTCAACGTGACACCCACGCCCTGGAGCGCGGTCAGGCCGATCCGGAGGGCCCGTTCGACCAGGGCAGCGCGTTCGTCCTCCGGCTGGCCGGCGAGCCAGGACGCGAGGCCCGGATCGACGACCGTGAGGCGGTCGACGAGGATTCGATCCGCGTCCACGCGGATCGACGGGTCCGGCCGGTTCGGGAGGGCGACGAGTCGGGCTTCCATGCGCCGCATCCTCGCCGGGCCGTGTGCCACCTAGGCTGGCACGATCGAAGCGGCGGCTGCTTCAACTTCCCCGATAGGTCGTCAGGGAATAGGCGGACAAGAGCAGCGGCACGTGATACGACCGCGATACGTCGTCGACCCGCAGCTCGAGCGTCATCCGTCGGAAGAACCGGTCGTCGCCGGTCCCGGGCCCACGAACCCCGGCGAGGTTGAACTCGAGCCGGTAGATCCCCGGTGACATCGGACGCCCGAGGAGGTCCCGGATCCGTCCATCGCCGTCGGTCAGCGCCTGCGTCAGGCGGATCGGCCGGTCGTCCTCGCCGAGCTTGTACAGGCTGACGTGGATGCCCGAGGCCGGCAGACCGGCGCCCGAATCCAGGACGTGCGTCGAGATCGTCGGTCTCGTCGGAATGGCAGACGAGGCCGTCTGCGGCGCGTCGGGTGTTTCCGGGCCGGTGCTGGCCACGTATCCTCCGGGTCATGGGAACGCTGAAGATCACGGTCGGCGACGACCTCCACTTTACCGCCCGCTGGGAGCCCGGGGCGCCGGGGACGATCGAGGCCATCCGGCGGATGCTCCCGATCGACGGCCGGCTCATCCACTGCCGCTGGTCGGGCGAGTCCACCTGGATCCCGTACGGCGACTTCCGCCCGGGCATCGACTACGAGAACCACACCTCGCACCCGGCGCCGGGCATGCTCGCGATGTACCCCGGCGGGATCAGTGAGTGCGAGATCTTCTTCCCCTACGGCGCCTGTACGACGTCGTCCAAGGTGGGCCAGCTGGCGGCGAACCACTTCGCCTCGATCGTCCCCGACGAGGGATGGGGGGACCGCCTGCGCGAGGTCGGGCGGCGCGCGCTCTGGGACGGGGCGCAGCGCATCCGGATCGAAGAGGTCGAATGACCGACCTCCTCGTGCGCGGCGGGACGGTCGTGACCGCCGGGCGCTCCTGGCGAGCCGACATCGCGGTCGAGGGCGGTCGGATCGTGGCTGTCGAGGCCGACATTGCGGGGCTGGCCGCCGGCGCCCCCGTCGTCTCTGCCGAGGGTCTGCTCGTCCTGCCGGGGATCGTCGACGTCCACACTCACACCCGGGTCGCGAGCGATGCCGAGCCGGATCGGTTCTACCGGGATTCGGTCGCCGCCGCGTACGGGGGCACGACCTCGTTCCTCGCCTTCAACAACCCTGGCACTGGGTCGTCGGCGGCGGCGGAGCGCTCGCTCCTGGCCGGCCTTCGCGAATGGCGCGCAGCCACGGAGCATGACAGCGCGATCGACTACGCCGTCAGCCTCGCGATCTCGGGACGGATGGACGACCCGATCGCCGAGCTGCCGGCCATGGTCGACGCCGGTGTCTCCACGGCCAAGGCGTTCATGGTCTTCGACTTCCGGCTCGACGACGTCCGGCTGTTCGAGGCGATGGGGGTCCTCGGCCGGCGGGGTGGGATGCTCCAGGTGCATTGCGAGGATCCCGTGCTCATCGACGCCGGGGTCGCTTCAGCGTTGCACCGTGGTAACACGGCAGCGCGCTACCACGCGACGTCGCGCCCGGCGTACGCGGAGGGCGTGGCGACGGCACGAGCGATGGCGTTCGCGCGAGCGGCCGATGCCCCCGTCCACGTCGTCCATCTCTCCTCCGCCGATGCGCTCCGGCATGTCGCCGAAGCGAAGGCGCTCGGCGTCCGCGTGTCGGCCGAGACGTGTCCGCACTACCTCGCGCTCACCGAGGACCGCTACGACTCGACCGACGACCTCGAGATCGCCAAGGTCATCATTTCGCCGCCGCTCCGAACGGCAGCCGACGGCGACGCGCTGTGGGCCGGCCTCGCGGCCGGCGATCTCGATCTCGTCGCGACGGACCACGTCCCGGATCGCGTCGCGGTCGAGAAGGGCGACGCGGCGCGGGGGGTGCCCTTCAACGAGATCAGCAACGGTGCACCGGGGATCGAGACGCTGCTCATCATCGGCTTCTCGGAGGGCGTCGCGCGCGGGCGGCTCACCGCGGAGCGACTCGTCGACGTCCTGGCGACGACGCCGGCTCGCCGGTTCGGGCTCCGGCGGAAGGGCTCG
>DATIUS010000078.1:0-2496 GCA_035466655.1 Candidatus Sulfomarinibacteraceae bacterium
GGCGCGCTTCGGTCACGCGGCGACCGGTTCTTCGGGATCCTCAACGGCATCGACACCGAGCTCTGGGACCCGGCGACGGATCGGGTGATCGCAGCGCCGTACTCGCGGGCGGATCGGTCGGGCAAGGCGGCCTGCCGTGCCGACCTCCTGGCGCGACTCGGGATGGACCCGGCCGACCGCGGGCCGGTCCTCGGGATGATCGGGCGGCTCGATCCGCAGAAGGGCTTCGATCTCCTGGCCGCCGCGGCGCCCGAGCTCCTCGCCGATGGGATCCGCCTCATCGTCCAGGGCTCAGGCTCGCGGGAGCTGGTCGGCTCGCTGCGCGATCTCGCTGCGGCCCGGCCCGAGAGCGTGGCGCTCATCGAGCGCTTCGACCGCGAGATGGCGCGCCGGATCTACGCCGGGGTCGACGGCTTCCTCATGCCGTCGCGGTTCGAGCCGTGCGGCACCGGCCAGATGGTCGCGCTTCGCTACGGAACCCCGCCGATCGTCCACGCCACCGGCGGGCTGAACGACACCGTGCGCGACGAGCACGACCACCCGGGCGCCGGCACGGGGTTCGTCTTCCGCCACCCGACCGCAGACGGCCTGCTCTGGGCGTGCCGGACCTTCGCGTCCCGGTTTCGGAGGGGCGGTGGCGCGTGGGAGTCGCTCATCGAACGCGGCATGGCCGTCGACTTCGACTGGCGGACGGCGTCCGCGCCGGCGTACGTGGATGCCTACCGACGGGCGGTCGCCATTCGGCGCTCGGTGGCTCGACCGGGGCCGGCCCGGCCCGGCGGTGTGGCCCGCTAAGGGAGACCCAGGGCGCGCAGAATCGCCAGGACGGTTGCCTCCGGGTGGGTCCGCTGCGGGGAATGCGGGGCGTCGGCGATCGTGATCACTTGATCGCGGCCGATCCGCGTCCGGAAGGCCGGCACCACGGCGTCGGGAACCATGCAGCCGGCCTCGGGCACCCCCCGGATCATCCAGGTGGGGATGTCGGCTGCGGCCGGATCGCCGAGGGCGGCGAGCCCGCCGTCCCAGTCCCCGTTGTCGAGGAGGATGGCGAGGGCCGCCGGGACGTCGAACCGCGTCAGAGCGAGGGCCTTGGCCTGGACGTCGCCGTTCGACCAGCCGGGGTTCGCCGCCCGGACGGCGGAGGTCGCCTCGTCGAGCGATCGATAGGGCTGCTCGGTCGGGTCCCGGGTGAGCTCCTCGAGCGACGCATGGGGCAGCGCCGGCGGGTCGAGGAGGATCAGGCGCCCGGGACGGAGGCCGGCGGCCGGGAGCGCCGCGACGACCATCCCACCCCACGAGTGGCCGAGCACCGCGAGGTCCGGCCGGTCGAGGCCCGCGGCCCGGATGAACCCGGCGACGTCCGCTGCCGTCTCCGCGAAACGGTGCCGCCCGCGCCAATGCCCGGTCCGGCCGTGGCCGGGCAGGTCCACCGCCAGCACGTGCCGGCCGGCCGCGGCGACGGCCGGCCCGATCCGCCAGAACGTCTCCGCGCTCGACGTCACCCCGTGGACGAGGAGGACCGCCGGATCCGCCGGGGCTCCCCACTCGATCGCATGCCAGGGGTGCCCGCCCGAGCCGACCGCGAGATCACGGCCGGGATCCGGATGGGTGAGGGCACTCGCCACCGCCGATGGCAGGTCGGCGGCCGTGGCGCGAAGAAGGCGAGGCGAACCGGCGAGCATCGGTCCGATCCTAGCGTGGGGGACGCGATGCCGCGCCGGGGCGGTAGGATGGGCGCGAGCCGCCGAGGACCGGCGCCGCTCCGCGGAGGAACGTCGATGGCCAACCAGTTCGTCGTGCAGCTGAAGAACGAGCCGGGCTCGATGGCGGTCCTGGCGGAGGAGCTCGCCAAGCGCGGGGTTGACCTGCGGGCGATCGGCGGCGGCGGGATCGGCGACACCGGGCACGTGATCATGACGACCGCGGACGACGACACCACTCGCCAGATCCTCAACGACGGCGGCTATGTCTACGTCGAGGGCGAGTCGATCCTCGCGGAGGTGGACGACCGGCCGGGCGGCATGGCCCGGATCTCGCGTGCGCTGGCCGACGCGGGCGTGAACATCTACGGCCACCTCTTCCTCGGCCGCTGGGGCGACCGCGCGATGTTCGCGTTCGTCGTCGACCGGCCGGAGGTCGCCCGCCCGATCCTCGAGCGCAAGGGCTGACGAGCGGCCGCGCGGCTGCGACATCCACGCCTCGCCCGGCCAATCACGCCGTGGCGCCGACGGCCGAGGGAGCCACGCCCGCCGAACGGCGTCGCGGGGCCGCCGTTCTGGTACGGAGAACCAACGGCCGGAATCGGCACGGAGCCGGCACCCGTCGGTGGCGTCGCGGGGCCGGCGTTCTCGCACGGAGAACCAGGGGCCAGAATCGGCGCCCTCCTCGGCGAGGGGCATGCACGGGACCGGCCGGGCCCCCGGCGAATCGGCCCCTCTGTTCTCCCGTCCGAAACACCGCACGGCCCTACCGGAGCAGCGCACGCCCCAACGGGTA
>DATIUS010000079.1:0-20777 GCA_035466655.1 Candidatus Sulfomarinibacteraceae bacterium
TCGGGCGACGTCGAGATCGGAGCGCGCCAGCGCGAGCTCAGCGTGATCGATGACGGCGGTGAGGTACGGCCACGTCCGGTACAGCTCGGCGACCCGCGCCATCGCTGCGGGACCCTCCCCCCTGCCGACCGCCTCGATCGCCGAGCCGAGGCCGTACCAGCCGGGGAGCTCGATCCTCGCCTGGGCCCAGGCGAACCCCCACGGGATGGCCCGGAGCCGCTCGATCGAACCGGCCGCGCCGTTGCCGTCATCGGGCGCCGCGGCGCCACGGCGAGCGATCGGCCGCGACCCGATCTTCATCGCGCCCAGCACGTCGATCGGCGTCACCCGCCGGAAGAACCCGGCGAACCCGGGGTCGTCGTAGACCAGCGCGCGATAGGCCGCGGCCGAGGCGTCGGCGAGTTGCGCCATCAGCGGGACCGCGCCTTCCGGGACGACGGGGGCTGCCGCGTCGGCGGCGATCACGGCGCCGGCGAGCAACTCCAGGTGGCGGAGCGCGATCGCGGGGTTGCCGTAGCGGGCCGCGACGACCTCGCCCTGCTCGGTCACCTTGAGGCGCCCGCGGACGGTTCCGGGTGGCTGCCCCAGGATGGCCCGATCGAGCCGCCCGCCGCCCCGCCCGACCGTCCCGCCTCGGCCGTGGAAGATCGTGAGCTCGAGTCCGTGGGCGTCGGCAACCCGGACCAGCGCCGCCTGGGCCTCGTGGAGGAGCCAGTTCGCCGCGAGGAACCCGGATTCCTTGTTCGAATCCGAGTACCCGAGCATGACCTCCTGACGGTCGGCGCGACCGCGCAGGTGAGCGCGGTAGCGCGGGTCCGTCATCATGGCCTCGAGGACCCCGTCCGCGGCGCGAAGAGCCGCGGCTGATTCGAACAGGGGCACGACGTCGAGCCCGGCAGCAGCCGCCGGGCCGATCGCGTGGCCGGCCAGCTCGAGGACGTCGGTCGCGTCCGACGCCCGCTCAGTGAAGCTGACGACGACCCGCCCGGCGCCCTCGCGGCCGAAGCGGGACCGGATTCGGTCGATGGCCCGGAACGTCTCGAGGACCTCGTCCAGTCCCACCCCGGGGGCGACCTCGGGAGCGATCGCGGGTCGTACCTCGGCACCGTGGGCCGCCCCGCGCGCCGTTTGATCGGTCGCCAGAAGCGCCGCGACCGCCGCCCGGTGGACCTCCGCGTGCTGCCGGACCTCGAGCTCGACGAGGTGGAAGCCGAAGGTCTCCACCTGCCAGCGGAAGTCCTGGACGCTCCCAGCGGCGACCCGGCCGAGCCCGGCCCCGTCGAGGGACCGCTGGAGCTCGGCGAGCTCGGCGACGAGCTCGTCCGGACCCGCGTACCGGCCGGTCGTCGGGCCCGGGTCGCCGGTCAGGTGGTGGCGGGTCCGCCGGAGCCGTTCGGCGATCGCCCCGAACCGGCGGCGGTACGGCTCGTCGGGGAACCGGCGGCGCAGCGTGGCATCGAGCGCCGGGAGCGTCTCGGCATCGTCGACGAGGCGGGCCGTCAGCGCCCGGTCGAGCCGGTCGGACGGGCGGGCGATCGCGATCGTCTGCATCAGCCGCATGGCGACGGCCTCGTGGCCACGGAGCACGTGGTCGGCCGCGATCCGCGCGGCATGCTCGGTGACCTCGGCGGTGACCCCGGGATGCCCGTCGCGGTCCCCGCCGATCCAGGTCCCCCAGCGGAGGATCGCCGGCAGGTCCCGGCCCTCGAGTCCGAGGGCGGCCGCCAACGCCCGCTGGACGGCCGGGACGAGCGAGTAGAGCGTGGCGTCGAAGAAGACAAGCGCCGTTCGAACCTCGTCGAGCGGGCTCGGGAGGTCCGCCCTGGCCTCGGCGGTCCGCCACAGGATCACCAGTTCCTCGCGAAGCCGGTCGTCGAGAAGGCGGGCCGCGGCCGGCGCCAGCCGCGGATCGTCGCGGGCCTCGAGGATCCGGGCGAGGCGCCCGAGCGCCATCAGGGCGGTCCGGCGGCGCGCCTCGGTCGGGTGCGCGGTGAGCACGGGGTGGATCCGAAGCCCGCGAACGGCGGCCGCGGCCGCCCCCGGATCGGCCGGAAGGCGGCCCTCGGCCCGGAGGGCACGGATCACGCCCGCGAGCGTGTCGTCCGGCGTGCCGGGGATCGCTCGGCGGCCGCGCCGCTCGAGGACCCGGACGCGATGCCGTTCCTCGGCCAGGTTCGCCAGCCGGAAGTGGAGCAGGAAGGCGCGGATGACCGGCTCCGCCCCCTCGGGCCCCAGCTCGTCCAGCTCGCGTTCCAGCCGTCGACGTGCCCCGGCGTCGCCGCCCCGGGCACGGACGGCACGCCGCCGGGTACGCTCGACGAGGCGCCGGAGCTCCGCTCCGGCCTGCTCCTCCACGACCTCGCCGAGGACCCGCCAGAGGCGAGCGATCTCGCCGGCCAACGGGTCCGGATGTGTCACGCGGCCTCCCGGAGGTTGCGACCGGCCCGGAGTCGCAATGTTCGCTTGACGCCGCGGCAACCGAACGGGCCCGCGACGGGCCGTACCTTTGTATCGTGACCGCCGTGAGCGACGCCGACGTGGCCAGGGGATCCGGGACCAAGCAGCTCGAACAGCTTCGGTTCCTCCATCGCGTGGCGCGCCTGGCGACCACGGCCCAGACATGGGACGAGCTCCTCGAGACCGTCGTCGACGAGACCCGGGACGCGCTTCACGGGGATGTCTCCTCCCTCTATCTCCTCGATCGGGACGGAGCCTACCTGACGCTGGCGGCAACGAACGGCCTCGATCGCTTCCAGATCGGCCGGGCGCGCGTGCCGTTCGGCGAGGGCGTGACCGGCCGGGTCGCCGAGAGCCGCCGGCCGATCGTGATCCGGGACATCAAGGAAGATCCGCGGTTCCTGTGGGTTCGCGGTATCGATCAGCGGCGGTTCATCACCTCGATGCTGTCCGTGCCCCTGGCCTGGAACGATCGGGTCGTCGGCGTCCTGAACATCCAGACCGAGCGCGAGCGCGAGTTCAGCGAGGAGGACATCGCCCAGCTCGGCGCGATCGCCGACCTCCTGGCCGGGATCGTCGAGAAGGGCCGCCAGCAGCAGGAGGCCGAGCAGCGGGCCGCCGAGCTCAAGGCGATCGACCACGCGCGGACCGAGCTCATCGCGCTCGTCACCCACGAGCTGCGGACCCCGCTTGCCGTCGTCCGGGCGTACGCGGACCTGCTCGCCCAGGAGCCGCCCCTCGACGGACGGTCGTCGCGCGACCAGGAACGCCGGGACCGGCGCGCGAGCTGGCACAGCGGGACGATCGAGCAGGTCGAGCGCCTGGACCGGCTGGTCGACTCGATCCTCGCCTCGGTGCGGGACGTGCCGGACCAGCCGGCAGCCGTCGAGCCGACCGACGTCGAGGAGCTCGTGCGCGAGGTCGTCCGCGGCCTCGCGCCGATCCTGGGGCGCCACGAGGTCATCGTCACGGGCGGGGTCCGGCTCCAGGCCCTCGCGGACCCGCCGCGCCTCCGCCAGATGCTCGAGCATCTGGTCGAGAACGCCGTGAAGTACGCGCCGCCGGGGACCCACATCCGGATCGACTGGCGGATGGCCGAGGGGACCCTCCGGATCGGCGTCCAGGACGAGGGGCCCGGGATTCCGCCCGAGTGGCGCGAGCGGATCTTCGAGCCGTACGCCCGCCGCGACACCCACACCGCCCGCGGCTCCGGCATCGGCCTCTATGCTGCCAAACGGCTCGCCGAATCGATGGGCGGCCACCTGTGGTGCGAGCCGGCGCCCGATCACGGGGCGCGTTTCGTCATCGCCCTGCCGGCCGTCGCAGCGGTCTAGGAGGACCTCGTGCCCACCGCTCGCCCGCTTCGAATCCTCGTCGTCGACGACGACCCGGCGATGGTCGGGGCGATCACCGCGCTCGTCGGGACCGAGGGCCACCAGGTCATCACCGCGTACGACGGCCTGACCGCCGTCCGCCGCTTCCGCGAGGACAACCCGGATCTCGTCCTGCTCGACCTGGCGATGCCCGGCCCGGACGGGTTCACCGTCGCCGGACAGATCCGGGCGGCCGGCTCCGCCCCGATCATCGTGGTCTCCGGCGAGAGCAGCGAGGCCGCGAAGGTGAAGGCGCTCGGGATCGGCGCGGACGACTACCTCGTGAAGCCGTTCGGGCGGGCCGAGCTGCTGGCACGGATCGCGGCGGTCATGCGGCGGGCCGGCCGGGCCGAGGCGGCCGAGGCCGCCGGTCGGATCGCATTCGAGGGGGTATCGCTGGATCCGGGGCGTCACGAGGCGCGGGTCGGCGAGACGGTCCTCGTCCTGACCCCGACGGAATACCGGCTCCTCGATGCGCTCGTGCGTGCCGGTGGCGACCTCGTGCCGCACCTCCGCCTGGCGCGAGCCGGGTGGCCGGCCGAGCACGATCCGGATCTCCTCTGGCTCAAGCCGCACCTGGCGCGCCTCCGGGCGAAGCTCGACGCCGCCGGCGGCCCGGCGGTCGTGGCCGTGCGCGGGGTCGGCTATCGAGTGGAGGCGGCGACGATCCGCTGAGGGCGCCGCTCCGGGCCCGCGCGCACACGCGGCGCTCGGCGCGCTGGGCGGGTCAGGCCGGGACGGCGACCCGTCCGAGCGCGTCGTGCGAAAGATCGACGCAGGCGATCCGGTGGCTCTGCGCGTCCCGGCCACCCGTGGCCCCGAAGTGGCGCCATGCGCCGGCCATCGACTCATCGGGGCGCAGCCGGCAGCCACAGGCCTCGCAGGTGACCGCGGTGATCTGACCGTCGCGCACCGCGACCCGGGCCTGGTGCTGATCGGGCTGCTGAAGCATGCGTTGCCCTCCGGCGGATTCACGGACGCTGGGGCCGGATTGTCGCTCCGCTCACACTCCGGCTGCGATGGCGCCGTGGGATCGAATGGGTTGCGTCCCGGTTGCGAGCGCCGGAATTGCGATCGGCGCCGCGGGGCGTGACGCCGCGGGTTCCATGCTCACGTCCACCGCCTGCTCCGGCGCGATGACGACGGGTTCCACGGCCCAGAACGATCGCAGCGCCGACGGCTCGTCCTCGAGCAGGGTTGCGGCGAGCACCGAGCCGGCGTCACGATGAAGGCGCAGGAGGCGCCCGATCTCGGCCGCGTCGTCGGACAGCAACGCATCGCGGAGTGGCCGGGCGGAGACGCTGGTCGGGTCGATCCGGGCGCGCACGGCACCCGACGGGTCGAGGATGTAGGCGCGTCCACCGGTCATGCCGGCCCCGAAGTTCGGGCCGATCCCACCGAGGACGAGGAGCGTCCCTCCGGTCATGTACTCGGCACCGTGGGGCCCGATCCCCTCCACGACCGCGTCGGCACCGGCGTTCCGGACGGCGAAGCGCATGCCCGCCCGGCCCACGACATGGAGGCGCCCGCCGGTCGCCCCGTAGAGACAGGTGTTGCCGGCCAGCGACGGAGCGCCGGTCCCCGCGGCACCCGCGGCGCCCGTGGTCCCTGTGGCACCTGTGGCACGGCCGGCCGCCCGGAGCGACGGGTCCGGCGCCACGACCACCGTCCCGCCGGCCAGACCCTTGGCGACATAGTCGTTGGCGGTCCCCGCGAGCCGGAGCTCCAGGCCAGCCCCCAGAAAGGCCCCGAACGACTGGCCGGCCGACCCACGCAGCGATACGGCGAGCGGCACTCGGATCGCCCCGCGCTCGACCTCCCCGGTCAGGGCCGCCCCGAACGAGCGCTCCGCCGTCGAGATCCGGAGGCCATCCAAGCGGACGTCGCCGTGTCCGCGGAGCGCCGAGACGAGGCGATGCTCAAGGGGCGAGGCGGCCAGCCGCTGAACGCCGGCGCCGGCGGCGGCCGGGTCTGCCCGTCGCGACGCCCCGGCGGCCCACCGTGGCGCTGAGATCACCCGGCGGAGTCCGGGATCAAGGCCATCAACCGGCTGAAGGTACGTCGCGGCCTCGCCGACGATCTCGCCGACCGAGCGCGCCCCGATCGCGGCAAGCTCACCGCGGAGATCCTCGGCCAGCGCCAGGGCAAACCGCTCCACCTGCTCCGGCGTGCCGGTGAACTTCGCCCGGAGGTCCGCCCGCTGGCTCGCGATTCCGGTGGGACAGGTATCGAGATGACACTGACGAGCCATGTCGCAGCCGATCGCGATGAGGGCCGCGGTCCCGAGCGCGAACTCCTCCGCGCCCAGCAACGCGGCGACCAGGAGGTCGCGGCCGCGCTGGAGGCCGCCGTCCGTTCGAAGCGCGACCCGGTCGCGCAGGTCGTTCCAGAGGAGGACCTGGTGGACCTCGGACAGGCCGAGCTCCCACGGAACGCCGACGTGCTTGATCGAGCTGAGGGGTGAGGCTCCGGTCCCACCGGCGCCGCCGGCGAGATGGATGTAGTCGGCCCCCGCCTTGGCGACCCCGGCGGCCACCGTCCCGACGCCGCGAGACGCGACCAGCTTGACGCCGATCCGGGCCGCCGGGTTGATGGCCCGGAGGTCCGCGATCAGCTGGGCGAGGTCCTCGATCGAGTAGATGTCGTGGTGCGGCGGCGGGCTGATGTAGGCGCGGCCGGCCTGGCCGCGGCGGAGGGCCGCGATGTAGGCGGTCGCCTTCTTCGCCGGGAGCTGCCCGCCCTCGCCGGGCTTGGATCCCTGGGCGATCTTGATCTCGAGCTGCTCGGCCCGGGCGAGGTACGTCGCCGTGACCCCGAACCGGCCCGAGGCCACCTGCTTGATCGCGGCATCGCGACGCCGGCCGTCGTCACCGGGCGTGTACCAGGCCGGATCCTCGCCACCCTCACCGGTGTTCGCCGCGCCGCCGGCCCGCTGGATCCCGATCGTCAGGACCTGGTGCGCCTCGGGTGACAGCGCACCGACGCTCATCGCGCTGACGACGAGGCGACGGGCGATCGCCCGTGCCGGCTCAACCTCGTCGAGGCCGATGGCGCGGCGCCGGGCACGCGGGCGGAGCGCCAGCCGATCGCGGACGAGCGCCGGGGCTGGCCGGTCCAGCGACGCCCGATAGGCGGGCAGGGCGCCGGGCGCGGCGGCACCATCGGCCGCCAACGTCTGGATGGCGGCGACGATCCGCGGCGCGAAGAGGTGAAGCTCGCCGTCGGCGCGGAACCGCGCCAGGCCGGGATCCGGAAGGCGCGGCTCTCGGGCGACGCTCGCGATGGCCGAGGCAGCCCGTGCCCCGTTGCCGCCCATGTCGGCCGACACCCCCGGGGCATCGATCGCCACCCCCGCGTCTCGTCTGGCCAGCTGGCGCGCCCCGAGATCCGCGAAGCCGACGGTCCCCTCCCATCCCAGCGCGGCCGGAAAGCATCGGGCGGTGACCTCGGGCGCGAGATCGAGCGTCTCGAACAGCGCCCCGCCGACGTACGACGCGACGGCGCTGATGCCCATCCGGGCCAGCGTCTTGCGGAGGCCGGCCTCGAAGGCGTCGAGGAGACTCGCCACCGCCCCCGCCACGTCGAGCGCCTCGGCGCCGCGCGTCCCCGCGGTCTCGGCCGCGACCCGGATGGCCAGCCACGGGTGCACCACGCGCGCACCGGCAGCGAGGGTCATCGCCAGCGCGTGGACATCGAGGACGTCCGCCGCCTCGGCGACGATATCCGTCCGGCCTCGGCGCCCCGCATCGGTCAACGCCGCATGGGCCGCGCCGACCGCGAGGACGGACGGGACGGGCAGCCGACGGTCGTCGAAGCCGCGATCCGTGAGGAGGATGGCGACCGCGCCGCGATCGGCCGCCGCCACGGCCTCGGCCGCGATCCGGGTCAGGGCCGCGGCCAGCCCATCCGGGCCCGCGTCTGCCGCCCAGGTCGCATCGACGGCGACGACCGGACCGGCCCGCAACCGGCGGACGGACGAGCACAACCCGTCCAGGTCGGCGACGATCGGTCGAGCGAGGCGGACCGATCGCCCGCCCCGCGGGAGCCCGCCGAGCAGCGGCGCGCGCCGGCCGACGTTCACCCGGAGATCCACGACGAGCCGCTCTCGCTCGGGGTCGATCGGCGGGTTCGTCACCTGCGCGAAGGCCTGCTTCAGATGGTCGGCCGTGCGGCGTGGGACGCGTCCGAGGCCCGGCGTCGGCGTGTCGTCGCCCATGCTCCAGAGCGGCTCGTGGCCGTCGAGGATCATCGTCCGAAGGTCCAGGCGAAGCCGCTCGGCATCGAGGCCGGCGAGGTATCGGCGCCCCGGGGACAACTCGCCCGGACCGGCGTCCGTGCGCAGCGCGGAAGGCTCGTCCCGGAACGCGGGCCTCGGTCGATCGTGGGTCGCCCGCGACGACATGAGCCGTCGCCGGGCCTCGGCGTCGGACAGCACCTGGCGCCGGCCGGGATCCACGAGGAGCATCTCACCGGGTCCAAGCCGCGCCAGCGTCTCGGTCTCCGCCGGGTCCAGGGGCACGGCGCCCGCCTCCGACGCGGCCGCGACCACCCCGTCCCGGGTGATCGCGTAGGCGAGTGGCCGCAACCCGTTCCGGTCCAGGAGCGCTCCGACCGTCCGGCCGTCGGTGAAGACGAGGGCGGCCGGGCCGTCCCACGGCGCGAGGAACCCGGCCGTCCGGCGCGCGAGCGCCACTGAGCCCGGCGACCCGTCGGCACGCAGCGCCGGCGCCGCCGGGAGGAGAGCGACCAGCGCGGCCCCCACGCTCCAGCCGGAGGCGACGAGCAGCTCGACCGCCTCGTCGAGCGAAGCCGAGTCCGACCCATCGACACCGAGGAGTGGACCCCGTTGCACGAGGTCGTCGAGGAGCCCACTCGGATCCGGGTCGGCCCGCCGCCCGCGGACCTCCTCGCGGTTCCCGCGGACGGTGTTGATCTCTCCGTTGTGGGCCAGGTGCCCGAAGGGCTGCGCCAGCCGCCAGGTCGGGTGGGTGTTCGTGGCGTACCGCTGGTGGAACGTCGCGAACGTGACCGGCACGGGGCCGGCGAGGTCCGGGTAGAGCTGCGCCAACCGATCGCCGGTGACGAGGCCCTTGTAGACGATCGTCCGGCAGGAACCGGAAGCCACGGCAAGGTCGCGGAGGGCAGACCCTGCACGGGAAGTGTCGCCGGCGATCCGGCGGCGGACGAGGAGCAGCCGCCGCTCGAAGGCGGCGTCAGACAGCGTCCGCCCGGACGCGTCGGGCGGGCGGGCGATGAAGGCCTGCTCGAACGCCGGACGCGCGTCGAGGGCCGCCGGACCGAGCGCGGCCAGGTCGACGGGCACGCGCCGCCGGGCGGCCACCGCCAACCCGGCCTCGGCGAGCGCCGCCGCCACGACGGCGTCGGCCCGAGCTCGCGCGGCTCGATTCCGGGGCAGGAAGAGCTGCAGGACGCCCGGGCGCCGGCCGATCGCCGCGCGCACCCGCAACGGAACGTCGGCCGTCAGCCGCTCGACGAGCGCCGTCTCCAGCGGCAGCGCCACGCCGGCGCCGTCGCTCGACAACCCGTCCGCCGCGAACGCGCCGCGGTGGCCCAGCGACGCCAGGCCGGCGAGGGCGAGCGGCAGGATCCGGAGCGCCGACCGCCCGCCCGCGTCCGCGACGAACCCGACCCCGCACGCATCATGCTCGGTCGACGGGTCGTACAGCGGCGGCGGCCTCGACGAGATCAGACGCACGTGCGAGCCCCGCGCGACATCGATCGACATTGGGAGCCGGCCGTCTCAGGCCTGGTAGGCGACTTCGCCGTGGACGGCGAGATCGAGGCCCATCTCCTCGTCGCGCGCATGGACCCGGATGCCGAGGATCACGTCCACGACCTTGACGATGACGAATGTGGCGATCACGGCATAGGCGATCGTCGCCCCGACGGCGATCAACTGGGTGAGGACCTGGCCGGGGTTCCCATCGATCAGGCCCGGGTAGGCGTTGATGGCGATCGTCGCGAACACGCCCGTGGCGATCGCTCCGAACGTGCCGCCCACGCCGTGCACGGCGAACACGTCGAGCGCGTCGTCGATCTTGAGGCGGGACCGCAGGAGGGTCGCGCTGTAGCACAGGCCGCCCACGATGAGCCCGATGACGAGCGCGCCCCCGGCGGTCACGAAGCCCGATGCCGGGGTGATCGCGACGAGACCCGCGACCGCACCGCAGGCAGCCCCGAGCACGCTGACCTTCCGCTTGTGGATGTAGCTCGCGAGGACCCAGGTGATCGTGGCGGCGCCGGCAGCCGTGTTCGTGACCAGCAGGGCGTTGGCCGCCAGCCCGTTCGCGGCCAACGCCGAGCCGGCATTGAAACCGAACCAGCCGAACCACAGCAGCCCCGCGCCCAGGACGGTCATCGGGATGTCATGAGGCTCCATCGTCTCGGCGCTGACGGCCCGCCGGCCGATCAGCAGGGCCACCACGAGCGCCGAGAAGCCCGACGACGCGTGGACGACCGTGCCACCGGCGAAGTCGAGGGCACCGAGGTTGAACAGCCAGCCGTCCGACGCCCAGACCCAGTGCGCGACGGGCGAGTAGACGACGATGGACCAGAGCACCGTGAAGATCACGAAGCTGGCGAACCGCTTCCGCTCGGCAAACGCCCCGGTGATGAGGGCCGGCGTGATCGCCGCGAACATCAGCTGGAAGGCGGCGAACAGGACGAACGGGATCGTGCTGCCGGGGGCGGGCGTCAGCCCCACGCCGTTGAACATCGCGTAATCCAGGCCGCCGAAGAGCCCCGTCCCGGTGGCATCGGGCGCGAACGCGATCGAGAACCCGACGATGACCCAGACGACGCTCACCAGGGCCAGCCCGAAGAAGCTGTGCATGATCGTGGAGAGGACGTTCTTGCGGCGGACGAGGCCGCCGTAGAACAGGGCGAGGCCGGGCAGCATCACCATCACCAGGGCGGTCGCGACAAGCAGCCAGGCGGTATCGCCGGCGTTGATCTCGGAACCGTCGGCGGCGAGCGCGAGGGCCGGCATCCCGGCGCCGGCGAGCACTGCCGTCAGCAGGGCGGTGGTGAAGCGACGCATCCGTATCCCCTCCGTCGAGGCCCACGCTCAGTCACGGACCCTCGACGACAGTCTCGGGCGGGACGGCCGGCCGGCGCGCCCCCGCCCGGGCGCCGGCGGCGCTGCGCTTCAGGAACGGGCCACGTTGCGACGCGGTTGCGACCGCCGGCCCGGGAAGGCCCGTCAGTCGCGAAAGACGTACTGGTCCACGTCCTCGACGGGCTCGTAACCGATCGCCTGGTAGATCCGGTTCGAAGTCGGGTTCGCGAGGTCGGTGAACAGGAAGACGAACCGGCGTCCGGCCTCGAGCTGGGCCTTAGAGGCGTGGGCGACGAGGTTGCTGGCGTAGCCACGACCGCGCAGTGCCGGTGGCGTGTACACGGGCCCGACCCGGGTTCCGTTCGGCGTCGCCCCGCCGACGCCACACAGCGAGACGCTCGCGTCGCCGTCCTGCCAGAGATGGAGCCTCCGTCCCGAGTCCGAGATCCATCGATCGGCGGCCACGTCCGGATCCTCGAAGCTCTCGCCGAGCGCCTCGTCGGCGAAGGCGCGCAGCCAGTCCGAGACCAAGGCGCGGTCCTGTTCACTGGCGATCCGCATCGAGCCGGATGTCGGTCGCGGCATCCGGACCGCCGTCAGCTGGAAGATCCGCTCCGCCATCGCGCGCTCGGCGCGCCTGCCGGTCCGGGACGCCCATCGGTCGGCGAACCGGCGCACGATCTCGGGTGAACCGAGGACGCCCGGCAGGACCTCGTCGGCCAGCGCATCCGCGAGCGCGTCCGCGGCGCCGGGCCCCTCGATCCGCGACAGGACGAGCTGATGGGGCGGTGTCTGCAAGGCCGCCGCGACGACGCGATCCCCCGCCCCCCCGGGCCGGGCGACGACGGCGAACCGTGCCGGCTCGCCGTACGTCGTCGGGTTCACGCGAAGCGACGCGCAGATTCCGAACAGCAGGTTGTTGGCGGCCTCGTTCGCCGCCAGGAAGCCCCCGGCTCGGGCGAGGAACGCCTCGACGTCGGGCGGGCGCTCGACCCGCAGGGTGCCGCCGTCGCCGTCGTCGATCGTCAAGGCTGGGCTCCGCTCGTGGAGGGCCCGGTGGGATTCGAACCCACGACACGAGGATTAAAAGTCCCCTGCTCTGCCGCTGAGCTACGGGCCCCGTCGAAGGGTAGCGGATGGCGCGCCACGCCCCCATCGCTCCGGCCGGAAACCAGCAGAAGCGTGATCCCACGTACGAACTCGACCCAAAGGCCCAGATCGCTCATTTCGACGCCTGGAGAACCTCGAGCGTGCTCCTTCGTGCGGAAGGGGCAACTTGTGGTTGCGCAGCGCCGGCTGGGCAGCACGGGACCGGGCAGCGCCGGCTGGGCAGCACGGGACCGGGCCCTCAGCCGCGCTCGTACGCCTCGGGGTTGACGAGCGTCGGCAGGCGTTCGCCGCGCACGCCGGCCAGCAGGTTGGCGGCGGCCATGGCGGCCATCCTGCCCCGGGTCGCCTCGGTCGCGGACCCCACGTGCGGCACGATCAGGCAGTTGTCGAGCGTGAGGAGCGGGTCGTCCATCGGGATCGGCTCCGGGTCCGTCACGTCCAGCGCCGCGGCCCGGATGACGCCGTCCCGGAGGGCCTCGTACAGGGCCGCCGGATCCACGACCGGGCCGCGCGTCGTGTTGACCAGGATCGCGGTCGGCTTCATCCGCCGGAGGGCCGCGGCGTCGATCAGGCGGCGGGTCGATGGGTTGAGATCCACGTGGAGGGTCACGAAATCCGCCCGCGCCAGGAGATCCTCGAGCGGCAGCCAGGTCGCGCCGAGGGCCGACTCGATCGCCGGGTCGACGCGCGACCGGGACGCGTAGAGCACGGACATCCCGAACCCCTTCGCGCGCCGCGCGACGGCCTGCCCGATCCGCCCGAAGCCCACGATCCCGAGCGTCGCGCCGTGGACGTCCACCCCGAGCTGGTGGATCGGGCTCCACGTACGCCAGAGGCCGGAGCGGACGAAGCGCTCACCCTCCGGCAGGCGCCGGGCGGCCGCGAGGATGAGCGCCCAGGCGAGGTCGGCGGTGGTCTCGGTCAGGACGCCCGGCGTGTTGCCGACCGGGATGCCGCGTCGGGTGCACGCCGGGACGTCGATGTTGTCGTACCCGACGGCCATGTTGCTGACGACCCGCAGGCCCGGGCCGGCGGCGTCGAGGAAGGCGTCGTCGACGCGGTCGGTGAGCATCGTGAGGACCCCGTCGCAGCCGGCGACGGCGCGGAGGAGCTCGTCGCGCGGCGGTGGCGCGTCACCCTCCCAGAC
This sequence comes from Candidatus Sulfomarinibacteraceae bacterium, assembly GCA_035466655.1. Lineage (GTDB taxonomy): Bacteria > Chloroflexota > Limnocylindria > Limnocylindrales > CSP1-4 > UBA5189. The sequence continues at coordinate 13,166 of DATIUS010000079.1, forward strand.
GGTGGCCTCGCAGGCGTCGAGGACCGGCCTGAGGCCGGCGTCGGGGATCAGCCGGGCCACGAACACGCGGGGCCGTGCGCCGCGGCTCATCGCGGGCCCGCGACCGGCTCGCCGTCTGCGCGCATTCCGTCTGCGCGCATCCCGTCTGCGCGCATCGCCGGGCAGCGACCGCCCGGCGCGCCATGCGCACGCATCGCCGCGCGATCAGCCGTGGGCGGCGACGAGCGGCTCGACGACCGCACGGATCCGCGCCAGTGCCTCGGTCAGGTTGGCCCGCGAGTTCGCGTACGAGATCCGGATGTGGTTCCGTCCCACCTGCCCGAAGGCCGTGCCCGCGAGGACGCAGACCCCGGCCTCGTGGAGCAGCCGGTCTGCCAGCTCCGCGCCGTCCAGGCCAGTCGCCGAGATCTCCGGAAAGACGTAGAACGCGGCATGCGGCTGGAGGCAGAAGACGCCGGGGATCGCGTTCAGGCCGTCAACGATGAGATCGCGGCGCGCCTGGAACTCGGCGACCATCGCCTCGACCTCGGCCTGCGACCCGGTCAGTGCCTCGACGGCCGCGATCTGGCTGAAGGCGGATGTCCCCGACACCGAGTTGATGATCAGCCGGCCGAAGGCGTAGAGCAGGACGTCGGGCAGGACCGCGTAGCCAAGGCGCCAGCCCGTCATCGCGTAGGTCTTGCTGAACCCGTCGAGGATGATCGTCCGCTCGAGCATTCCGGGGATCGAGGCGATCGAGACGTGCTCGCCCTCGTAGACGATCCGCCCGTAGATCTCGTCGGCGAGGACGACCAGGTCGTGGCGGAGCGCCAGCTCGGCGATCCGGACGATGTCCTCGCGGGTGAAGAGGCCGCCGGTCGGATTGGCCGGCGAGTTGAGGACCAGCATCCGGGTCCGCCTGGTGATCAGCGCCTCGAGCTCGTCAAGGTCCGCCCGGAACTCATTCCGCATGCGGATCGGCAGCGGGACCGGCGTGCCGCCGGCGAACCGGGCCATCGACTCGTAGATCGGGTAGCCCGGGTCGGGGACGATGACCTCGTCCCCCGCCTCGATGAGCGCGAGCATCGCGTAGTACATGACCGGCTTCGCGCCCGGCGTGACGACCACGTGGTCGGCCCGAACCGGGACCTCCTTGCGCGCCGAGACGTCCGCGGCAATCGCCTCGCGGAGGACCGGCAGCCCGAAGTAGGGCGGGTAGTGCGTGTATCCCGCGTCGAGCGCGCGCTTCGCGGCGTCGCGGATGTTGGCCGGCGTGTCGAAGTCGGGCTCGCCGATCTCGAGGTGGATGATGGACCGGCCGGTCGCCTCGAGCGCGCGAGCGCGCGCGGCGGCCTCGAAGGCGGTCTCGGTCCCGATCGTGTCCATTCGCGCAGCGATTCGCATGCCCGGCATCATACGGCCCTAAGATCAGCGGGTGACCCGGTTCTACGACATCGACGCCGCCAACGAGGCGCTCCCGGAGGTGGAGCGGATCCTGCTCGCCCTGCGCGATCAGCGGGCGGAGCTGATCCGGCTCCGCGACGCCGTCCTCCAGACCGCCAGCCCGGATCGCGAGGGCTCCGCCACCCGCCAGATGACCGGCGAGCCCGACCGGGCCGCGGGCGACCCGCGCCTCCTCCGCCTCCGGATGCAGGGCCTCATCGACCAGATGCAGGCCGGCGTCAGCCGGCTCGTCGAGCGCGACATCCAGCTGCGGGCGATCGAATCCGGGCTCGTCGACTTCCCGGCGCTCGCGAGCGGCCGCCAGATCTGGCTGTGCTGGCGCCTCGGCGAGGGCAGGATCGACTGGTGGCACGAGCTCGATGAGGGCTTCGGCGGCCGCCGTCGCCTGGCCGACCTCACGTAGCCGCCCTGATGCGCGGCGTCCGTCCGTGACCGGGCCGGTCGATGCCGGGCCGGTCGATGCCGGGCCGAATGGCGGCGGGGCGAGCGTCGCGAAGCTCCCGACGGCCGGCCGGCCCGTCACGATCCGGGAGAACGGGCGGGAGAAGGTCTATCGCCCCCTCCGCGCCGACGCGCGCCGGGCTGCCCTCGCCCGGGCGCTCGCGGCCTACGAGCACGGCGAATTCTTCCTGGCGCATGAACTCCTCGAGCCGGCCTGGATGGGGGCACGCGACCCGGCCGAGCGAGCCCTCCATTCCGGGTTGATCAAGCTGGCCGCAGCGTTCGTCCACGCCGTTCGCGACAACCCGCTCGGCGCCGAGAAGAACCTCGCCGGCGCGCGGCTCCGGCTCGGCAACGCCGAGCATTCGGGAGAGGCGCTCGGGATCGACGTGCCCGAGCTGCTCGCGCGGGTCGACGCCTGCCGCGCCGCGATCGCCGCCGGCGCCAAGCCGCCGCCGATCCCCATCCCCCGATCCGACGCCGGCGCCCGATGATCGACCCGAGCCGGATCCCCACGGTCGACGTCCTCGAAGCGGAGCGTCGTCGCGGCGCGGCGCTCGAGGCCGCCGAGGCCGGCGGGGCCGATGCGGGTGCGGCAGCCCCGCTCCTGGTGGACGTCCGCGAGCCGGGCGAGTTCGCCGCGGTCCGGGCGGAGGGGGCGGTCCTCGTGCCGCTCTCGACGTTCATGCTCCGCTACCGCGACCTGCCGAAGGACCGACCGCTCCTCATGATCTGCAAGTCCGGCGGCCGGTCGGGCCAGGCGACGGCCTTCCTCCGCGCAAACGGCTGGACGGACGTCGTCAACGTGGCCGGCGGCACGGACGCCTGGGAACGGGCGGGGCTGCCGGTCCGCCGCGGCGCCCCGGCGCCGGGCGAGGGCGACCTGCCGGCTGAAGGCTAGGCTGCTAGGCCGCCGGGCGGCGCCGCCGGGCGCGACGGCGGTCGACCCAGGCCCGGACCTTGTCCGGGTGCGCGTACGCCCAGCCGATGAACAGCAGGATGACGAAGTTCGCGGTACCGACGCCGGCCGCAGCAATGTAGCTCAGCTGCTGGCCGATCTCGCCCTCGATCCGGAGGGCCGGGATCACGGCCCCGACCAGGCCGGCCTGGAAGAACGGCTCCGCTGGCGCCAGGTTGGCACGGACCGCGCTCGACAGGACCCCGTCCGTCGTCGCTCCGCCGATGACGAACACGCTGGAGCCCGACACCATCGGAGAGCCGCCCTCGAGACCGGCCGCCGGGAGATCTGTCTCGGCGAGATGCTTCCATCCCGGGAGCGTCCCGTCGCCGTTCGGGACGGTCCAGTAGACCTCGCGCCGGGGACCTTCGGCGTCGCTGCCGCCGACGACGTAGAGCGCCCCGTTCGCGGCAAAACCGGCGGCGGCGGTCCGCGCCTCCGGCAGGTTGTAGCGGTCGCCGATAGCCCACTGGAGGAGACGGAGCGGCTCCGGCGTCGCGTTCGGGGCGGGGGTCTCCTCGGTCGGCGGTGTGCCGAGCGCACCGCGCTGGACCGCGCCGACCGGACCGCCGGCATCGGAACCGCCGTACAGCCACACGTAGTCGCCGACCTGGGCGATCGACGCGTCCGCGACCGGAACGAGGAGGGCGGCCTGCGCCTCGAACGCCCCGAGCACGCCCTTGGCATCGAGGGTGGCCTTCCAGACGGTCGTGGTCGGCGCGCCGTCGGGGCCCCGCCCGCCGACGACGAGGAGGCCGTCCGAGATGGTGAGCGCGGCCGCCCCGGCCCGAGCCTCGGGCAGCGCCAGCCCCTCCACCGGAGCCCACGTCTCGAGCGCCGACGTCTCGACGTCCATCGGCAGCGCCCAGATCGTGCTGGTTGCGTTGCCGGCCGCGTCCGCGCCGCCGATGAGATAGGCGGCTGTGCCGACCACGGCCATCGAGGCACCGGTCCTGGCATCGGGGAGGGCCGGGCCCAGGCTCCACGGTCCGAAGTTGCCGTCCTTGACCTCGGCGACGAACGTGGTCGTCGCCGCGGCGGAGCCGTCCGTGCCCCCGGCGAGGAGCAGATGGGTCCCCAGCTGGCCGGCCGCCGCCCCCGCCCGCGGTGCCGGCAGCGAGAGGTCCGCCGGTGACGGCTCCCACGGGATGACCGCGCCGACCGGGGCCGGGCACGGCAGGGTCCGGTTCTCGGCCGGGCAGAAGTTGACCGGCGACCAGGCGAGGAGGCCCACGTCGATCGTTCGGTTCACCGTGAAGTAGAGCGCCCGGTCCGGGATGTAGCCGAGCATGATGATGATGATCACGAACCAGATCGCGGCCTTGACCGTTGCCCACGCCCAGCCGTCGGCGTCGAGGAGACCCATGAGGGCCCGGCGGCGCCGGATCGGGGTTCCCGCGGGGAGTGCCTGCGTCATCGTCCCTTCCTACTTGACGGTGAGCGTGCCGGTCATCTGCGGGATCGGATGGATCGAGCAGATGAAGGTGTAGGTCCCGGCCTCGAGCGGCGGGATGACGTAGGTGATCTCGCCCGGGTCCGTGAGGACCTGGTTGTCGACGAGCGTCTGGGCGTCACCGGTCCGGATGTCCACGTCGTGGCCGCCGACGCCGCTGTCCTTCTGGATGAAGTGGATCCCGAAGGCCACGCCCGCCGGGGCCTCCAGCTCCTTCTTGTCGAACGCGATGCCCTCGGCCGTGATCTCGAGGATCACCGCGTCCGGCGGCAGGGTCTCGGTGGGCGCCTGGGTCGGCGTGCCGCCGCCGTCGCCCAGGTAGCAGGCGGGGACCGGGGTGGCGGCCGGATCCGGCACGAACGCCGGGTCCACCCAGCCGCGGAAGGTCTCGACCTCGCCGTCCTTGCCGATCACCGGCTCGTTGAGCTCCGGGTGTCTGACGATGTACTCCTGGGTCGATGGCGCGCGGAGGAAGGCGATGAGCTCCTGGATCTGCCGGTAGTTCAGCGGGCCGCCGTTCGACTGCGCCCAGACCGGCATGAGGCTGGCCGGGTTGCCGCAGACGTAGCGACCACCGACCGTCAGCACGTTCCGCAGGTAGCTCGCGCTGAGATGCGTGAACAGCTTCATCTGGTCGTTGAGGACCGGGGCGATGTAGCCGCCGCTCGTGCCCTCGCCCTGCGGGCCGTGGCAGCGCGCGCAGTTCGCCTGGTAGATGTTGTAGCCACGCTCGACGGCCACGACCTGCTGGACTTCCGCCTGTGCTTCGAGCCGCGGTTGGCTGAGGCCAAGCGGAGCGCCGACCTCGTAGAAGTAGTAGACCATCATGAAGATGATCACGACGCACAGGACGAGGAAGCCGATCCAGCGGGCGCTTGCCGACTGACGGACGATCTTCGCCGCCCGCTCCGGACTGAGCTCGCTCGGGTGGGCGGACTCGGGCGCGGAGAACCGGGCCGCGGTGGCCGCCTCGCTCGGCGGGCGGCGGGCCGGCAGGCGCCCCTCGGGTTCGCGGCCGGGCTGGTCGGTCATCGGGCTCCTTGGTGGGTGGTCACGGGTCCGGGCAGTCCTAGATGCAGCCCGTCGGGCTCTTCGGCGGGATGATCCCCGGCTGACCGACGGCCACCGGCAGCGACCCGAGCGTGATCTTCGAGGTATTCAGGTAGAGCGTTCCGTCCGCCTCGACCGTGGCCGCGAAGCGGTCCATGCTCCGGGGCGCCGGGCCGTACTGGGTCCCGGCCGCCTTCACCCCGAGCCGGTCGTAGCGGGAGCCGTGGCAGGGGCACTCCAGCCAGTAGTTCTTCAGGCACGGGTTCGGCTTGCAGCCGAGGTGCGGGCAGCGCTGGTAGAGCGCGCGGACGTTGAGCGCGGTGCCGTCGCCGATCTCATCCTCGCCCGGCACGAACGCCTGGCGCGCCGGGTCGACCAGGACGATGAAGGCGCGTGCCTCGGAGACGTACGCCGGGAAGCCGGCCGCGATCGGGAGGCTGGAGTTCTGGACCTTGATCTCGTCGAGCGTGCCGATCCGGAGGCGCGGGTCCCCGAAGCCGCCCTCGAGGTTCGGCCAGAACAGGGCGATGAACCCACCGACCATCTCCGTCAGCCAGAGCGCCATGCCGCCGCCGAGCGAGACTCGGAGGAGGCGCCGCCGCGACATGCCCTGGACGGGGTGGTTGCGAAGGCTCCGGATCGCCTCCTTCGTGAGCGCCTGGGGCCGGTCGACCGGCTGGACGTGGTAGTTGCTCATGGGTGGTGGGGGCTTCCTGGCGCTCGGCTCACAGCGAGAAATGGAGCCCGTCCGTGCTGTTCTCGAAGAACGGCAGGTACGGGATGACGAACGCGTAGCCCGGGCCCCGGAAGAAGATCCCGATGAACGTCAGGGTGAGCCCCAGGATGCAGAACAGCGTGAACAGGACGATCGCGGTCTTCCGCGTCGAGGGATGGTGGGCGTCCACGTTCCCGCGATCGACGAACGGGATCAGCGCCGCCCCGACGAGGACGAACACGGGGCCCATGAAGCCCGCGACCGTCGGGTGGAAGTACGCCAGCAGCTCCTGGAGCCCGAGGAAGTACCACGGCGCCTTGGCGACCGCCGGCGTGACGTTGCCGTTGGCGAGCTCCTCCAGCGGCGCGTTGATGAACAGGCCCATCAGGAGCAGGAAGAGGCTCATCACGCCGGCCGCGAGAAACTCGATCGAGAGCAGGTGCGGCCAGGTCATGACCGTGTCGTCCGGCTCCTTCTGGACCCGGACGATGGCGTCCTGCTTGACCATCGCGAGGAGCCGGTACGGCCGCGCCGACATCGGCACCCGCTGCTTGTCGATCTCCGTCCGCCGCGTCGGATCAACCGGCGCCACGACCCGCGTCTCATCGGGGTTCTTCGTATCCGTCATGAATCGCTACTCATACCAGCAATTGGGCCCGCTGCTCCTACCGCCAGTTGGGCCCGCTCTGACGAGGCGAGCGCAAGGCGCCACCGAGCACCGGAGCGAGCGCACTCAAAGGTGCGTGAGCGAGGAGCGCAGGCGGCAACGCCGCGATCGTCCGTCATAGCGGGCCGCTTATCCCGCCGTCTTTGCGGATCCGCCAGAAGTGGACCGCCAGGAAGATTGCCGCGACGAGCGGCAGGACGATCACATGGAGCACGTAGAAGCGGAGGAGCGTGTTCTGGCCGACTTCGAGGCCGCCGAGGAGGAGGACCTTGCCGGGAACGTTGAAGAGGGGGGCCCAGCCGGCCATGTTCGAGCCGATCGTGATCGCCCAGTAGGCGATCTGGTCCCAGGGCAGGAGGTAGCCGGTGAAGCTCAGCATGATCGTGAGGAACAGGAGGACGACGCCGACGACCCAGTTGAACTCGCGGGGGGGCTTGTAGGCCCCGTGATAGAAGACCCGCATCATGTGCAGGAAGACGAAGAAGACCATCAGGTGGGCGCCCCACCGATGGATGTTCCGGGTCATGAGCCCGAACGTGACCCGCGTCTGGATGTCGAGGATGTCCGTGTACGCCTGCGTCGCAGAAGGGACGTAGAAGAACATCAGGTAGACGCCGGTGACCGTCAGGACCAGGAACAGGAAGAAGGACAGCCCGCCGAGGCAGAACGTGTAGGCGAACTTGACGGCGTGCTGGCGGACCCGCACCGGATGGAGGTGCAGGAAGACGTTGTTCATGACCGCGTAGGCCCGCGACCGCTCGTCGTTCGGATACGGGTTGCGGAAGATCGAACGCCAGACGGGGCTGCGGCGAATGGTGTTGTCCACCCGCTCGAGGAAACTCACCTGGATCCTCCTGCCACGCCGGCCGTACCGGCGAGCTGGGC
>DATIUS010000080.1:0-1556 GCA_035466655.1 Candidatus Sulfomarinibacteraceae bacterium
CGCGCGGCAAGGACCCCGCGCCGCTCGACGGCCTGGCCGACGGCGCGCTCGGTTTCGGGGGCCTCGCCCCCGGCAAGTACGTCCTGGGCCAGCTTCGGCCGGCCGCGGACGCCAACGGCTCGTACGAGACGGTCCCCGACCGGACGGTCACGATCACGGCGGGCGCGCTCAGCCGGCTGACGATCACGAACCGCCTCCTCGGCGCCCTCACTCTCCACAAGGTCGACGAGGCCGGGGCGCCGCTGGCGGGGTCCTGCTTCTCGCTCGCCAGCCCGAAGCTCGCCGGCGTCGCCCTGTGCGATGGGCCGGGGAGCGCCGCCCTCGCCCCGGGCGACGGCCTCGCCGACGGGATCCTCATCCTCGCCGTCCCGGGCGACCTCCCGAAGGGCGCCTACACCCTCCACGAGCTCCATGCCCCGGCCGGCTATCCGGCGGCAGCCGACCAGACCGTCACCCTCGACCCGACCCTCCCGGCCGAGCTGACCGTCGTCGATGCCCTCGGCGGCGCCGGCGGCGGACCCCTCGAGGTCACCTCGCTGGAGCTCGAGATCGACTCCAGGATCTCGATCACGAAGCTGAGTGGCATGGCCGTCTCGGGCGGCGTCACGACCGCGAAGGGCCGCATCGTCCTGACGCTCGGCGCCTCCGGCGCCTGGCAGGGGACCGGGACGCTCGACTCGACGACGACCTCGGGGGCCGGCGCCGCATGTCCGTCGGTCCAGGTGTCCGGGAGTGGGTCGTACGACTGGCAGATCCGGAGCGTTCGCGCCGGCCCGGACCTGGCGCCCGGGGACTTCGCGGTGGACATGGACAGCGGCCCGATCACCGAGGCGCCCGACACGTTCTCGCTCGACATGTGCGGCTCGACGAGCGACGGCCAGATCAACACCTGGGAGGGTCTGTTCTTCGACGTCTACCGGTCGCGTTTCGCGAGCCTCGGCTTCCACGTCGTCGACTGGCAGGCGGTCGGTGGTCCCGGGGCCTGGGCCGTCGGCGGCCAGGTGGCCGAGGCGACATGGACGGGCTCGTGTGGGACACCCCTTGTCGTCGAGTGCAAGGACCGCACGACGTTCCGTCTGTTCGGACGGGCAGCCGCCGCCGCAGCCACGCCCGGGCCGTCGAGCGACAGCGGGGGTTCCGCCGCCGGCGCTTCGCCGGTGGCCGGAGCGTCCGAGTCGCCCGGCGCGCCCGCCGTCGACACGTCACCGGCCGCGGCCGCCGTCGACGGGTCGACCACCGACTGCTCCGACGCAGGCAGTTGTCTCCTGAGCCCACTCGCGCTCGCCGCCATCATCGGGATCGTGGGGATCGTCGTCGGTGGATTCCTCATCTGGCAGCGCTTCCTGTCGGGCGCCCAGCGGGTGACGCCGCTCCCCTACCCGTCACCGGATCTCGACGGCACCGCGGGCCTTGATCCGGCGATGGAGACGTTCTCCCTCGACTACGACAAGACGCTGCCCGATGCTCAGCTCCTCGACTACGACAAGACGCTGCCCGATGCTCAGCTCCTCGACTACGACAAGACGCTGCCCGATGCTCAGCTCCTCGACTACGAC
>DATIUS010000081.1:0-12116 GCA_035466655.1 Candidatus Sulfomarinibacteraceae bacterium
ACGCTGATCATCACCTCGGGCCGGCTGAACATCAGCTTGCCGCGGGTCGCCTTGCCGATGAAGAAGCGGAGCATCGCCTCGGTGATGACGTAGTCGGCAATGACCCCGTCCTTCATCGGCCGGATCGCGTGGATGTTGCCGGGCGTCCGGCCGATCATCTCGCGGGCCTCCTCGCCGACGGCCCGGATGCGGTTGTCGTCGTCCACCGCCACGACGGACGGCTCCTGGATGACGATGCCCCGGCCCTCGACGTGGACGAGGACGTTGGCGGTGCCGAGGTCGATGCCGATCTTCATGCGGGTGTGCCGGGATCCCCTTCGAGGACGTGCTCGATCCTGGCACCGAGGTCCAGGAACTTCCGCTCGATGTTCTCATACCCTCGCCGGACGTGGTGCCCGCCGTGGATCGTGGACGTTCCGGAGGCGGCCAGCGCCGCGAGGATGAGCGACGCCCCGGCACGGAGGTCGGAGATCTCGACGTCGGCACCCACGAGCCGGGCCGGGCCGTCCACGATCGCGTGGTGAGCGTCCGGCAGGTCGACCGTCGCGCCCATCTTGCGAAGCTCGGTCATCCACTCGAGGCGGTCCTCGAAGATCGTCTCGTGGACGGTCGAGCGGCCGTTCGCCTGGGTCAGCAGCACGCTCGTCGGCGGCTGGATGTCCGTGGCCAGCCCCGGGTACGGCGACGTCTGGATGTCGACCGGCACGTACGCGCCGGGCCCCACGGTGGTCGCGTCCACCGTCATCCGATCCGGGCCGCAGTCGACCGCGATGCCCATCCGTCCGAAGACCTCGACGAGCGCGTCGAGGTGATCGCAGCGGGCACCCTCGAGCGTCACCTTGCCGCCCGTCATCGCGGCCGCGATCGCGAACGTCCCGGCCTCGATCCGGTCCGGGATCACCGAGTGGTCCGAGCCGCGGAGCCGCTTCTTGCCCTGGACCTCGATCGTGTCCGCCGAGGTCCGCTCGACTTCGGCGCCCATCTTGCGAAGGAACCCGATCAGGTCGTCCACCTCCGGCTCCTGGGCTGCGGGACGGATCACCGTCCGGCCCTCGGCGAGGGTGGCGGCGAGCATCGCGTTCTCGGTGCCCATGACGGACACGAACGGGAATCGGACCTCCGCGCCGCGGAGCCGGCCGGGAGCCTTCGCGTAGTAGTAGCCGTAGCGGTAGTCGATCTCGGCGCCGAGCGCCCGCATCGCGTCGACGTGGAGGTCCACCGGCCGGCGGCCGATGCGGTCGCCGCCCGGGTTGCTGATGATCACCTCGCCGAAGCGGGCCAGGAGCGGGCCGAAGAGCATGAAGCTCGCGCGCATCTTCGCGGCGGCCTCGAGGGGGACGAACAGCCAGTCCACGTCGCCGGCCGCGACCTCGTAGACGTTCGGCGTTGGATGGTCCACCACGACCCCGAGATCGCGCAGGGTCTCGGCCATGACGCGCACGTCCTCGATCTCCGGGACGTTGGAGAACCGGCATCGCTCGCCGGTGAGAACGGCCGCCGCGAGGAGCTTGAGCGCGGCGTTCTTCGCGCCGGCGATGGGCACGGTGCCGTGCAGCGAGACGCCGCCGGTCACCTGGAACGCCTCCCGCTGGACGGGCTGGGGAACGTACTCCCAGTGGAACGGCCGCGGATCAGCCACGGCACGCTCCGATGATCAGGGCGCGGCCCCGGTCAGTCATCGGGCCGGGGAGTCGAGCCGGCGTCCGGGCTAGCCATCGGTCCGGTGCCGGCGCGGACCCTCCCGGTGACGTCGTTCGGCGACGCGCTGGCGGAGGAGCGCCACCTGGAGCGACGCGCGGGCGGCGGCGAGATCGGCACCCTCGTGGAACCCGACCTCGAGCGCCCGCTCGGCCTCACGCCGGGCCTCCTCGGCCTTCTCGAGGTCGATCTCGGCCGCCAGGTCCGCCATCTCGGCCATGACGACGACCTTGTCCGGACGGACCTGGAGGAAGCCGCCCGCGATCGCGAACGTCTCGACCTCGCCGTCCTTCCGGATCCTGAGCTCGCCGAGGCCGAGCATCGAGACGAGCGGGGCGTGATGCGGCAGCACGCCGAGCTCGCCCTCGATCCCCGGCAGCGTCACGGCGTCCACCGTGTCGCTGTACGCCAATCGCTCCGGGGTCACGATCTCGAGCAGGAGTGCCATCAGGGTTACTCCCCCAGCTTCGCCGCGTTCGCGCGGACGTCGTCGATCGTGCCGGCGAGGAAGAAGGCCTGCTCCGGCAGGGTGTCCGTCCTGCCCTCGAGGATCTCCTTGAACGAGGCGACGGTGTCCTTGATCGCCACGTACTGGCCGGCGCGGCCGGTGAAGACCTCGGCGACGAAGAACGGCTGGCTCATGAACCGCTGGAGGCGGCGGGCGCGGGCGACCGTCGACTTGTCGTCCTCGGACAGCTCGTCGATCCCGAGGATCGCGATGATCTGCTCGAGGTCGCGATAGCGCTGGAGGACGCGCTGCGTCTCGCGGGCCACGTCGTAGTGCTCCTGGCCGACGACGAGCGGGTCCAGGACCCGGGACGTGGACGTCAGCGGGTCGACGGCCGGGTAGATGCCCAGCTCGGCGATGCTCCGCTCCAGGCGGATCGTCGAGTCCAGGTGGCCGAACGTCGTCGCCGGCGCGGGGTCCGTGTAGTCGTCCGCGGGGACGAAGACCGCCTGGAGCGACGTGATGGACCCGGTCTTGGTCGACGTGATCCGCTCCTGGAGGGCGGCCATCTCGGTGGCGAGGTTGGGCTGGTAGCCGACCGCCGACGGCATCCGCCCGAGCAGTGCGGAGACCTCGGCGCCGGCCTGGGTGAACCGGAACACGTTGTCGATGAACAGGAGGACGTCGCGGCCCTCCTCGTCCCGGAAGTACTCGGCCATCGTCAGACCGGTCAGGCCGACCCGCAGGCGGGCGCCGGGTGGCTCGTTCATCTGGCCGAAGACGAAGGCGGTCTTGGCAATGACGCCCGACTCTGTCATCTCGTGGATGAGGTCGTTGCCCTCGCGGGACCGCTCTCCGACCCCGGCGAAGACGGAGACGCCGGCGTGCTCCTGGGCAACGTTCCGGATCAGCTCCTGGATGATGACCGTCTTGCCGACGCCGGCCCCGCCGAAGATCGCGATCTTGCCGCCCTTCTTGAACGGGCAGATGAGGTCGATGACCTTGAGGCCGGTCTCGAAGACCTCGACCTCGGTCGACTGCTGGTCGAACGACGGAGCCTTCCGGTGGATCGGCAGGTTCGTCGGGGACGTCACCGGGCCTTTGCCGTCGATCGGCTTGCCGAGGACGTCGAACACGCGTCCCAGGGTGGACTCGCCGACGGGGACGGTGATCGGGGCGCCGGTGTCGTGCGCCGGGCCGCCGCGGGGCAGCCCGTCCGTGGTGGTCATGGCCACCGAGCGGACCCAGTTGTTGCCGAGGTGCTGCTGCACCTCGCACACGAGCGGGTCCTGCCCGGCACGCTCCAATTCGACGGCGTTGTAGATCGCGGGGAGCCGGCCCGCGGGGAACTCGATGTCGACGACGGGGCCGGTGATCTGGATCACCCGGCCGATCGCGGGAGCGGTGGCGGTCGCCATGGTCTGTTTGCTGCCTCCTGGTTGCGCCGCTACCGCGCCCTGGCGCCGGTCGCGATCTCGATCATCTCGCGGGTGATGTTGGACTGGCGGACCTTGTTGTAGGCGAGGGTGTACTCGTCGATCAGGTCGTCCGCATTCTCGGTCGCATTCTTCATCGCCACCATCCTCGACGATTCCTCGGAGGCCTTCGCCTCGAGGATCGCCTGGTAGAGCCGGGTGGCGACGTAGCGCGGCAGGAGCTGTTCCAGGACCGCACCGGGGTTGGGCTCGAACAGGAACTGGTTGCCGGGGATCCCGGCCGTGTCGGCGGCCGGCACGATCGGCAGCAGGGCGTCCATGGTCGGCCGCTGGACGAGCGTGGAGACGAACCGGGGGTAGACGATGTCGATCTGCCCGAACTCGCCGCTCGTGAACCCATCGGTCACGAGCCTGGCCAGCGGGATCACGTCGGCGAAGGCCGGCCGATCGCCGATCCCCGCGAAATGGGCCTCGAGGGGGACGCGCGCCCGCCGCATCGCATCCCGGCCCTTGCGCCCGACGCTCACGACGGCGAGATCGCCGGGGTGCTCGGTGATCGCCCGGGCGGCGAAGCGGATCGTGTTCGTGTTGAGCGGGCCGGCCAGGCCGCGATCCGAGGTGACCAGGACGAGCAGCCGCTTCCCGCCCTCGCGCCGCGAGAGGAGCGGATGCTCGTCGGCGGCGAGCACCGCGGCGAGGTCGGCCAGGACCTCGTCGATCTTCTCGCTGTACGGCCGCGCGGCCAGGGTCGAGTCCTGCGCCCGCTTCAACTTCGAAGCGGCCACGAACTGCATGGCGCGTGTGATCTGCTTGATCTTCCCGACGTCGCGGATGCGGAGGCGGAGGTCGCGCTGCGAGGCCATGGGTCAGCGATCTCGGCCGCGCGCGGTTTCGAGCCATGGCGGCGTTGCCGCCTGCGCGCCTCGCTCACGCACCTTGGAGTGCGCTCGCTGCGGGTGCTCGGCGTCGCCTTGCCCTGGCTCGCCCCACGCGCGGGGTGCGATACGGAGTGTCATCGATGGTCGTTCGTCCTCGTTCTGGCTACGCGAGGAATGACTGGCGGAAGGCGGAGATGGCCTCGTCGAGGGCGGCGGCGATCTCGTCAGTCAGGGTCTTGCCCTTGCCGAGGTCCTGCAGGATGCTCGGACGCTCGGTCTCGAGGAAGCGGTAGAGCCGCGCCTCGAAGTCCTTCAGCCGGTCCGTCGGGATGTCGTCGAGGGCGCCCTTCGTGGCGGCGTACAGGATGGTGACCTGCTTCTCGACCGGCATCGGCTGGTACTGCGGCTGCTTGACGACCTCGGACAGCTTCTCGCCCCGGGTCAGCTGGTCGCGGGTGGCCTTGTCCAGGTCGGAGGCGAACTGGGCGAAGGCGGCGAGCGAGCGGTACTGGGCGAGGTCCAGCTTGAGCGGGGCCGCGACCTTCTTCATCGCCTTGGTCTGGGCCGCCGAGCCGACGCGACTGACGGAGATCCCGATGTTCAGCGCGGGCCGCTGGCCGGCGTTGAACAGGTCCGTCTCGAGGAAGATCTGGCCGTCCGTGATCGAGATCACGTTCGTCGGGATGTACGCCGAAACGTCCCCGGCCTGGGTCTCGATGATCGGGAGGGCGGTGAGCGAGCCGCCGCCGTGCTCGTCGCTCATTCGGGCGGCCCGCTCCAGGAGGCGGCTGTGGAGGTAGAAGACGTCGCCGGGGTACGCCTCGCGGCCGGGTGGGCGGCGCAACAGGAGGGCCATCTCTCGATAGGCCCAGGCGTGCTTGCTGAGGTCGTCGTAGACGCACAGGGCGTCCTTCACGAGCGCCCCCTCGATCTCGATGCCGACCTCCATGATCTCCTCGCCCATCGCCACGCCCGAGTACGGGGCGAGGTACTGGAGCGGGGCGGCGTCCTCGGCGCCGGCGACCACCACGATCGTGTGCTCCATGGCCCCGTACTTCTCGAGGATCGCGACGGTGTTCGCGACGGTCGAAAGCTTCTGGCCGATCGCCACGTAGATGCAGACGAGGCCCTTGCCCTTCTGGTTGATGATCGTGTCGATCGCGATCGCGGTCTTGCCGGTCTGGCGGTCGCCGATGATCAGCTCGCGCTGGCCGCGCCCGATCGGGATGAGGGCATCGATCGCCTTGATGCCGGTCTGGACCGGCGTGTCCACGCCCTGGCGAACGATGACGCCGGGGGCGATCCGCTCGACCGGCCGGGTCTTCGTCGCGGCGATCGGACCCTTGTCGTCGAGCGGGCGACCGAGGGGATCCACGACCCGGCCCAGGAGCGCCTGTCCGACGGGGACCTCGACCACCCGGCCGGTGGTCTTGACCGTGTCGCCTTCCTTGATCGCCCGGGCCTCGCCGAGGATGACGGCGCCGACGGTCTCCTCCTCGAGGTTGAGGGCCATGCCCATCACCCCGCCCGGGAACTCCAGGAGCTCCGATGAGAGCGCGCCCTCGAGGCCGTAGACCTGGGCGATGCCGTCGCCGACCTCCACGACCGTACCGACGCTGCGGGACTCGGTCCGCCCGTCGAACGTGTCGATCGCCGACTTGATGATGCTGATGATCTCGTCCGAGCGAATGGCCATCGGTTCTCCGTTTCGGGCGCGACCGGCCCGCTGGGGCCCCGCCGTGCGGGGCGGTTGGGCTAGCGCGTGGTCCCCACGAGCTGGTGGCGCAGCCGCTCCAGGCGACCGCGCACGCTGGCATCGAGCAGTTCGTCGCCGACCCGGACGGTGAGCCCGCCGATGAGCGCCGCGTCGATCTCCTCGCGGAGGCTGACGGCTCGGCCGGTCATCGCCTCGACGCGCGCCCGGAGGGCGGCGGTCTCCTCGGCGGTGAGGGGCTGGGCGCTCGTGACGACGGCCTCGACGATCCCGCGTCGGCGGTTGAGGAGGCGGGTGTACTCCGCGGCGATCGCGGGAAGGGTCTCGAACCGGCCGCGCCGGGCGAGGAGGCGAGCCAGGTTCAGGACGCCGGGCGTGACACGGCCGTCGAGGAGCCGGGCGACCGTCGCCAGCCGATCCGCGTGGGCGATGGACGGGTTGTCCACGACCCGGATCACGCCCTCGTCACCGGCGAACCGGGCGGCCAGGGCGAGCCCGTCCGACCAGGCATCGAACGCATCGTCGCGCGCGGCCAGCTCGAAGGCGGCCTCCGCGTAGCGGCGTCCGGCGGTGGTGGGGCGGGCCATCAGGCGGCCATCAGTTGCGGGCGTCCCCGGCGGCGGCCTCGCGGAGGAACTCCTCCACCAGGCGCCGCTGCCGATCGCCGGTCATCGATTCGCCGACCACGACGCCGGCGGCGGACAGCGCGAGGTCGGCGACCTCGGCGCGGAGGTCCGAGAGCGCGCGCTGCTTCTCCGCCTCGATCTCGGTCGTCGCGCGGGTGCGCATCCGATCGAGCTCCTCGCGGGTGGCGGCGATGTCCGCGTCGCGCGTCTCCTGGGCCACCTTCTGGGCACGGGCAAGGATGTCGTTCGCCTCCCGTCGAGCCTCGGCCAGGACGACCAGCCGCTCCTGCTCCGCGCTCTCACGGTCCCGACGGGCCTGCTCAGCATCCTTGAGCCCCTGCTCGATGCGCTCCCGGCGGGTGGCCAGCATCGTGCTGATCGGCCGGAAGGCGAGGACCCAGATGACGAACAGGAAGAACAGGAAGTTCGCGGCCGAGACGATGATCCAGAAGCCGTTGATCACCAGCCCGGCGGATTCCTCCTCCGCGGCGAGCGCGACCGCCCCCTGGGCGATCCCGCCCACGAGGGCGAACAGATCCACGGGATGAGCTCCGCTACCGGTTCGTCTAGCCGATGAAGATCGTCAGGATGCCGACGACGATCGCGAGGACGCCGAGGCCTTCCGCGAACGCCGCGAGGATGATCGCGAGGCCGCGGATCTGGCCGGCGGCATCGGGGTTACGCCCGATCGCGCTGCTCGACATGCCGGCGAGGATGCCGATGCCGATGCCGGGGCCGAGGACGCCGAGGGCCGCGAGGCCTGCGCCGATGTTCTCCATTGCGGGTTCTTCCTCCTGTACCGGGACATGGCCCGGACTCCATGGGACCGATGGTCAGCTGGCCGATGCCGGGGCCGGGTGCGCCGCGACCGCTCCCTCGGACGCGGGCCCGTGCGCGGGCTCGTGCTCGTCCGAGTGGTGCCCCTCGATCGCCGCGAGGATGAACATGAGGGTGAGGACGCTGAAGATGAGGGCCTGGACGAAATTCAGCAGGAACTCGAGGCTGACGAGGGCGACCGGGATGATGGCGACGGTCAGCGCAGTCATGACGCCGAGCGCCACCTCGCCGCCGAAGATGTTGCCGAAGAGTCGCATCGACAGCGTGAGCGGCTTGACGAACTCGAGGAGGAGCTCGACCAGGCCGACGAACATCGCGATGACCCCCGCCCCGACCCCGTTCCGGAACTCCCCGAGCGGGAAGAACTTGGACAGGTAGCCCCGGAACCCCAGGTTCCGGAACCCCTCCGCCTGGAAGATCGTGAAGCTCACCAGCGCGAGGCCGATCGTGATGTTCACGTCGCTCGTGGGCGCGCGGAGGAACTCGAGCTTGCCGACCGGCGGCACGAGGCCGCTCCAGTTGGAGAACAGGATGTACAGGAAGAAGGCGGCGAAGAGCGGCACGTAGCGCGCCGCACGCGGCCCGCCGAGTGACGTCGCGAAGCCCTGCAGGGCCTCATAGGCGAACTCGACGACGTTCTGGATGCCGCTCGGCACCTGCCGCATCCGGCGGGTGGCGAGGACCATGACGAGGAGCACGATCGCCATCACGATCCACGAGGTCAGGATGGACGAGGTGATGCTCGGGTGGAACTGGAGGATCCCCTCGGAGTGCTGGTCCGGCGCGAGGTCCCAGACGACGTGCGGCGCCGGCAGCTCGAGGTTGGAGGTGATGCCGTCGGCGGGGAACTGGATCGCGTCGCCGGGCTGGCCGCCCTTCGGGAAGGGCGGGACGAAGATCGCGGCGAGCACATCGAGGACCAGCACGGCCGCGAGGGCCGCGAGGATCATGTTCCGCTTCGATCCCGGGGCGGCCGTCTCGACCGTCCGCTCGTTCGTCAACGCTCGCTCCACACACAGGAGCGCGGCACCCGCCGCGCTCGTCGAGGCTCGTTCCGTGCGCCCGTGGGCGCTACTGCCGATCGTCCAACCGGGCCAGGAACCGGCTGATGAGCAACCAGACCGCCCGGGCGCCGATCCCCATCCCCACGAACAGGCCGACGAGGACGAAGAGGGGGATCGTCCCCAGTCGCGTGTCGGCCCAGTAGCCGAGGCCAACGCCCGCCAGGGTGGTGACCAGAAGGACGAACCCGATCTCCGAGAAGAGGGCGAAGTACGCCGCCCCGCGGCCCGGTTCGATCATCCGCGACCTGGCAAAGCCCCGGGAGTATACCAAACACCCGAACGGACGCCGCCGCCGGAGGTTGCGACTCGGTAACGGACCGGGCCCGTGGCTCCCGCCCCGGCAGCCCGGTCCTAGCGGCCCGGCGGCTCCGGCGCGTCCACGGCGCCCGTCGCGTCGGCGGGCTCGCCGGATTCCGCCTCGTAGCTGTCGGGCTCCAGGGCCTCGCTCGGGCCGCGCGTGAGCAGGAAGAGCAGGACCCCGAACCCGACGAGGACCCCGAGGAACGCGTAGACCTGCGTCGCGGTCGACACGAGCAGGGACAGCAGGCCGAGGGCCGCGCAGATGGCGTAGATCAGGAGGACCGTGCCCCGGTGGCCGAGGCCCAGGTCCAGCAGCCGGTGGTGGATGTGCCCGCGGTCGGCGGTGAATGGCGATCGCCCGCCGACCAGGCGCCGGACGATGACCCAGAAGGTGTCGATGATCGGGACGCCCAGGACGAGGACCGCGACGACGACCTTCGCGGCGCCGATGATCGACAGGATCGCCAGGGCATAGCCCATGAACATGACCCCGGCCGTGCCCTGGAAGATGGACGCCGGCCGGAAGTTGAAGCGCAGGAAGCCGAGGAGCGCGCCGGCCAGCACGACGCACAGCACGGCCACGAACGGCTGGGCCACCCCGGTCGTCAAGCTGAGGATCCCGAGCGTCAGGGCGGCGATCAGCCCGATCCCGGTCGACAGCCCGTCGAGGCCGTCGATGAAGTTGATGCTGTTGATCATGCCGACGACCCAGACGATCGTGAACGCGGCCGCGAACGGCGCCCCGAACGCGATCGTGCCGGGCCCGAACGGGTTGCTGATCGCCTCGACCCCGACGCCGAGGACGACCGCGAGGACGGCCAGGCCGACCTGGCCGAGGAGCTGCCAGCGGACCCGCAGGTCGAACAGGTCGTCCACCGCCCCGATGACGGCGGCGATCGCCCCGCCGAGGAAGAGCGCCAGGAGCTCCCCGCCGGTGATCGAACGGGGCGACGGCATCGGACCGATCCCGTCGCCAAGGACGACCAGGCCCCCCGCCACGACGAGGAAGGCCGCCACGACCGCGACGCCGCCGCCGCGCGGCACCGGGGAGAGATTCACCCGGCGGTGGTTCGGCGCGTCGACGATGCCGCGGTGCCGGACCACGGCCCGGACGAGTGGGGTGAGGACGAGCGAGATCGCCGCGGCGGCGACGAAGCCCCCGATCAGCAGGGGCAGGACGTCGCCGGTCTCCCGGATGAAGGTCACGCCACCTCGTCGGGAAGGCCCGGGACCGGGAAACGTCGGGTGATGTCGGAAACCTCCGCGGCCAGCGCGCCGAGCGCGGCCTCGTCGTCGCGCCGGGCGATCGCCTCGGTGATGAGCCGGGCGATCGCTCGCATCTCGTCCAGCCCGAGGCCGCGGGTCGTGGCGGCGGGCGTGCCGATCCGGATCCCCGACGAGGTGTTCGGCGGGAGGGGATCGAACGGGATGGCGTTCTTGTTGACCGTGATCCCGATCTCGTCGAGGAGGTGCTCGGCCTCCTTGCCGGTCACGCCGAGGGGCGTGACGTCCACGAGCACGAGGTGGTTGTCCGTCCCGCCCGACACGACGTGAGCGCCGCGGGCGGCGAGCTCGGAGGCGAGGAGCGCGGCGTTCTCGACGGTCCGCCGCTGGTCGCGGCGGAAGTCCTCGCCCGCGGCGAGGAGGAGGGCGACCGCCTTGCCGGCGATCACGTGCATGAGCGGGCCACCCTGGACGCCGGGGAAGACGGTCCGGTCGATCTGCGCCGCGAGGGTGGACTTCACCGCCGGGAAGTCGGCCCGGTCCACGGCGTCGGGGAGCTCGGTGCGGCTGAATATCATCCCGCCCCGCGGTCCGCGAAGCGTCTTGTGGGTGGTCGTCGTGACGATGTCGGCGTGCGGGAATGGGCTCGGGTGGAGGCCGGCGGCAACCAGGCCGGCGATGTGGGCCATGTCCACGAACAGGAGCGCGCCGACGCCGTGGGCGATCGCGGCCATCCGCTCGAAGTCGATGATCCGCGGGTAGGCCGACGCCCCGGCGACGACGACCTTGGGGCGGATCTCCCGCGCCCGCGCCTCGAGGGCCGGGTAGTCGATCGTCCGGGTCGCCTCGTCAACGCCGTACGCGTGGACCTCGTACATCCGGCCGGAGAAGTTGACCGGCGAGCCGTGGGTCAGGTGGCCGCCGTGGGCGAGGTTCATGCCGAGGATCCGGTCTCCCGGCGCGAGGACGCTGAAATAGGCGGCCATGTTCGCCTGGGCGCCGGAATGGGGCTGGACGTTGACGTGCTCCGAGCCGGGGAAGAGCGCGAGCGCGCGGTCCCTGGCGAGGTTCTCGGCGATATCGACGTACTCGCAGCCGCCGTAGTACCGCCTGCCCGGCAGGCCCTCCGCGTACTTGTTGGTGAGCCAGGAGCCCTGTGCCTCCATGACGGCGGCGAACGTGTAGTTCTCGCTGGCGATGAGCTCGATCTTCTCGCGCTGGCGGCGGCGCTCGCCGAGCATGGCGCTCCAGAGCTCGGGGTCCACGTCCGCGATGGTCGCCCAGCCCAGCCGACGGTCGTTCGCGACGGTCATCGTGGCGCGCCCTCCTCCCTCGGCCGCGTCGAGCGGCGGCCGGTATCGTCCCACACTCGCTCACAGACCTGCCGCACCCGCGCCTCCCCGATCTCGCCGGCGCGCAGGATCGTCGGCGGGTCGGTCGTCACGTCGACGACCGTCGAGGGACGCGCGCCCGGCGTCCTGCCGCCGTCGAGGATGAGATCCACGCCGTCCGCCAGCTCGGCCAGCACGGCCGCCGCGTCGAGCGCGTCGGGGCGACCCGACAGGTTCGCCGAGGTGGTCGGCAGCGGCCCGACGGCAGCGGCCAGGGCGCGCGGGGCGGGGTGGTCCGGGAGTCGCACCCCCACCGTCGTGCCGTCCGTGGCGATCCCCTCCGGAAGCGTCGCGTCCGGGTGTCGGCGGAGCACGAGCGTGAGCGGCCCCGGCCACAGCTCGGCCGCCAGCGCGAGTGCCACGGGTGACGGCTCGCCGAGTGTCCAGGCCCCCGCAGCGTCGGCGAGCAGCAGCGCGATCGCCCGGTCCGGCGGCCGCCGCTTGACCCGGAACAGGCGCTCGATCCCGCCGGGGGTCGTCGGCGCCACGGCGATTCCGTA
>DATIUS010000082.1:0-4202 GCA_035466655.1 Candidatus Sulfomarinibacteraceae bacterium
CACGGCGCCTCGGCGTTCGCGATGTTCCGGGTCCGCTCAGAGCGCGACCCGGTCCGCCTGGCGGCGATCCTCGACCTGTCCGGGGGATCGCTGATGCTTGCGAGCATCGGCCTCCTCGTCGCGATCGGGCTCGGGATCGTCGCCGCGATCGTGGGCGACCACTTCTCGAAGTTCTGGCCGTGGGCCTCGATCATCGTTGTCGTCGTCGTGATCGGCGCGATGACACCTCTGGCAGGGATCCCGATGAACCGCGTCAGGATTGCCCTCGGGATGCGGGTCCAGGGAGACAAGCCCACGGACCCGCCCCGCCAGCCCGGCACGCCCGATGAGCTGGCGGCCGCGCTCGCCGGGATCCGGCCGGCGCTCCCGGCCTCGATCGGGATCGGCGGGATCGTCGTCCTGGCCTGGCTGATGCGGGTGAAGCCATTCTGACCGGGCCCGGTTCGCCGCCGCCAGCCGGCACGGCCGGGACGATCGGCATGGCCGGCAAGATCGGCACGCCCCGCAACGTCGTCGAGGTCCGCGACCTCGTCAAGGTCTACGGCGGCGGTCGGGGCAAGCCCGGCGTGCGCGCCGTCGACGGCATCACGTTCGATGTCGGCGCCGGCGAGTTCTTCGGGTTCCTGGGACCGAACGGCGCCGGCAAGACGACGACGATCAAGGTCCTCGCCACGCTCACCCGCCCGACCTCGGGCGTGGCCCGGGTCGTCGGCCTCGATGTCGCGGCCGACGCGGCCGCGGTGCGCGCCCGGGTCGGCCTGGCGATGCAGAGCCCGGCGGTGGAGGGGCTCCTCACCGGGCGCGAGAACCTCCAGCTGATCGGGCGCCTGCGGCGGGTGCCGGAGCCGGAGCTGCGCACCCGAATCGACGAGCTGCTCGAGCTCATGAACCTCGGGGCCGCGGCGGACCGCTACGCGGGAGCGTACTCGGGCGGCATGAAGCGGCGGCTCGACCTCGCGACGGCCCTCATCCACCGGCCGGAGGTGCTCTTCCTCGACGAGCCGACCGAAGGCCTCGACCCCCAGAGCCGGGCGGCGCTCTGGGAGGAGCTCGTGCGGGTCAATGCGGCCGGCACGACGATGTTCCTGACGACCCACTACATGGAGGAGGCGGACCGGCTGTGCGGTCGCCTGGCGATCGTGGATGAGGGCCGGATCGTGGTCGACGGCGCCCCGGCGGAGCTCAAGCGCGCGGTGGGGGCGGATCACGTGGAGGTGACGCTGGCGCCGGAAGCCGCGGCCGCGGCGGATGCCCTCGTCGCCGCCGGTCCGGACGCACTCGGGGTCGGCGGGGTGTCTGCGATCGAACGGACGGAGCGCGGCCTGTCCGTTGCCGTGGCCGACGCGCACGGTGCGATCCCGGCGATCCTCCGTCGCCTGGACGGCGCCGGCCTCGTCGTGGAGGGGCTGACGATGCGCGAGCCGACGCTCGACGACGTCTTCCTCCGCTACTGCGGGCGCCGCATCCGGGCCGAGGAAGCGGACCGGCCGATCGAGCTCGGGTGGATGTGATGGGTGGCCTCGGGGAGTTCCTGCGCCAGACGGGCCTGCTCGGGACGCGCGCGCTCAAGCGCTACTACCGCGTCCCGGCCAACCCGATCTCCACGCTGCTCTTCCCGTTGATGCAGCTCTTCGTCTTCAGCCAGCTGTTCAAGGAGATCGTGTCCGTCCCGGGCTTCAGCTCGGCGGGCGGCGGCAGCGGCGAGGCTCCCGGCAGCTACCTCGACTACCTCGCCCCGGGCCAGGTCGCGTTCACCGTCTTCTTCGCGACCGCCTGGGCGGGCGGCAACCTCCTCGTCGACTGGCGCAATGGCTACCTCGACAAGCTCCGGGCCAGCCCGATCGACCGCTACGCGATCCTCGCCGGGGAGCTGGTCCTCCTGTTCGTGGTGTCCGCTGCGATGGCCGCCGCGATCCTGGCCTTGGCGGTGCTGCTCGGCGCCCACATCGCGACCGGGGTCGCCGGGTTCGTCGGGATCGCGGTCCTCGGCGGCGCCTTCGGGATCGGCTGGGCCGGCACGTCGATGGTCCCGGCCCTGCTGACCCGGAACGAGCAGGCCACGAGTACCCTGGCGATGCTGTTCATGCCGATCGCGTTCATGTCGACGGCCTTCGTGCCGGCCGCGCTCATGCCCGACTGGCTCCGGGTCGTGAACGACTGGAACCCGATCAGCTACGTCATCGAAGCGATGCGCTCGCTGATGACCGTCGGCATCGAAGGCGACGTCCTGGGTCGAGCGGTGATCGCCATCGGGATCCTGGCTATCGTCCTCCAGGGCGCCACGCTGTGGGCGTTCCGGCGCCTGACCGCCTGACTTCGGGTCCGCTCAGGACACGTTCGGCCGACGCGACGGCCCCCGCTGCTCAAGTCCCGGCCGGCACGATCGACAGTCGGAAGACCTGGCGCAGCCCAGTCAGACCCTTGAGCTCGTGCATCCCGCCGTCCTCGAACTCGAGGCCCGAGCCGGCGAGGAACTCGTGCGTCGTGGCCGAGACAACCACCTGGCTCGGCCCGGCAAGGGCCATGATCCGCGCTGCCGTGTGCACGGCGACGCCGCGAACGTCGCCCGCGGCGAGCTCCACCTCGCCGGTATGGATGCCGGCCCGGATCGCGAGGCCCATCTCCCGGGCGGCGACGCAGATCGCCGACGCGCAGCGGACCGCGCGCTCCGCGCCGTCGAACAGGCCCAGCACACCATCGCCCGTGGTCTTGATGATCCGCCCGCGGTATCGGTCCAGCTCGCCCAGGATCACCTCGTTGTGCCGGGCGACGAGCGGCTTCCAGGCGTCGTCGCCGAGGCGCTCGGCGGTGGCCGTCGAGTCCACGATGTCGGTGAACAGGATGGACGCGAGGACCCGCTCCGCCCGAGCATCCGCCGCCTGAGCGAAGGTCCGGGCCCCGGCGAAGTCGATGGCCACCCACGGTTCGTCGGAGACCACCTCGGAGTCGTGACCGGGCGGGATCTCGAAGACGTCGCCGGGCTCGAGACGCAGCGTGGTGCCGTCGTCCATCTCGACGATGAGCACGCCCGACTGGACGAACCCGACGTGACGGTACATGCAGGTCGGGGTCCCGGCGAGCGGCGCCACCTCGCGCGACCATTTCCAGCCGGGCTCGAACGACATCCGGCCGACCACGATGTCGTCGAGCTGGACGATGTCCACCTTGCCCTTCGGGATGACGCGGGTCTCGTAGGGCTGCGAGAACCGGCGTCGCTGGAGTCGAGCCATGTCGCGCCTGCTTCACTCGGGGCGTCACGAGTCCGGCCGACGAGCGACGGGAGACACGGGACGCGGTCGCGGGGATCGTGGCACGTCCGGGCGGCGTCGGCAATCTGCCCGAGGTTTCGGCGGAGTCTGACGTCATTCTGAACGTTCAGGCATCGATGGACCGTCATAGTGGTTGATCCGGACCCGCTGGGCCCGGACGCACGGAGGTCGAGGTGGATCGAGACCTCGTCGAGCAGGCCCGTCGGGGTGACCGTGAGGCGTTCGCCGTCCTGGTGCACCAGGTCAGCGACGCGCTCTACGCGGTGGCCTACCGGATCCTGCGCGACACGGGTCTTGCCGAGGACGCGCTGCAGAACGCCCTCGTCATCGCCTGGCGCCGGATTCCCAATCTGCGGGAACCCGATCGCGCCGAGGCGTGGTTCCATCGGATCCTCGTCAATGCCTGCTACGACGAGTCGCAGCGGGCGCGTCCCTGGATCGCCAGCGTCCGCGTGCTGCCCGCCGACGGGCCGCGCACGCCGGACGACAGCGATGCCCTGGCTGACCGCGACGAACTGGAGCGAGCGTTCCGTCGGCTCCCGCTCGATCAACGCGCAGTCTTCGTCCTGCACCACTACATCGGCCTGCCGCTCGTTGAGATCGCCGAGCTGCTGGAGATCCCTGCGGGCACGGCCCGATCACGCCTGCACTACGCCACGCGAGGGCTCCGAACGATGCTCGAAGGCAACCGGGAGCGCCTCATCAATGGGGGGCGATCGGCATGACCGACGACCGCTCGATCGAACGTGCAGCCCGGCTCTGGCTGGAGGAGGGGCCAACCCAGGCACCCGACCATGCCGTCCGAGCCGCCCTTCTGGAAGTCCAAACCACGGGGCAGGAGCGCCGCTGGCCGTTCCCGCTCGGTGGCCGGCGCTTCCATCTGACGATGCGCACGATGGCGGGCATCGCGGTCCTCGCGGTGGTCGTCGTCGG
>DATIUS010000083.1:0-7596 GCA_035466655.1 Candidatus Sulfomarinibacteraceae bacterium
GGGTTGGAGCCGGCCGGCCCGAAGCCCAGCTGGGCCCAGAGTCCCGGAGTGGCGCCGGGCCCGCTGGTGGCGCCGTCGATCCAGACCTGGCCGTACGCAGTATCCGTGCGGTCGATGGCCGAGATCGTATGGGTCATCGACGGCGGCCACTGGAGGTTGGCCCAGCCGATGACCAAGTGCGGCATTCCTTCCGCTTCGTTCGAAGGCGCGCTGGCGTTACCGGCCGCGTCGAGCGCGCGGACGACGATGAACGTGGTTGCCGCGTTCCGAAGGCCGGTGACGGTGAAGGTGAGCCCGCCGACCGGGTCCGCATTCTGCTTGATGAAGCCGCCACCCGAGAGCGGGCTGGCGTAGACGTCATACCCGGCGGCACCCGGGACGGCGTCCCAGGCGACCGACACCTGGCCGTTCCCCTCGTTGGTGACGTGCAGGTTCGCCGGTGCGGCCGGCGGCGCAAGGTCGATCGGCCCGGTCGCGAGGAGCAGCCCGCTCAGTGCCGGCAGCGTGACCTCGAGGATTCCGCCGGCGACGGTGACGCTCCCGGCTGCGACCACGCCGACGCCGTAGGTGCGGGCGAGGACGGTACCGCCGGCGAGGAATCCGGCGACCGGGATCTCGAGGGTCTTCGTGGTGCCGGACCGGTTGATCGCGACGATCGCCGCGTGGTCAGCGTTGCTCCGCGCAAAGGCGAGCGTTTCCGCCGCGCTGTCCGAAAGGAGGAACCGGATGTCGCCGTTCCGGAGCACCGGGAGGGTGTTGCGGAGACCCGTCAGGGTCTGGTAGTGGGAGAGCATCGAGAGGTCGGGTGATCCGCCGAGATCCGCCCACGGATACGTCCGCCGGTCGTCCGGGTCATCGTCACCCGTCATACCGACCTCGTCCCCGTAGTAGACGGTGGGCGCGCCCGGCATCGCGAACTGGATAAGACTCGCCAGGCGGACCCGGAGCTTGCCGGCATCCAGGTTCGTGGCGTTGGTCTCCTTGTCCGCGGTCGTCTCGGCGCCCGGCGTGAGCGTCCAGAGGAGTCGCTCGGTGTCGTGGCTGTCGAGGAGGTTCATGAGCGAGTAGTAGGCGGCATCTGGGTAGTCTTCGCGGATCGAGGCCACCCGGTTCGCGAACTCGGACGTGCTGATGATCCGCCCGCTGTCGCCGAAACCCTTCGAGTCGAAGGGACCGGGGGCCAGGAGCCCGATGATGGCGTCACGGAGCCGGTAGTTCATCGTCGTGTCGAGCCGGTCGCCGCGGAGCATCCGGAGCAGCGTGCTGTCCTTCTGCCACGTCTCGCTGATCGAGAGGCTGTCCGGATCGAGCGCCCTGGTCACGCTCCGGAACGACTCCCAGTAGCCGGTCGGGAAGGAGGAATCGCCGGACACGTCCAGGCGCCATCCGGACGCGCCGGAGTTGAGCCAGTGCTTCGCGACGCTGTCCGGGGCGGTCAGGAAGTACGCCTGGACCTCGGGCAGGGTCTTGGTGACCACGGGGATAGAGTCGAAGCCGAACCAGCCGTCGTAGGTCGCCGAATCTGCGACGCCGGTGCTGCTCGCGCAGGTCCCGGTCCCGGGCGGCACGTCGTGGAACGTGAACCACGAGCGGTACGGCGACGTCGACGACTCGCACGCCCCGACCGTGGCGTAGTGGTGATAGCGATCGAAGAGCGGGCTGTCCGACGACAGGTGGTTGAAGACGCCGTCCAGGATGACTCGGATTCCGCGCTCATTGGCGTGCTTGACGAGGTTGTCCCAGTCCTTCTGCGTGCCGAAGTATGGGTCGATCCGGTAGTAGTCCTGCGTGTCGTAGCTGTGGTTCGACCCGGCATCGAAGATGGGGTTGAAGTAGATCGCGGTCACGCCGAGCGTCGCGAGGTAGTCGAGCTGCTGGTCGACGCCCTTGAGGTCGCCACCATGGTAGTCGCGGCCGCGTGGCCCTTCCTTCGTGGGGCTCCAATCGGGCGGCGTGGTGTCGAAGCGCCACGGGCAGTTGGTGTTGCCATCCGCGTAGTTCCGGCAGTAGCCCTCGGGGAGGACGCCCCAGCCGAGCTTGATGACCGGGTCGTCGTAGCGGACGTCGCCGGTCTTCGGATCGTTGTCCTTGCGCCCGTTCCGGAAGCGGTCCGGGAAGATCTGGTAAATGACGGCGTCCTGGGCCCAGGCCGGGGCCTCGAAGCCCGGAACGTGGACCATCAGCGCCCAGCTGCGATCCACGGCGTCGTCCGTCGTCACGCCGAGGCCCCCGTCGAGGGCGGCCGTGTTGTCGGCGTAGTAGTCCGTGTCGATGCCGTCGGTGACGACGAAGCGGTACCAGATGTTGTCCGGCACGGCCCCCGGGAGCGTGGCCTCCCAGAAGTCGCAGGTCAGGGCCGCCAACGCGGCCTCGTAGCACGAGATGTCCGATGCCGCGAGCGTCATCGGGAGGAGTTCCTGCGCGCCAGCATTCAGGCTGTAGGTGCGCACCTTGACCGACGTGACGTCGTTGTGGAACGTCCGGAACCGGAGGGTGACCGGCGTGCCGGCCGGGACCGCGCCGCCGGGCGCGCGGTAGAGCGTGTCGCGCGAGTCGTGGCGAAGGCCATCCCATTCGACGTTGTTGTCCGGCGCCGGCCCGAACGAGGTCACCGTGATCGACGGGACGTGGCTCAGCGCGTCGTAGCTGAACTCGACCGTCGATGGGTTCTGGACGGAGAAGGCGATGTTGGCGCCGTTCTGGACGCCACCCTGGCCGTAGTTGACGTCCCAGCTCTCGTTTAGGGCGACCTTGGCCTCGTAGTTGCCGGGCGGCAGCACGGTCGTCTCAAACGCGTAGATGCCGTCGCCGTCCGGGTCCTGGAGCCAGGACCGGAGGCAGCCCGGGTCCCAGTCGCCGGAGCAGCCGAGCTCGCTCTGGAAGCTCCCGGGCGCCACGGCGATCACGGAGTTGACGTTGTCGGTGATCCAGTGGGTCTGATGGGAGTAGTAGAACTTCACGCTCTGGCCGCCGACGAGCGAGATGTTGTAGCCGTCCCGGGTCGCGAAGGCGCCATAGTTCTCGGTCCACGAGTCGTTCAGTGCGGCCTTGTATTCGTGCGCGCCGGCCGGGACAGCCCACTGGCCCTGCCAGACGTCGTCGTTGCCGTCGTACGCCAGGTGCGTGGCTGCGCAGGCCGGATCCCAGTCGCCGGCGCACCCGAGCTCACTCTGGAGGCTGCCGGCGATCGTCACCGATGCCGGGTTGGCGCCAAGGACGCCCCGCGGGGCCAGCGGCCCGGACGACGCCGGAAAGAGCGACGTCAGGAAGAGGACGATCGAGGCGGCAACCAGGAGCCGCCGGCGAACCGGGGTCTCCGTCCGCAGGGTCGAGGCGATCATCTCGGGGCACCTCCAGGACCAGGACGGCACCGGCCCCGGAAAGGCCGGGGATGAGTGCCCGGGAATGGGACCCGGGGAGGGACACTCCAAACGCGGTCCGCTGAAAGGACGTATTCGACCGCGAGGCGAACGGGCCGGCCTGGGCCACACGGCGGTCGCGACGCGCCCCCGCCAACGCCGCTGTACCGGTTTACCTCGTCGTCGAATCGGAAGGATGCGACCGGTAGGAGGCGGTGTCAACGGCCAATTGGGCCGGTTCCCCGGTCCCAGGGGAGTGATGCCGCTCGGACGGAGGCACGCGCCACGCGCTCACGCCCCTGCCGTCCGAACGAGGTCCCCGCTTCAGAGGGCCGGGACGCGCCGGAGGCGGATGGCGAGCGAGAGGCTAAGGCAGCGTTCCGGGTCGTCGAGGAACGGCCCGCTGATCTCCTCGATCTTGGCGAGGCGGTTCTTCAGCGTGTTGTAGTGGACGAACAGCTGGCGAGCCGCGAGGGCCACGTTGCGCGTCGCGAGGTAGGTATCGAGCGTCCGGACGAGTGCCGTCCCGTGGGCCCCGTCGTACGCCTCCAGAGCACCCAGGACGGACCGGCAATAGGCCTCCACTTCCGCCTCCGGGACGTCCGCGAGGAGCCGGTCCACGCCGAGGTCGGAGAAGAGGAGCAGGTGGCCCGGCCCTCGGCTCCAGCGTCCGATCGCCAGGGCCCGGCGCGCCTCGTTGAACGACTGGTCGATCCGGAGCGGATCCGCGGCCGGCCGCCCGATCCCGATGCTGACCACACCGCCGGGCAGGCGTCGCGCGGCCTCGGCCTGGAAGGCCGCGCCGGCCTCCCGGAGGCCTGCCATGCCGTCGCCCGGCGCGGCGACGAGCGATCCGATCTCCCGGCTCCGCTCCCAGGTGATCGCAGACGGGCCCAGGCTGGACCGCGCGGCCTCGACCAGCCGGTGGCGGAGCTCGCCCTCCTCGGGCGTGCCGGCGAGGGCCGCGAACGGACGGCCGGCGACGGCCTCGACCTCCGCGAGGAGCACGGCGCGCGGCACGGCGAGGTCCCAGGCGAACGCCGCGGCACGCTCCATCAGGACGCTCCGATCCGCGACGTGACCGGTGACGAGCTCCTCGAGGCAGACCGCCTGGAAGCGCCGGTCCGCCTCCGCGACGGCCCGGGCCTGGACCTGGCGGAGCGCCGCCACGGTCGCGGCGTGCTCGATCGCCTCCAGCTGCTCCGGCCCGAGGCCGGCCGCGCCGCCGCCGACGAGGATCGCGCCGTACCGTTCCGCCCCCACCTGGATCGGCTGGGCGACCGTGTTCTCGTTCGGCTCACCGTTCGGCGCGGTCCGCCACAGGACGGCTCCACCGGCATCGACGATCGTCACCGACCGCCCGATCAGGTCGCCCAGCGCCTCGGTGATCTGGCGAGGGCCGCCGCCGGACAGGACGATCGACGTGAACCGGTCGTGGATGGCGGCCGAGCGCTGGAGCCGGACGGTCTGCGAGGCGAGGATCTCCGACAGGACCGCGTTGATGATCTCGTTGAACGAGGCGTCGGCGGGAAGCTCGATCAGCGGAAAGCCGAGGCTGTCAGCGGCCTCGATCATCGCCGGTGGCGTCGCCGCGATGTATCGGGTGGGCTTCAGGGCGATCCCGGCGAGACCGCGCGCGGCCAGCCGGGGGATGAGCGCGATCAGGGCCGCCGGATCGTCGCGGAGCGGGTACGCCGTGGTAAGGAGAAGCTCGTCCGGCTTGACCCACTCGACGATGTCCGGCACTTCCATCACGTTCACGGAGCGAACCGGACGCTCGAGGCCGCCCGCACCACCGACCACCCGGGCGCCCTGGAGCACCGGCAGTCGAACGGCGTCCGCGACCCGGAACGCGTCCGTGGGCGGGATGTCCTGAAGAGGCGCGAGCGGGGGGCGCGGGCCGGGCGCTTCCTGCACGGGCTCTGTCTGCACGGACTATGAATACTCGACAGTCAATGGCCACGTCAATGTCGAGATCGGCTAGTGACGCAACCCGGACCGGTGCCTACGATTCAGGGCGATGGAGGGCAGCCACGTTCGGCACGGCGTGCTCGAGGCCACGCTTGTCAGCGATCCCGTTGCGCCCATCCTCGGGCGCCGCGGCTCGGGCAGCGTGCACAGCGTCTTCCCCTCGGTCGTCAACCTCGAGCTCGGCAGCCGGCTCGTCACGCTGGCGGGACCCGCCGTCGATCTGCTGCCGAACGGCGTTCGCCTCGCTCGCGCCGTCGATTTCCGGCGATCCGGCGTCCTGGCCGGCATGCCGGTCGAGGTCGACGGAGCGCGGGTCGAGCTGCCCGGTGCCGGGCTGACGATCGACGTCTCGCAGGCCGCGTCCTGGTCGCCCCGGCTCGTCCACCCCGTGGGGAACGCCGCGGACGTTGTCGCCCAGGCGCGCTGGCGGTCGCGCGCGGCGGAGGTTCGTGCACTTGCATCCGTCCTTGTCGCGCGCCGCACCGACGCTGTCGTCGGCCTCGGCGCGCTGCTCGCCCCCCTCGACCGGAGGTCCCTGCCCCTGGTCGCCCAGGTGGCCGCGCCGCGGCTCGCCGGGCTCGGTGACGCGATTCGGGGTGGGGACGCGGCGCGCGCCCGCCGGGCCGCCGGGGACCTCGTGGGCCTCGGGCCGGGATTGACCCCGTCCGGGGACGACGCCCTCGTCGGCTTCGCGGCGGCGATCGTGGCGATGGACGGGTCGGCGATGGGCCGGCTGGCGTTCCTGCGACCGGTGGCCAGCGGCGCCGCGGCGCGGACCACCGCGGTCGCCGCGACGTTCCTCAGGCACGCGGCCGCGGGTGAGTTCACCGGCGGCATCCACGGGCTCGTCGCCGGGCTGCTCGGACCCGACAGCACGGCAATCGAGCCGGCCGTCGGGCGCGTCCTCGGCTGGGGCGCGACCTCGGGAACGGATACGCTCGTCGGGCTCCTCGCCGGCCTCGATGCCGCCGCCGGCCTGGAAGCGGCGGGCTCGCCGGCCACGACGCGGAGGGCCGCGTGACCGTCCACGCCCGGGTCTTCCGGAACAGCTACCGGGACTCGGTCGAGCTGATGCAGATCGCCGCCGAGCTCGAGAGCCTCCCCGGAATCGGCCGGGCCGGACTCGTCATGGCCACGCCGGCAAACCGGGAGGTCCTCGCCGGGGCCGGCCTGCTCGCCGAAGCGGCGCTCGATGCCGGCCCGAACGACCTCGTCGTCGCGCTGGCCGCGGACGACGAGGTCGTCGCCGAATCGGCCCTCGACCGGGCGGCGGAGCGGCTCGCCGGCGCGGAGGAGGGCGCGACCGCCGAGACCGTCAGGACGCAATGGCGAACGATTGCCGAGGGGGTCTCCGACCTCGGCGGGGCGGACGTCGCGCTCGTCTCGACACCGGGCACCTACGCCACGGCCGAGGCGCTCAAGGCCCTCAAGCTGGGCGTGAACGTCTTCCTCTTCAGCGATAACGTGCCGGTCGAGGACGAGGTCGAGCTGAAGGCCCTTGCGATCGAACGCGGACTCCTCCTGATGGGCCCGGACTGCGGGACGGCCATCATCGACGGCGTGCCGCTCGGCTTCGCGAACGCCGTCCGGCGCGGGGAGATCGGGCTCATCGGTGCGTCGGGGACGGGGCTTCAGCAGGTGAGCTGCCTCATCGACCGGGCCGGCGCCGGCGTGTCGCAGGCGATCGGCGTGGGCGGGCGGGACCTGGATGGCAGGGTCGGCGGCACGATGATGCTCGCCGCGCTCCGGCGCCTCGACGCCGACCCCGGCACGCGCGTGATCGTGCTCATCTCGAAGCCCCCCGCGGATGAGGTGACCGCACGAGTGCTGGAGGCGGCCGGCGCGGTCGGCACGCCCGTCGTCGTCAACTTCCTCGGCGGTGACCCGGTCGCCGTTCGGGCCCGGGGTCTCGTGCCGGCAGGCACGTTCGAGGCCGCGGCGAGCTCGGCGGTCGCACTGTCGCGGGGCGAACCGGTTCCCGACGCACCGGGCGACGGCAAGCTCGCCCTCGGCCCGCTCACCGCGACGGTCACGGCCGCCGCCGCCGGCCTTCGGCCGGGCCAGTGGCGGATCCGCGGCCTGTTCGCCGGTGGTTCACTGTCCGGCGAGGCGAAGCTGGTCCTGTGCTGGACCCTCGGGCCGGAGGTCGCGAAGGCCCACGAGATCCTCGATCTCGGCGACGACGAGTTCACGGTCGGCCGGCCGCACCCGATGATCGATCCGCGGCTCCGGAACGAGCGGATCGTCGACGCGGCGGATGATCCGG
>DATIUS010000084.1:0-17857 GCA_035466655.1 Candidatus Sulfomarinibacteraceae bacterium
CGAGCTCTGGTGGCTCGACCGCCCCTGACGTCCCGGGCGATCCAACCTGGGCGCCGGTGGGGCATCATCGCGGGAGACAGGAGGAGTCATGGATCGAGGCCCCGCCCCGCGCGCCGAACGGCGACGCCTGACCCACGTGGACCGAACCGGCCGGCCACGAATGGTCGACGTGAGCGAGAAGCCGGCCACCGCGCGCCGGGCGGTCGCCGAGGCCTTCGTTTCGCTCAGCCCGGAGACCATGTCGCTCGTGATCGACGGCGGTGCAGCGAAGGGCGACGTCCTGGGCGTCGCGGAGCTGGCAGGCGTCATGGGCGGCAAGCGGACCGCCGAGCTGATCCCGCTCTGCCATCCGATCGCCCTCACGGATCTCGTCGTCGCGATCACCCCGGATCGTGCGGCCGGCGGCCTCCGGATCCGGGCGGAGGCGGCCACCACGGGCCCCACCG
The DNA here is from genome assembly GCA_035466655.1 of Candidatus Sulfomarinibacteraceae bacterium. Classification (GTDB taxonomy): domain Bacteria; phylum Chloroflexota; class Limnocylindria; order Limnocylindrales; family CSP1-4; genus UBA5189. Next base: position 447 of record DATIUS010000084.1, read on the forward strand.
GCGTCGAGATGGAGGCGCTGACCGCCGCCGCGGTGGCGGCGCTCACCGTTTACGACATGGTCAAGGGCGTGGAACGCGGCGTCGAGATCGGGGCGATTCGGCTGGTCTCGAAGTCCGGCGGGCGCAGTGGGGACTGGAGGCGCGACGCAGAACCCGCCTCCCGGACCGGCGGGAAGCCCGGCGGCAAGCCCGCCGGCCATCGCCCCGGCGAACGCGCGGCCGGGCGCATCCACCGCAAGGGCTGAGGCGTGGCGGGAGAGAACCCGGCGCGGAGCGTCACAGACCGCCTCCCCGCGGGGACACGCGTTCTCGTCATCACGGTCAGCGATGGGGTTGCGGCCGGGGCGCGCGACGATGCTTCCGGGGCCGCCGTCGCGGCCCGGCTTGCCGCGCTGGGCGCGTCCGTCGATCGTGCCGTCGTCGCCGACGACCTCGACGTGATCGCCGAGACGGTGCGTGCCGGCGCGCGGACCCATCCGCTCGTGGTGTTGACCGGCGGGACCGGGCTCACGCCACGGGACGTCACCCCCCAGGCGGTGCGCTCGACCCTCGCCTACGAGATCCCCGGCATCGGCGAGGCGATGCGGGCGGCCGGCCGGGCCGTCACGCCCCTCGCGGACCTGTCGCGGGGCCTCGGCGGGGTCGCCGGTCGGGCCCTCGTCATCAGCCTGCCGGGCAGCCCGCGGGGCGCCCTGGAGTCGCTCGGGGCCGTTGAGCCGATCCTTGCCCACGCGCTCGAGACCCTGGCCGGGCCGTTTGACCATGGTCGCGGTGGCGCGTCCGCCGAGTCCGCAGGGGGCGGTGTCGCGTACGATCGGCCCGTGACGGAGGACGCCGACTGATGTTCCCGGCCTTCGCGGAGGTTCCCGCCTACCCGCTCGTCTTCCCGATCTTCTGGGGCGCGTTCGGGCTCTTCCTGCTCATGCTCGCGCGCCGCCTGCGGGTGTTCACTGCCGCCCGGGCGGACGGGCCGAGCGGGTCGACCGAGATCCCGCGCCGGCTCTGGGGCCTCGTCCGCCACGCGTTCCTGCAGACCCGCATGTTCCGCGAGCGGCGCGTCGGCGTCATGCACTACGCGATCTTCCTGGGATCGACGACCCTCCTCATCGGCAACATCAACATGGTCACGGGCGGCCTGCTCCAGGCAGTCCTCGGCTTCCCGCTCGACGGGCTGGTCTGGGCGTTCCTGACCGGGCTCCAGAATCTCGTGGCCGTCGGCGTCTATGTCGCCCTGGCGTACGCGGCCTGGCGACGGCTCGTCGTCCGGCCGGCGCGGCTGACCCTCGGCCGGACCGGGATGCTCATCCTCCTGATGATCTTCCTCGTCGTCTCGACCGAGTTCCTGGCCCAGGCCTTCGAGGCGGCGGCGCACGGCGACGTCCCGGGTGCGATCGTCGCGAACCTGATCGCGGTGCCCCTCCGGGACCTGGGCGAACCGGTCACCGAGGCGGCCTTCGTCGGCCTGTGGTGGAGCCACGTCGGCGTGCTCGCGGCCTTTCTCGTCTTCATCCCGACGAACAAGCACTTCCACGTCTACACGAGCTTCGTCAACGTCTACCTGCGGAAGCTCGCCCCGCGCGGCCAGCTGCCGGCGATGGACCTCGAGGCGGAGGACGCGACGTTCGGCCTTCGAACGCTCCAGGACCTCGGCTGGAAGGACCTTCTCGATGGGTTCACGTGCACGGAGTGCGGGCGCTGCCAGGAGGCGTGCCCGGCCTGGAACACCGGCAAGCCGCTGAACCCGAAGCTCATGATCATGGGCATCCGGGAGATGGCAAAGGGCGCCGAGGCTGGCATCGACCTCATTCCGAACAGCCCGGGCGTGCGTGAGACCTTCGGGCTGCCGGAGGCGCGCCCGAGCGCGGCCGCGATGGCGGCGCCCATCGTCGGCAATGCGATCTCCTTCGACGCGGTCTGGGATTGCGTCACGTGCGGAGCCTGCGTGGAGGCCTGTCCGGTCCTCATCGAGCATGTCGACAAGATCGTGGGGCTGCGCCGGAACCTCGTCCTCGAGGATTCGCGCTTCCCGGCCGAGCTCAACGGGGCGTTCCGGAACATGGAGGGCGTCGGCAACCCGTGGGGCCAGCCGCCGGCCTCCCGGCTCGACTGGACGAAGGGCCTCCCGTTCGAGGTCCCGCTCGTCGCCGACGTCGCGGCCGCCGGCCGGCTCGGCGAGCTGGACGTCCTCTACTGGGTCGGCTGCGCGGCGGCCTTCGACGAGCGGAACCGCAAGGTCGCTCGGGCATTCGCCACGTGCCTCGATGCCGCGGGGATCAGCTTCGCCGTCCTCGGCCAGGAGGAGTCGTGCACGGGCGACCCGGCGCGACGGATGGGCAACGACTACGTCTACCAGATGCTCGCGAGCTCGAACATCGAGACGCTCAACCGGTACCGCATGGGCGAGAAGACGATCGTCACGGCCTGCCCGCACTGCTTCAACTCGATCGGCAACGAATACGGCCAGCTCGGTGGGTCGTACCGGGTCGTCCACCACTCGGCGTTCCTGCGCGAGTTGCTGGCGAACGGGCGGCTCCGGGTCGTCGACGATGACGCGGCCCCGAAGCGGTCGATCACCCTCCACGACTCGTGCTACATGGCCCGCTACAACGGCGTCGTGGCAGAGCCGCGCGACGTCCTCGCGGCGGTGCCCGGTCTCGAGCTCGTGGAGATGGACAGGAACGGGCGGAACACGTTCTGCTGCGGCGCCGGTGGCGGCCGGATGTGGATGGAGGAGACCCGCGGCACGCGGATCAACGCCTCGCGGACGGACCAGGCTCTGGCCACCGGTGCGAGCGCGGTCGCCACGGAGTGCCCGTTCTGCATGACGATGCTGAAGGACGGCCTCGAAGCCGCCGACGCGAACCGGGGCGGCGCCGTCCGCTCGATCGACATCGCCGAGCTGCTCGCCGAGTCCCTCGCCCCGGCCCAGCCCGCGGGTCGGGCGCTGCCGGTGCTGCAGTCGCGCTAGCCGGGCAGGTTCGCCCCACAGCTGATGCAGCGCGAGTCCGTCCAGAGGTTGCCCATGCCGCATTTCGGGCAGCGCTTCTCGCCCTCGGTCGAGACGGCGAACGGGCTCTCGGGTGGGCGGCGCCAGCGCCGCACGATCGACAGCGATGCCATGACGCCGCCCAGCGCGGCCGCCGCGAGCGCAACCATGATCAGCGGATCCACCGTACGTACCCCCGCGCTGGCCGGTCCCTTGCCCGGGTCGGTCGGCCGGCCATCGCCGCCACAGGGTACGCCCGACCGGTCGATTCCGGGAAGGGGCGCGGCTGTACGATGGCCCCGGTGAGCACGCCCCACGCCGACCACCGGCTGACCGAGGAGCAGGTCCTCCTGCGCGACACCCTCCGCGAGCTGGCCGACGCCCGGATCGCGCCAAGGGCCGCGGAGATCGACCGGGGCGGCGAGTTTCCCGAGGATATCCGGCGCCTCCTCGCCGACCACGACGTCCTCGCGCTGCCGTTCCCGGTCGAGCATGGCGGCGTGGGCGCGGACCTCCTGACCACCTGCCTGGCCATCGAGCAGATTGCCCGCGCCTGCGCGACGAGCAGCCTGATCCTGGCCGTCCAGGAGCTCGGGGCGCTGCCGCTCCTGATCGCCGGATCGTCCGAGCAGCATGCTCGCTGGTTCCCGGACCTGGCGTCCGGCCGGACCCTCGTCGCGTTCGGCCTCACCGAGCCGGAGGCCGGCTCCGACGCGGCGGCGATCCGGACGCGGGCCGTGCGTGACGGGGACGACTACCTCATCAGCGGGACGAAGCGGTTCATCTCCCACGGCAGCGTCGCCGGCCTCATCACGGTCTTCGCGATGACGGATCCCGAGGCGGCGCGCCATCGCCGGCTGTCGTGCTTCGCCGTGGAGGTTCCGGCCGAGGGGTTTCGCGTTGCCCGGCTGGAGCACAAGATGGGGATCCGGGGTAGTCCCACGGCCGAGCTGACGTTCGATTCCGTTCGCGTCCCGGTCGCGAACCGGATCGGCGCCGAGGGCGACGGGTTCTCGATCGCGATGGCGACCCTCGACCGGTCACGGCCCGGGGTCGCCGCCCAGGCGGTCGGGATCGCCCAGGGCGCGCTCGAGGCGGCCACGGCCTACGCCCGGGAGCGGAAGCAGTTCGGGCAGCGGATCGGCGACTTCCAGATGATCGGGGCGATGCTGGCCGACATGGACGCCGGCGTCGAAGCCGCCCGGCAGCTCCTCTACACGGCGTGCGGGGTGATCGACGCCGGCGGGCCGGACGCGGCCCGCTGGTCGGCGATGTGCAAGCTCGTCGCCGCCGACACCGCCATGCGCGTGACGACCGACGCCGTGCAGATATTCGGCGGATACGGTTACATCGAGGAGTTCCCCGTCGAGCGGATGATGCGCGACGCGAAGATCACCCAGCTGTACGAGGGGACGCAGCAGATCCAGCGACTCGTCATCGCGCGGGCGCTCCTCGGTCGCGATCGCGGCTGAGCCCGGCGGTAGTCTCTACGCATCGGAGGACCAATCCCGCGTGCACATCGTCGTTCTGACCAAGCCCGTGCCGGACCCGGCCGCGGCCGCCGAGCGCCTCGGGGCGGACGGTCGCCTCGACCGCGCCGCCTCGCCGACCGTCGTCAACGGCAACGACGAATTCGCGCTGGAGGCCGCGCTCAAGCTCACCGAAGCCCACGGCGGGGAGGTGAGCCTGCTGACGATGGCCCCCGCCGGAGCCGTCGAGACGATGCGCAAGGCGCTCGCGATGGGCGCCGCGAGGGGCGTCCTCGTCACGGATCCGGCGCTGGCCGGCTCGTGCGTGCGGTCCACGGTACGGGTGCTCGCGAGCGCGTTGCGGGACCTGTCGTTCGACCTCGTCTTCGCCGGCGCGGACACGTCGGACGGTCGCGGCGGGGTCGTGGCCGCCGGCATCGCGGCCACCCTCGGGCTGCCGTACCTCTCGAACGCCGCGCGGATCGAGCCGGATCCGGAGGCCGGGCGCGTCCGGGTTCGCCGGATCACACCGACCGGCTATGAGCTCCTCGAAGCGGCAATGCCGGCGCTCGTCGTCTGCACCCAGGTGCTCGGGGAGCCGCGCTATCCATCGCTGAAGGGAATCATGTCCGCCCGCTCGAAGGAGATCGTGACCCGGGGCCTGGCCGATCTCGGCCTGGCGCCGGACGAGGTCGGCGGCGCCGCCGCCTCGACGGTGCTCCTCGACAGCCGGCGACCGCCGGCCCGCGCGTCCACGCAGGTCGTGCGCGCCCCGGCGGGCGAGGCAGCGGCCGAGATCGTGGCCTTCCTCGAGACCCGGAGGCTCATCTGATGCCGGCGATCTGGGTCATCGCCGAGCAGGACACGGACGGGTCGCTCGCCCGGATCTCCGCCGAGGCCGCAACGCTGGCGCGGTCGCTCGCCGCGGCCTCCGGCGGGAACGCCGGCGGGATCGTCGTGGCCGCCAACCCCGCTCCGATGGCGGCCGAGCTCGCCGGGTACCTGCCACGGGTCGTCGCGGTCCAGGATCCCGCCGCCGCGGACCACGCCTGGGCGACCGTCGCAGCCGAACGTTCCTCGGCGATCCTTGCCGGGGATCCCGATGCCGTCGTGATCGTCGGCGCGGGGCCGGACGGGCGCGATGTCGCGGGCATGCTCTCCGCCGTCACGGGTCTGGGCGTCCTCGCGAACGCGACCGGCGCGGCCTGGGACGGCCGCGCGACGGTCGAGATGAGCGTCTTCGGGGGCAGGCTCACCACGACCTCGGGGTTCACCGGGTCCGGCGGGATCGTCACGCTGAGCCCGAACAGCGTCACGGTCGAGCCAGCGCCTGCGGCGGGCACAGTCGAGGCGCGATCGGCCGACGGACCGCTTTCGCAGCCGCTCGTGGCGGTCCTCGACCGCGTGGCCGAAGCCGGTGCCGCGGTCTCCATCGAGGAGGCCCGGATCATCGTCGCCGGCGGGCGCGGGGTCGGGAGCGCGGAGGGGTTCGGCCTCGTCCGTGAGCTTGCCGACCAGCTTGGCGGCGCGGTCGGGGCGTCGCGGGCCGCTGTGGATTCGGGCTGGATCCCGTACGCGCTGCAGATCGGTCAGACCGGCAAGATCGTGAAGCCGCAGCTCTACCTGGCCCTCGGGATCAGCGGGGCGATCCAGCACAAGGTGGGGATGCAGGCCGCGGAGACGATCGTCGCCGTCAACCGCGATCCGGACGCCCCGATCGCGGAGTTCGCCGACCTGTTCGTCGTCGGGGACCTGTTCGAGGTCGGTCGTGCGCTGCTGGTGGCGCTCCGGGAGCGCACCGGCTAGCCTTCCGCCAACACGTTCGCACAGCGGGAAGGGGGACCGTGGAGACCGCCCAGGTCGTCGCGCTCGTGGCCTTCCTGCTGGTCGCCGCCGGCGTCACCTTCGGCGTCCGCCGGACCGGCTCGATTCTCAGCCGGACCCGCGAGGCAGAGAGCTTCCGTGGCGAGGTCCACGACCTGGTGCGTCGCGCGGAGCTGTCGCTCAGCGAGATCGCGATCCTCATCGACGGGGTCCGCCGGCGAGCGGCCGAGCCCGAGACGATCGGGGCGAGCCTGTCCGCCGCGCGCGATGCCGCGGACCGTTACGCGGATGAGGCGCGTACGCTGAGTGCGCCGCCGATGGCGGTCGTCCACCGGGACGCGATCGTCCACGAGCTGGAACGGGCCGGCCGGGCCCTGGAGCTCGTCGAGCACGGCTGCAGTCTTCTCGGAAGCGGCCGCCGCTTCGAGCGTGGCCCGGAGGCGGACACGGCCGTCAAGCGCGGTTACCTCAACCTCATCCATGCCCGCGAGGCCATGGCGGAGCACGCCCTCAGGGCTATCGAGCGGGCCGAGGATGCGTCTCCGGTCAGGCGCATCCGGCGTCGGCCCTCGAGCCCGCCCTGAGGCCTCATCCAACACACCATGTAGTGGTATCCTCCGCCTGCACCACAATGGGTAGTGGTGTGGAGGAGGTCTGATGCGCTGCCCCCAGTGCGGCGAGCGGGAGACCAGGGTCGTGGATTCGCGGGACCTGGACGACGCCGCGACGATCCGTCGCCGTCGCGAGTGCGGCGCGTGCAGCCTTCGATTCACCACCTACGAGCGCATCGAGGCTGCGCGTCTGGTCATCGTCAAACGCGACGGGACGCGCCAGGAGTTCGATCGCGAGAAGCTGGCCTCCGGCCTCCGCAAGGCGCTGACGCGCCGTCCGGTCCCGGCGACCGCCGCCGAGCAGGCCGCCGACGCGATCGAGGCCGTCCTCCGCGCCGAGGGGATGACCGAGGTGCCGTCGTCGAGGGTCGGACAGCTGGCGATGGCGCGGCTCCGCGAGCTGGACCAGATCGCCTACATCCGATTCGCCAGCGTCTACCAGAGCTTCGATGACCTGGAGGACCTCAAGCGCGAGGTGGACACGCTGTACGCGCAGTGGAGCCCGAAGGAGGGCGCCTCGTGAGCGTCCTCTCCGACCGGGACATCCGGGCCGCCATCGAGTCCGGCGCCATCGGCATCCGGCCCTACGATCCGGCCGACGTTCAGCCCTCGTCGGTCGACCTCCATCTCGATCGGAGCTTCCGGGTCTTCCGCAACAACCGCTACCCGTTCATCGACGTTCGCCAGCAGCAGCCGGATCTGACGGAGCTGCTTCGGATCGAGGATGACGAGCCGTTCATCCTCCACCCCGGCGAGTTCGTGCTCGGCCAGACGCTCGAGTGGGTGGAGCTGCCGGACGACCTCGTCGCGCGGCTCGAGGGCCGGTCGAGCCTGGGGAGGCTCGGGCTCCTCATCCACTCCACCGCCGGCTACGTCGATCCTGGCTGGAAAGGGAACCTGACGCTGGAGCTCTCCAACGTCGCCAACCTGCCGATCGCGCTGTATGCGGGGATGAGCATCGGCCAGATCAGCTTCCTCCAGATGTCGAGCCGTGTCGAGCGCCCGTACGGGAGCCGGGAGCTCGGCTCCAAGTACCAGGGCCAGTCCGAGCCGACGGCATCGGCCTTCCATCGGGACGCCTCCAACCGTCCCGGGCGCTGATCAAATCGGTGGGGATCAACGACGCCGTCCACTGGAGCACCGACCTCGGTCGAGGCACGCGCGCCGCCCTCGTCCAGGCCGGGACCTTCCGTTCGGATGCCGGCGCGCTCTTCGGACCGGTGCCGCGGCTCCTGTGGGAGCGCTTCGTGACCGACGAGATCGACCACGATCACCGCCTCCTCCAGGCGCTCAACTGCCTGCTCGTGGAAACGCCCGCGGGGCGTGTGCTGGTCGAAACGGGGATCGGCGAGCGGGTCTCGGACAAGGTCCGCGAGATGCGCGGCTACGAGGGGCTGCCGATCGCCCCGGCCCTGGAGCGGGCGGGGTTCGAGCCGGGCTCCGTCGACATCGTGGCGATGAGCCACCTCCACTTCGACCATGCCGGCGGGCTCCTGCGCGCCGACGGCTCGCGCGCGTTCCCCCGGGCCCGGATCGTCGCCCAGCGCTCCGAGTGGGAGATCGCCCTCGACGACAACGCCCGGATCGTCGCCTCCTATGACCAGCCCGAGATCCGCCTGGTCCGGGACTGGGGCGAGTCCGGCTGGGCCGACGGCGAGGTCGAGCTGCTCCCCGGGGTGTCGGTCGTGCCGACGGGCGGCCACTCGGCCGGCCACCAGGCGGTCGTCGTGCGGGGTGGAGGGCCCGGCGGCCGGACGCTGGCCTTCTTCGGCGACCTGTGCATGCGGCCGTGGAGCGCGAACCCGCGCTGGGTCTCGGCCTTCGACGACTTCCCGCTCGACTCGGTGGACGTGAAGGCCGGGCTGTTCGCCCGCGCCGCGGACGAGGCCTGGATCATCGTCCTGTCGCATGAATCCGCGACGCCCGTGGGCCGCCTCGAGCGCGACCGGGACCGATTCCGGTTCCAGCCGATCTGATCTCCTCGTGGCCGGGAGCCTCCGCGGGCCGCCAGGCACCCAACCGTCAGCCCTGATCGAGATCACTGCTATCGCGACGGCGACGGGCCGGCCGCCGGCAGGATCGCTTCGACCAGGCGGGCCGCGTCCTCCAGGTCCAGGGGACCGTTCACCTCGGCGCGGATGACGCCGTCGGGATCGATGAAGAACTGCGTCGGCAGGGCGTACACGCGGTAGGTCCGGAAGACCGCGGCGCTGACGTCGGCCCCGATCGTGTACTCGAGGCCGTAGCGTTCCGCATACGACCGCCCGTCCTCGACCGTCTGCTGGACCTGGATCGCCACGAGGGACAGACCGCGATCACGGTAGCGCTCGTCGATCTCGCGCAGCGTGGGCGTCTCCGCCTGGCAGGGCGGGCACCAGCTGGCCCAGAAGTTCACCCACACGCCACGGCCGCGGAGATCCGCCAGCCGGACGGGAGCACCGTCGAGGTCGGCGAGCGTGAAGGTGGATCCGTCGCCCAGCGTCCCGGACAGCTCCGGGGCCGCATCGCCCACGCGGAGGCCCGGGACCGGAGAGCCGAGCAGGTACGCCGAGGCGGCCGGGTCGGGGAGGCCGGGCGTCGCGGTACCGAGCGGGGCCGTCGCGAGGGTGAGACCGATCGCGGCGATGACGACCACGCCGAGCGCAGCCCCGACCTGGCGCAGGCTGAACGGCCCGACGCCGCGGCGGCGGGCTGGCCTGGTCGGCGGCGCCGAGGCCGGCGGTTCCATCGTGTCCTGGGTGGGCGGTGTCAGATCGACGTGTTGAACGGCACGAACCGCGCCACGAGCGCGAGCCAGTTCATCAGCATCGCCACGCCGATGAGCGCCACGAGCAGGCCGCCGACGAGCGAGACGGTCCGCCCGTGCCGGACCAGCGGGCGGATGAGCGCGGGCGCGCGATCGTACGCGGCCGCGATGAGCAGGAAGGGAACCCCGAGGCCGGCCGTGTAGGCGACGAGCAGGACTGCACCCTGGCCGGTGCTGCCGCTTGTGGCGGCCATCGTGAGGATCCCGCCGAGGATGACCCCGATGCACGGCGTCCAGCCGACCGCGAAGATCGCCCCGAGGCCGAACGACGCGAGCCAGCCGCCTCGCGCACTGACGATCCGCCCGCCGAGCCGCTCGCCGAAGCTGCGTCCGCCACCCGGGGCGCCGGCGCTCCCGAGCGACATCGTGCCGGTGGCCGTGGCCAGCGATCCGGCCGCGCCTGCATCCAGGGGGCGCCAGCTCCGCTCGAGAGCCGGGATCCTCAGGATGCCGGCGAGGTTGAGCCCGAGGAGGATGAGGACGATCCCGCCGAGCTGGCGGAGGATCGGCAGCACGTCCACGAGCGGTCCGGCGAGGTACGTCGCGGTCAGGCCGAGGACCGTGAAGATCGAGCCGAACCCCGCGACGTAGGCGATCGCGTGGCGGATGGCGAGCCAGCGGCTCACCTCGCCCGACGCGCGACCGACGACGGCGACCGCCGTGAGCTGGCCGACATACGCCGGCACGAGCGGCAGGACGCAGGGGGAGAGGAAGCTCAGGAGCCCCGCGCCGACGGCGATGGCGATCGTGAGGTCCGTGCCCATCTCAGGCTGGCGCCGGAGCGTCGAGGACGTCCGCGAACAGCCGGCGGAGCCGAGCGACGCTCGTCGCCAGCTCGAGCCTGCCGGGACCGAGCTCGACGACCGGGATGCGCTCGAGGAGGCGGCGATGGAGATCCTCGTCGGCCTCGATGTCGAGCTCGACGAATGCCGGCACGGCCAGGCCACGTGCCCGCCGATCGCCCAGCAGCAGCTCGATCGCGGCGCGCGCTTCGTCGCACAGGTGGCAGCCCGGGCGCGAATACAGGACGAGATCGGGGAGGGGAGACGTCACGGCCGGCATCCTACACCGGGTGCCGTTCCGGGCCGCCCGGGCCGGCCGGTCACCCGGCCTCCGGACGCCCGGCAGCCCCGAGCCGCTGGGGTACGATGCCGTAACGCCCCCGTAGCTCAGTGGATAGAGCGCAGCCGTCCTAAGGCTGGCGTCGGCGGTTCGAGTCCGTCCGGGGGCGCCAGTACCTCACGGCCGCCCTAATCGCGGTTCATCGACGTGGCGATGTCGGCCTCGTTGCCCGCCGCGTCGGCCAGCGTCCACCACGCTGGCGCGAACTGGTCGCGCACGAGACGGCCGCCCGCGGCGAGCGCCGCCGCGATTCGAGCTTCCGCCTGTTCATACGGCACCCAGATGGCGACGTGGATCGCGCCACCGCCGTCCGGACGCGGTGCGTCCATCTGCTCGAACCAGAATGCCGGCCACCGATTGCGCGGATCGACGAGGTCCTCCTCGGGGCTGTCGGCGCGAGGCTCGTACCCGAGCACGGCCCGCCAGAACGGCATCACCTCGGCGATGTCGGTCGCGCCCGGGATGACGAGCAGGCTCTGGATCGCCGATGGGTCGGCGGCCAGGCCAAGCTCCCGTGTCACGGCCGAGATCTGCCGGGCCAGCGCGACGTCACGCTTGCTCATCCCGTAGTGGTCGTCCGTCATTGTGAGGAGACGCACGGTCACGCCGTCGTGCCGCACGTCCAGGTCGGGGTGGTGGTCGTCGATGCCGCTCAACGCGCCGATGGCGGCCACCAGCCGGGTGCCCGCCGCGAATGAACCCGCTCGGAAGAAGGCGCAGGCTCCATCACCCAGGACACGCCAGTCTTCGACGCCTTCGGACTCGTGAAACTGCTGCGGCGTGATCCGGTCGTTCATGCCGTGAACGTAGCGTCTCGGCCATCCGCACTGCAAGCGCAGGGATTCGCGGGTCACAGACTCCTCGTCCTGACCTAAGGGCCGCCCCTCACAGCCGCACCCCGGCAGGGGGTCTGGCCCACCGGGGGCTCTGGTCAGCCCCCCGACTTGTGGAGCATCACGGAGATCCCGAACCCGACGCCATAACCGACGACGAACGGGATCGGCAGGAGGAGCGTCACCGCGCCAAGGTGCAGGACGCGCACGAAGGTCTCGATGGCCACGTTGACGGCGAGGGCTCCGATCCAGGCGGTGGAGACACCGGCGAGCCCGCCCAGGAATGCGTCGGCCACCGATGTCCCCGCCGATATGCCCGCGCCGACCCTCCACCCGGCGACCACGCATCCGACGACCCCGAGCCCCCACCAGACGATGAGGGCCGCAAGGGCCGACTCGCCCCCAGCTGCTTCGCGCATTGCCGCGAGGGGCATTGCCACGATGCCGGGGACGATCCAGCCGAGGGCGCCAATCCCGAAGGTGCGGCGAGTCATCCGAGGAGTCTCCGCATTCGCTCAACGCGCCGAGGTCGGCGGCAGGGCGCGGAGCCCGGCACAGCCCAAGATACAATCCGCGCGTGCACGTGGAGCGGGCGGGCGACCGGGGGCCGGTGATCCTGCTCGTTCACGGCAGCATCCTCCCGGGGTGGCGAACGTGGAGCGCGCAGCGCCCACTGGCCGAGCACTGCCGGCTCGTCGTGCCCCACCGATCGGGCTACCCGCCGAACCCTCCCCTCGACCGGATCGACTTTGAGGTCCAGGCGCGCGAGATCGCCGACCTGATCGAGCCCGGGACGCACGTCGTGGGCCACTCGTACGGCGGCCTCATTTCGCTCCTCGCCGTCGCCGATGCCCTGGATCACGTCAGATCGCTGAGCGTCATCGAACCGCCGGCCTTCGGCGTGGCGCGCGGGAACGCCGCCGTCGAGGAACTGATCGGGCGCCTCCTTGCGATCGGCGCCGACGGGATCCCGACGCCCCGGGCGTTCCTCGTCCAGTTCGCCGATGCCGTCGGAGCGACACCGAACTTCCCCGATCCCTTGCCACCCGAGTTGGAGGCCTCGGCACGCGCGACGATGGCCGAGCGGCTGCCGTGGGAGGCGGAGGTCCCGTTCGGAGTGCTGCGGCAGGCCGGCTTCCCGAAGCTCGTCTTCTCGGGGGCCCACAGCCCGGCCTTCGACGCGGTCTGCGACGTGCTCGTCGATCGGCTCGGAGCCGGGCGCGCGGTCATCGCCGGGGCGGGACACAGCGTCCAGCGCACGGGCGAGCCGTTCAACCGGAGGCTGCGAGCCTTCATCGATGCGGCGTAACCGCCCGGGCGCCCGGACCGACGAGAGCACCAGGCGCCGCGTCGATTACGGACCCGGCGCTGCGCTCGGATCCAGGGCCTCGCCTCGCAGGTCCTTCCGGAGAACCTTCCCGATCATCGTCTTGGGCAGCCGCGGTCGGAACCGGATCGCCATCGGGACCTTGTACCGGGCGAGGTTCTTCCGGCAGTGGGCGAAGAGATCCTCCTCGGTCGCTGTCGCCCCTTCCGCGAGCACCACGAACGCGCAGGGAACTTCGCCGTAGTGCTCGTGGGCCATCCCGATGACCGCGGCGTCGGCGACGGCCGGGTGGCTCAGCAGGACCTCCTCGACCTCGCGCGGGTAGACGTTTATGCCGCCAACGATGATGAGGTCCTTGATCCGGTCGGCGATCGTGAAGAACCCGTCCGAGTCCTGCTTCGCCATGTCGCCGGTTCGCAGCCAGCCGTCGTGGAGGACGTCGGCCGTCTCCTCGGGGCGTTGCCAGTAGCCGGCCATGACCTGCGGCCCGGCGACTTCGAGCTCTCCGATCTCGCCGGTCGCGACGGGTGAGCCCGTCTTCGGGTCGACGACGCGCGCGTCGGTCGACGGGAACGGCAGGCCGATCGTCCCGTTGCGTCGCCCGCTGGCGATCGGGTTGCAGTGCGTCACCGGCGAGGCCTCGGTCAGGCCGTAGCCCTCGCAGACCTTGCCGCCCGTGATCGCCTCGAAGTCTTGCTGGACGCCGGCCGGCAACGGGGCCGCGCCGCTGATGCAGGCCTCGATGCTCGAAAGGTCGAACCGCCCGACGTCGGGATGATGGGCCAGGGTCTCGTACATGATCGGGGCCCCCGGGAAGAGCCGCGGTCGGTACCTGGCCGCCGCCTTGAGGACGTCGTGGGGCTCGAAGCGTGGCAGGAGCAGGAGCGTGCCGCCGGTGAGCATCGCGTAGTTCATGTCCACGGTGAGCCCGTAGATGTGGAACAGCGGCAGCGGGCACAGGATCGTGGGCGGGTCGGCGTCCGGCGCCTGCGGGAACCAGGCGGACGTCTGGCACGCGTTCGCCACGAGATTGCGATGCGTCAGCAGGGCGGCCTTCGGCGTCCCGGTCGTGCCGCCGGTCGGCTGGAGCACGGCGCCGTCCTCGGGTGCGGCGACGGAGTCGAACCGCGTCGCCGGGGCCTCGCGCAGGAGCCGGAAGAGGTTCGGGGTCGCCGGCGTGTGCGGCTGGGGGTGCCAACGCCCCTCGCGCCGCGCCTTGATCGGGTAGAGCCACTTGATCGGCACCGGCAGCGAGTCCCGGATGCCCGTCACGATGAGACGGCCCGGCCGTCCGGGGCCGGCCTCGGCCTCGACCGCCCGCAGGCGGGGAACCAGGAGATCGAGCGTTACCGAGACCCTGGGCTCGGTCTCCGCCAACAGGATCCCGAGCTCGCGCTCGACATACAGTGGGTTCATGGGCACCGCGAGCGCGCCAGCCCGCATCGTGCCCATGAAGGCGATGACGAAGGCGGGCGACGTGGGCAGGTGCAGGCTGACCCGGTCGCCCTTCTCGACGCCCATCGACCGGAGGACGTGGGCGAAGCGATCGACGGCTCGATCGAGCTCGGCGTACGAGGTCCGGGCGCCGAAGAAGACCATGGCGGTCCGAGCCGGCAGCCGCTCGGCGCTCCTCCGCAGGAGCTCGTCGATCGGGATCGGCGGGATCTCGACCTCTGCTGGGACCCCTGGATCGTAGTGAGCCACCCACGGCCGATCGCCGCCGGGGCCCGACCGGCGGCCCGTCCCTTCCACGGAGCTCCGTGGAGCCGTCGCAGTCTTCATCGCCCGCGCCCCTTCCTTCTAGATTGGGTACCCGGAACTGCCTGCCACTGCGCCTGCGATCCGCCTGGAGATCGCGATTCGATCGACCTGGTCGGCCCGCATGAGGCGCCGGATGCCGGCGACCAGCGTGCGGGCCTCATCGCCCTCGGCCACCCGCGCCGCCAGGCTCCTGGCGCGCGCCTCGACCGTGGCCGCGCGATCGGCAACAACGAGCCTGGCGAGATCCGCATGGACCCGAGCCGACGCGCGGACGGCCCGCTCGACCACGCTCTCCATCGCGAAGAGGTCGATCGCGAGGTCGGCGAGTCCGGCGAGCAGCTCCTGCTCCTCCTCCAGCCCGGTGCCGAACCGTTGGACGGCGGCCCCGGACAGCAGGAGCGTCGCGGTCCGGGTCGCGGCGACGACGGACCGTTCGGCCGCCAGCGGACCCTCGAAGCTCGGGAGGTCCCCGCCGAGAAGCGCGTCCTGGGCACGTCGGGCGGGGCCGAGCAGATCGAGGCGACCGGACATCGCTCGTTTCAGCAGCGTCCCCGGGATCAGGAGTCGGTTGATCTCGTTCGTGCCCTCCCAGATCCGATGGATCCGAGCATCGCGATACGCCGCCGCCGCAGGGTAACCCTCGATGTAGCCGTACCCGCCGTGCACCTGGACAAGCTCGTCGACCACGAACCCGAGCTCCTCGCTTGCGAGCACCTTGGCGAGGCTGCACTCAACGGCGTACTCCTCGAGCGCGGCGCGCATCGCATCCGGGGATGTCGCGTCCTCGGCGGCACCCAGGCGGGCCTCGAGGAGCCCCGCGATGCGGTAGACGACGGACTCGACGGCGTAGGTTCGGGCGGTCATCGCCGCGAGCTTGGCGCCGATGAGGGGGAAGTCGGCGATCCTGCGCCCGAAGGCGGTTCGCTGGGCCGCGTAGGCCGCGGCCGTTCCGACTGCCGGCCGCATCCCACCGAGGCAGGCGGCAGCGAGCTTGAACCGGCCGACGTTCAGGACGTTGAAGGCGACGCGATGGCCCTTGCCGGCCTCGCCGAGGAGGTTCTCCGCCGGCACGATGGCCCCGTCGAGCGTCACGGGGCAGGTCGAGGCACCGTGGAGGCCCATCTTCGCCTCCTCGGCCCCGACCGAGAGGCCGGCCGTCCCACGCTCCACGAGGAACGCGCTGAACTGCTCGCCGTCGATCTTCGCGTAGATGGTGAAGAGGTCGGCGAAGCCGGCGTTCGAGATGAACTGCTTGCTCCCGTCGAGCCGCCACGAGCCATCTTCCTGGCGGACGGCGCGCGTCCGGATGCCCATCGCGTCCGACCCGGCCGACGGCTCGGTCAGGGCGTAGGCCCCGACCGTCGTCCCGGCGGCGAGGCCCGGCAGGTAGCGTCGCTTCTGGTCGTCGGTTCCGAAGAAGACGGTCGGCAGGGTCCCGATCCCGGAGTGGGCGGCGTACGTCACCGCGAACGAGCCGGCGGTCGCCATGGCCTCGTTCACGACGACCGAGGTGATCCGGTCCAGCCCGGCCCCGCCGTACGCCTCCGGCACGTCGATCCCCAGGAAGCCGTCGCTGCCCAGCCGGGCGAGCAGCTCGCGATGGGCCGCGTAGTCCCTCGCCTCGACGGCTTCGTGGCGTGAACGTACCTCCCGCTCGACGAAGGCGAGCACCGAGTCACGGATGGCCCGCTGCTCGCCGGTGAGCCGCTCGGGCGTGAACGGCTCCTCCGAGGAGGCCGCACCGGTCAGAAACGCCCCACCGGGGATGCTGCCGCCATGCTCGCGAACCTCGGTCGTCATGCCGCGCCTCCGTCCGCCGGTGCCGCCACGGGCTGGCGTCCACCGAGCCACTCGATCACGCCCGCCGCGCCCTGCCCGCCCCCGACGCACATCGTCACGAGCCCGTAGCGGGCATCGCGCCGGGCGAGCTCGGACAGGATCTGCACGGTCAGCTTCGCCCCGGTCGCCCCGAGCGGGTGGCCAAGCGCGATCGCCCCGCCATTGACATTCGTCCGCTCCTCGTCGAGACCGAGCTGCCGGACGACCGCCACGACCTGGGCCGCGAACGCCTCGTTCAGCTCGACGGCCGCCATGTCGGCGAGCGAGAGGCCGGCCTTCCGGAGTGCCTTCGGGACGGCCTCGACCGGGCCGATGCCCATGATCTCGGGATCGACGCCGGCGGTGGCGAAGCTGACGAGGCGACCCAGGGGCTCGAGGCCGAGCTGCGCCGCCCGCTCGGCGGTCATCACCACCATCGCCGCCGCACCATCGCTCATCTGGCTCGAGTTGCCGGCGGTCACCGTGCCGCCGACCGCGAAGGCCGGCTTGAGGCTCGCCATCCGGGCCGCGTCGGCGTCGTGGCGGATCCCCTCGTCGGCCTCGAAGCGGACGCGCCGGACGCGCGGTCTTCCTTCCTGGTCCACCTCCGTGGACGTGGTGTCGACGGCCACGATCTCGTCGCGGAAGCGACCCTCCCGTTGGGCGGCCGAGGCCCGGAGGTGGGAGCGGAGGCCCCACGCGTCCTGTGCGTCACGGGTGACGTCGAACCGATCGGCGACGCGCTCCGCCGTGATCCCCATGAAGAGGTAGACCCCGGGACGGGCATCGGCGAGCGCTGGGTCCGGGGTGAAGCGATGTCCGACCATTGGGACGAAGCTCATCGACTCCATGCC
>DATIUS010000085.1:0-2674 GCA_035466655.1 Candidatus Sulfomarinibacteraceae bacterium
CTGCGCCATCTTCGCCCGGGCGACCAGCTCATCCCGCTTCTGGACGAGCTCCTCGCGCTTGACGCGGAGCTTGTTCAGGCCGTCCTTGAGCTTGTCGGCGAGCTCGGACTGCTGGGCCGCCTGCGTCTCGAGGGTCACCGCCTCGCGGGCCTCGCGGGCGTCGTCCTCGACGAGCATCGTAGACCCGACCGCGGGAACGGGCAGGGCATGACGTCCCGAACCTCCGGGCGGAGGGTCAGCGGCGGGCAGCCGACGGCCGCCCGCCGCTCCTGGCGCTCGAGTCGCTACCGGCTCAGCACGAGGCGCAGGTCGTCGGCGTAGCCGTCGTTGTAGGTCCCGACGGACGGATCCTTGGTCATGACGAGCGTCACGAGGATCTGCCGTGTGCCGACCGGGACGAGCCCGGCGGTATCCCGCGCGAGGAGCCCGGTGGCATCGCCGCGATCCGCGGCCGTGACCGGGCCGATCTCGGCGGCCCCGAGGACGAGCGCGCCCTGCTTGAACGTGATCTGCAGGACCGCGTTGTCATCCTGGTCGGTCCAGCCGCCGAGGTAGCCCGACAGGTCATATGCCACAGCCCCCGAGTCGATCAGCTGGGCCGCCGCGGCGACGTTGATGAGCTGCGACGCGCTCGAGCTCGGGTTGTCCGGGCCGCCGGCGAAGAAGTTCGCGCCGCGGTCGCTCGGCCCGGGGTCTGTCGCCGACGGGTAGCCACCGTCCGTGCCGTAGGCGACGACAGTGAAGTTGCTCGTCGTGGTCCAACCGGGGACCGGAACGGGCGAGTACCCGTCCGGCGACGCGTCACCGAGTTCGCCATCACCGTTCGCGATGAGATTGCCGCCGAAGAGGGCCGACGGTGCAGATGCTCCCACCGGGATGATGGGCCAGCCAAGTGCGATCGTCGCGGTGAGCGCCGCGCCCCAGACGGTGCGGTGATGACGCGCGCGTCGCAGCCGTTCCACCGCGCGGGCACCGCCGACTTGCTGAACTGAACCCCGAGTTGGTCCTGCCATCGAAGCTTCCCTCCAAACCAATGCGAGGATCGTCACAACGCCCGTCACCAAACTGAGTTACCCGCCGAACGACTACGCCGGGTCGACGATGAAGTACGTGAAGTCGACGTCGGCCGTGGCTATCGCCGTGAGGTGGAGCGTGAACCCGCTGCCTGGATCGCGCGAGACGTAGGCCACCGCCGCCCCGGCGTCGCCGAGCAGCATCACCGAGATGTGGCTGGCCTCGCCGACGAGCGGGTTCAACACCAGGCCGCTGCTTGACGACCCGGAGCCGATCGAGCCCGCGCCGACCGAGCTGAACCGGGATCGGCCTTCGACCAGAAGTCCCAGGTCGCCGACTGCGTGGACCGCGGCCCCGGGCCCATCGCTGGTCCGGCGGGCGAAGAGCGCATCGCCCTCCGCAGTGCCGTCGTGATGACCGAACAGCGCGAACCCGGTGCCGTCGTCGTGCTTGTACGCAGCGACCGCGGACCCGTGACCCGAGCCGGTTCGATCGGAAATGATGCTGTCGCCTTCGCCCTCACCGTTGCGCGTTGCCTCGATCGCATGGCCGGGAGCGGGGCTGTCGTTCTCGCCGCGAAGCCCCGTTCCCTCACCGCCTCCCGTGCGTACTCCCCGGACCGCCCCGCCCGGAGAGCCCCCGGACCGCACGCTCAGGATCGAGTCGGCATACGCCCCGACGTCGCTCTCGTTGAATGCCTCGAGCGCGGATCCGTGGCCTTCCGCGCTCCGGAGTGCCCACATCGCGTGCCCGAAGCCGTCGCCGTCTCGGATCGCGGCGACGCCCGCGCCGGCGCCGGAACCGTGGCGTGCGCCGAGGATCGCGTCACCATCGCCGCCGTCCCGATTGGTCCAGATCGCCAGTCCTGGGGCGCTGCTTAGGTTGATCGCGGTGACGCCGCTGCCCTCGCCGTCGCCGAGGCGCACGCCATGGACGCCGTCGCCCGGGCCCGAGCCGAGCTGAACCCCGAGGACACCCATGCCCTCGCCGTCCATGCGAACGCCTCGGATACCGACCCCGTTGGCGCCCCCGTCCCTGATCGCCAGAATCGCGTCCGCGTCGCCCGCGCCTGTGTTCGTCGCCTTGACGGCGGGGTTGTTCGAGGAGCTCGAGAACACGCCCTGCCCGGGGATCGGTCCGGCGAGGACCGCAGCTGGCGCCGCGAGCGCTACGGCTGCGGCTCCGGCACCCGCGCCGGCGAGAGCGGCCAGGAACGCGCGACGATCACGCGGTGGCTCGGTCGTGACCAGCGAGCCGTCGGTGATGGCGTTCGCCTCGACAGGGGCGTCCTCCTCGTTGGGACGCGAATGCGAATCCGTGGACGTCCTGGCCATGGTCGTATCCCTCCATCGTGGTCGCGGCGACGATGGCAGAGAGACGCCCGGGCGCGGTGACCGTTACAACAGAGCCGGGGCGAGCCTGTCGCGCGATCAGAATCGGTAGTCTTGGCGGCCCTCGGGCATCGATGCCAAGGGGTCGCCAGGATTCCGGTGCGGCAGGGCACCACGCCGGCGGCGTACCCCCGCTATCCTCCCCGGCACATGACCCGCCAGCTGTCCAGATCCATCCCGCTCGCTGAGCTGCACTGCCATCTCGGCGCGGCGGTGACCCCGGCGATCATGTGGTCGATCGCCCACGCGCAGGGGATCAAGCTCCCGAC
>DATIUS010000086.1:0-2073 GCA_035466655.1 Candidatus Sulfomarinibacteraceae bacterium
CGGCCACGAGGGAAAGGGAGCCAGCGGCCGCCAATGTGCTGCCACCGATCAACAACAGGCCCCCGGGGCCCGTCTCCGGTAGAAGGACCACGCCCGCGCCACCGAGACCGAGGGCCAGCTTCCCAAGCTCGAACGCTCCCACCAGTTCGAAGCCCGTGGCCACGATGAGACCGGTGGCCCTGCCTCGGTGGAAGATCGGCGAGTCGGGCCTGCCGCCGTATGGGGTCCCGTCGATGTGGAACCCCTGCCTGAGTCCGACGCCGAGCCCGACGAAGTACTCGCCTAGGCCCTGCCAGTCCACCTCGAGGGCGCCGGTAGGGTCGGGATAGCGGATCGGGTTCCAGGCGAAGGCCCGGTAGGGCGAGAGGGCCATCCCGCCCATCTCGAGGATGAACGGCAGGGCGGGGTCGGTGCTCGCCCACCTGGCGCGAACCGGGTCGTAGTACCTGGCCCCGAAGTAGTAGAGGCCGGTCTCCTCGTCGAGTTCCTTTCCGGTGAAGAGGAACCTCTGCTCGGGCCCGCCGCTGCGGTCCGCGTCGGCGCGCACCTCCCGCCAGACCTGGCCGTAGGGGAAGTACTCGACGTGCTCGTGGACGCGGCCGTCCTGGTCGGTGACCCAGCTGGTGGAGCCGAGGTGGTCGGGGTGATGGTAGTAGGTGGCGGGCCGGATCCTGGCGCCGGGGGGGCCGATGACCACCGGGTCGGCGCCCGGGAAGGCCGGGCACTTCTGGGGCGAGTAGTCGCTGGGGAGGCAGCCGGCGACGGCGGCGCCTGAGGGGGGCTCGCCCTCCGGGGCGGCGATGGCCTCCGGCGAGTCGGGCTGCCAGCCCGGTGCGGGGACGACCTTGGTGGCGATGCGGGTCGGTCCGGCGAAGACGTGTTTGGAGGCGGCCTTGCGCCCCTTGAGGGAGAAGAACTGGCCGATGGTGAGGCTCTCTCCGCCACGGCCGAGCTTGGCGACCCGGTCGCCGGCGGCGTCGTAGACGAACCGGGTGACGCTCAGGCCGTTGCCGTCCACCACGGCGGCGAGCCGGTTCTCCTCGGTCCAGTAGTAGCGGCGCAGGTGGGTGGCGGAGGCGGAGCAGCCGGGGTCGCCGCCGCACTCGCGCTCGACGTTGCCGCTCGGGTCGTAGGAGAGGTGGGTGTCGCCGATGCGGGTGGCCTGGTGCGGCTTCGAGACCGAGTAGGCGTAGTCGAGGTCGTGGTTGGTGGCGGGGGGGCGGCCCACCCCCTCCCCGGCGGGCCCCAGCGTCCTGACCACGTGCACCTGGGTGTTGCGGGTCATGTTGTGGACGGCGTCGTATGCGTAGCTGGCGGTGAAGCTGTCCACCACCCCCGGCCGCGACTCGGCGGTGCCCGCCGCCGAGGTGAGGCGGTAGAGGTCATCGTAGCCGAACTTGAAGCGGGTCGGGCCGGAGCGGTGCCCCGAGGCCGCGTGAGGGGCGACACGGGCCTGATCCCCAGGAACTCGGCGCGGGCCGGACAGCTCGGCCTGCTCGCACCGACCTCGGTGGGGTCAGCCCCATCTCCTGGGCTGCCTAGACCCCGGTGACCTCCGCGTGTCCAACACCCACACCCAGCCAGGGCCGACGATCATCCGCTCCGTGCCTCCTGTGCCAGCAGCGCAACCAACTCGGGATGGGAAGCTACCAGCGCGAGCAACGTGGGTGACCTACCGCCAGCAGCAAACAAGAAGTGCTCGCAGGCGTCGGATAGATCGGTGTGCCAGGTGGTAGCAACTTCGAATGCTCCCATCTTCTCGACGATCTCGTCGATCGAGTCATGAAGTTGCTCCGCCTCGGGTCCCACGCAGCAAAACTCAACACACCCTTGATCCATCAGGAGACCCGCTAGTACCTCGGCCTGACGCCGCTCCTCTTCGTCGAACGCGGGCAACAGCGTCACGAACGGCGGGTTCAGTGAGGCGTTCGGCCGCTGATCAAGCGAAAGGAAGATGAGTGTTCGGCCACCAGAAAAGACCAAGCTGAAAGCAGCCATGTCACCCGCCCCTCCGGAGCTTCTCGATGTGTTCTGCTTGAACGTCTGGATCTCCGTTTCGAGGTGCGTGATGCG
>DATIUS010000087.1:0-3398 GCA_035466655.1 Candidatus Sulfomarinibacteraceae bacterium
CGCCGCCGGTCGCCTTGCTCGTAGCCGAGCGACGACCCGCGAGCTAGACTGCGGCTTCCCGCCCGGGAGGGGACGAGCCATGAAGAGGTCCTGCGGGTTGATCCTCGCGCTGCTGTGTGCTGCGCCTGCA
The DNA here is from genome assembly GCA_035466655.1 of Candidatus Sulfomarinibacteraceae bacterium. GTDB lineage: Bacteria > Chloroflexota > Limnocylindria > Limnocylindrales > CSP1-4 > UBA5189. The sequence continues at coordinate 131 of DATIUS010000087.1, forward strand.
CGGGGAGATCAAGCCGAGCGGATCGGCCGCATCCGGACCCTGGAGGGCGGGGTCTCGATCCATCGGAACGGGACCAGCGTGCCCGCAGCCATCGGCGGAGACGTCCACCGGGGCGACGTGATCCGCACCGGCAAGCCCGGGGCCGTCGGAATCGTGCTGAACGACGAGACCACCATCTCGCTGGGTTCCGGCAGCGAGCTCGGCATGATCGACTTCGCCTTCCTCCCCAAGGAAGGCAAGTTCGCCCTCGTCGTGCGGATGGCCAAGGGCACCTTCGCCTATCTCGCCGGCCTGATCGGAAAGCTGGCCCCTGGCACGGCCCAGCTGCGGCTCCCCGATGCGACGATCTCGATGCGAGGAACGAGGCTGCTCATCCAGATCGAGGAGTAGCCATGAGCCGACCCTCGACGGTACGGAAGCGCGCGTCGGCGAGGTCCGGCATCGCCGGCGCGCTGGCCACATACCTCGTGCCGATCTGTCTCGGCGGCTGTGCCGCCCGGCAGACGGTCATCCTCGTCCCGGACCCGGATGGCCGCGTCGGCCAGGCGGAGGTGGCCACGGCCGGCGGAAAGCAGGTGCTGACGAAGCCCAGCGACATGACGCGCGTCGGCAGCGGGAAGGCCGCTCCCTCGGCCGTGACGACGGCCGACCCGGGCTACATCGCCACGACGTTCGCCGAGGCCATGGCCGTCGAGCCCCCGCCGCCGGACAGGTACGTCCTCTACTTCGAGGCGGGCAGGACGACCCTCGACCCGAAGTCCCTGTCGGCCATCCCAGGCATCGCGGCCGCCGCCGCGCGCCGGGGGGCCATCTCCATCTCCATCAGCGGCCACACCGACGCCACCGGCGCCGATCCGATCAACGAGCGGCTGGCCCTGGCGCGGGCGGAGCGGGTGAAGGCGTTGCTGCTGGCGCAAGGCGTGGCGCCGGGGCCGATCTCGGTGTCGTCCCACGGGAAGGGGAACCCCGCGGTCCCGACCCGGGACGGAGTCCCCGAACCGCGCAACCGTCGCGTCGAGGTCATCGTCCAGTAGGCGCGTGCCCGCCCATGCCCGGCGCCGATCACCCGCTCCGCCGTCCGCTCCGGGCCGTCTGGGCCGGCAAGGGGGTGCTCGTCGGGGTGGGGCTGGGGCTGACCGTCGCGCTGGCCCTGCTGCTCGTCTTCGAGCCGACGCCCGTTCGGCTCGCGGAGCTGCGCACCTATGACCTGATGCTGGGCGCCCGTCGCGCGCCGCCGCCCTCCCCGGCCCTGGTGCTCGTCGGGATCGACGACGAGAGCCTCGCGGCGCGTGGACAGTGGCCCTGGCCCCGCTACCGCCTCGCCATGCTCGTGGAGCGTCTGCAGCGAGCGGGGGCCGAGGTGGTCGCGCTGGACCTCCTGATGCCGGAGCCGGATCGCACCTCCCCCGAGATCATCCGGACCGAGCGGGAGCGCGATGCCGTCGCCGCGGTCGCCCCGGAGTCGAGCGGCGTCCAGGACGGCAACACCGAGCGGCTCGCGACGGCCCTGCGTCGAGGCAACACCGTGCTCGCCTATCACCTCGCCTTCTCCGGCGGTGGCGTGCCGGCCGAGCAGCCGGTCCCGACCGTCCCCGCGGGCATGATCGTCACCGGCTCGCCGGGCAGCGCCGACGGATGGCCCGAGCCGACCGGGGCGATTCGCAGCCTGCCTCAGCTGACCGCCGCGTCGACCGCCGAGGGGTTCGCCAACTCGGTGAAGGACGTCGACGGCACGCTCCGGCGCACGCCGCTCTTGCTGACGCTCGACGACCGGCCGCTCCCGTCCCTGGCTCTGGCCGCCATCCTCATGGCGTCGACGGAGCGGAACGTGAGGCGGGTCAAGGAGGGCAGCGAGACCTTCCTGCATTGGGGCACCCGGCGGATTCCCCTGGATCGAGCGGGGAACATGCTGCTCGACATTCGCAGCGAGCAGCGCGCGCGCTACCACTCGGCCCGGGCGGTCCTCGACGGGGAGCTGGGGACGGATGGCCTTCGGGGGAAGATCGTCCTCGTGGGCGGCTGGGCCACGGGCACGGGGGACCTTCACCTCGTCCCGTCTGGCAGATGGGCGAGGGGCCTGGAGGTCCACGCCAGCGTCATCGACGCCATCCTGACCGGCCGCTTCATCGCGCGGCCAGGCTGGGCCCGGGGCGCGGAGCTCGTCGCCGTCCTGCTCCTCGGGATCGCGAGCACCCTGCTGTTGAGCCGCTCGGGGTTCAAGCTGTCGCTCGCAGCCGTGAGCCTCGGCAGCGTCGGCTGCTACTGGGGAGCGACGCAGCTCCTGGCGGCGACGGGCCTCTACCTCTCACCGCTCATGCCCATGGCGACGCCGGTCGTCATCACCACCGTCTTGAGCCTGCTGAAGTACGGCATCGAGGCCCGCAAGGTCGAGGAGGGCCTGCGGAGTCTGCTCGACGCCCAGGACGCGATCATCGTCAGCATGTCCGTCCTCTCCGAGGCCAGGGACGAGGAGACCGGCCGCCACATCCTCCGCACCCAGCGCTACGTCGAGATTCTTGCCAGGCAGCTCGCCACCACGCCCAGGTACCGCGACCTGGGCGAGCCGAGCATCAGGCTCCTCGCGAAGTCGGCGCCGCTGCACGACATCGGCAAGGTGGGGATCCCGGACGAGATCCTGCAGAAGCCGGGGAAGCTGAGCGCCGACGAGTACGCCGTCATGAAGTCGCACACGACCATCGGCGCCAACGCCCTGACCCAGATCGTGGACGCCTATGGCCACCCCGAGGACAACGAGTTCCTGACGTACGCGCGGCAGATGACCGTGGCTCACCACGAGCGCTGGGACGGCAGCGGCTACCCCGCTGGCCTTCGAGGCGAGGACATCCCCCTCGCCGGCCGGCTGATGGCCGTGGCGGACGTCTACGACGCCATGGTCAGCCGGCGCGTCTACAAGGCCGCGTGCACGCACGAAGACGCACGGGAGTACATCCGGCAACAGTCCGGCGCGTACTTCGACCCGGACGTCGTGGCGGCTTTCCTCGCCAGGCATGAGGCTTTCCAGGAGGTCGCCCGGACCTTCTCCGACGGCGAGGACTCGGAGTCGGCGCAGCGTGCGGAGGCGGCAACACCCTGACGCGCATGAAGCCGACCCGTCGGCGATTGCTCGCGCGCAGCGTGCGAACACTCCCACATTGCTGTGGGTACGAGTCCGTGAAACGATGCGCCCTCGCGCGATCCGTCCAGGCGGTCGCGCACGGAGGGCACATGTCCCCTCGAGCGCACTTCCTGCTCGCGGCCGTCTCGGCGT
>DATIUS010000088.1:0-10691 GCA_035466655.1 Candidatus Sulfomarinibacteraceae bacterium
CACGGGTGACGGCTCGCCGAGTGTCCAGGCCCCCGCAGCGTCGGCGAGCAGCAGCGCGATCGCCCGGTCCGGCGGCCGCCGCTTGACCCGGAACAGGCGCTCGATCCCGCCGGGGGTCGTCGGCGCCACGGCGATTCCGTAGACGGTGTCGGTCGGGAGGGCAACGATGCCGCCGCCGCGGAGCACCTCGATCGCTTCCGCGCGCCCCGCCACGCCGTCGGCGACGACCCTCGGGCGCGTCTCGGACCTCGCGCGCCTCACGCGCCGGGTCTCACAATCAGGCGGGCCCGAAGCCTCGCGGCGGTCCCCTCGAGCTCCGCGGCAGCGAGCCGCGCGTCGCGGGCGCCGGAGAGCGCCAGTCGCGAGATCACGTCGCCGGCCCCCTCGTCGGCGAGCGGCGGTGCCACGTAGCGGGCGGCCATGATCACGTCATCCGGGGCCTCGGGCATCGCCGTGCCGTGACCCACGGCCCGCAGCATCTCGATGTCGTTCAGCTGGTCGCCGATCGTGAGGACCTGGCCGAGCGGGATCCCATGCCGGCGCGCCAGCCACGCGACGGCCCCGCCCTTCGAGACGCCCGGCGCCACGAACTCGAGGAAGCGCGGATGGGCGACGGTGACGTCGGCGCGGCCCCGGAACCGCTCGCGGGCATCGCCCAGGAGGGCGTTCGGCCGGCCGGGCGGCCCCACGGCGACGATCTTGGTGATGGAGTGGCGGATCCAGCGGCCCAGATCCGGGACGCGGACGGCGCGAGTGCCCAGGAACGCCGAGTAGTCGTCCACCTGGGGATCGTCGGCCGGGATGATCAGCTGCTCGAGGTGGTTCGCGTGCGGGTCCAGGCCGACGGATCGGCTCCACGCGACGGCCTCGCGGGCCACCTCCGCCCGCAGTGGGAAATGGCGGAGGAGGCGCCCGACGCGATCGGTTCGGACCGGCATCTCCCGGGCGAGCGCGCCCTGGTAGCCGACGACGGGATCGGTCAACCCGAGGCTGGCCGCGAAGCGGACCGCCGACGTGGTCATCCGTCCGGTCACCAGGGAGACCCGGATCCCGCGGTGGACCGCCCGCCCGATTGCCGCGCGCGTCCGCTCCCCAACGACGAGATCGTCGTCAACGAGCGTCCCGTCGATGTCGAGCGCGATCATCCGGATCGGCAGCACCGGGGCGACTGACCGGGCGACGAACGGCCGGGCCACGGTCAGGGCTCGGGGCGCGCGACGCGCGCGACGCGCGGCAGTCCCGCCAGGTCGCGCTCGACGGCGCAGCTCCAGCGGCCGGCCATGCCGGCGACCGCGGCGCCGATCAGGGCCTCCTGGTCCGCCCCGATCTCGAGCAGCGCGGTCCCGCCCTCGGCGAGGACGTCGGGCAGGATCCCGAGGAGCCGCCGGATCACCTCGAGTCCGTCAACGCCGCCGTCGAGGGCCTGGCGCGGCTCGAACGAGGTGGCGACGGGCAGGGCGTCGAGGGCATCGGATCGGACGTACGGCAGGTTTGCGAGCACCAGGTCGAACGGGCGCTCGTTGACGGGGACGAGGTCCGCCGCCCGGAACTCGACCTGGTCCGCCACGGCATGGCCGACGGCGTTCTCGCGGGCCAGGGCGATCGCCTCGTTCGACGCATCGGTGGCGGTGATCGCCACGTGGTCGAGCATGCCGCGGGCGCGGAGACGGACCGCCAGCGCGACCGCGATCGCACCGCCCCCGGTCCCGACGTCGACGACCCGGATCGGCGGCGCGCCGGGGGGCCTGGGCGCACCGACGAGCCGGCGCCCGACCTCCGCCTCGGCCAGCTCCACGAGCCGCTCGGTCTCCGGGCGCGGGATCAGTGCGCGGGAGTCCACGGAGAATGCGAGGCCGAGGAACTCCTTGATCCCACGAATGTAGGCCACCGGCTCGCCGGCCTCCCGCCGGACGACGGCCTCGCCGAACCGGGCAGCCGCCCCCTCCCCGACCGGCGCTTCGGGGTGGGCGACCACGGCGGTCCGGTCCACGCCGAGGATGCTCGCGAGGAGCACCTCGGCGTCGAGCCGCGGCGTCTCGGACCCCGCGCTCCGCAGCCGATCGACCGCATCGCGGATGAGCAGGTCCACGGTCGCCATCGCGGGCGGGTCAGCCGGCCGCCGGCACGGCCTCGACGAGCGCGGCGAGGCGCTCAGCCTGGTCGGTCGTGATCAGGGTGTCGATCAGGCGGTCGAGCTCGCCGTCCATGACCCTGGGCAGGTTGGACAGGTCCACGTTGACCCGATGGTCGGTCACCCGGTCCTGCGGGAAATTGTAGGTCCGGATCTTGTCGGTCCGATCGCCCGACCCGATCATCGAACGCCGGGCCACCGAATCCGCATCCTGCTGGCGACGGCGCTCGGCTTCCTGGAGACGAGCCCGAAGGACGGCCATCGCCTTGGCCTTGTTCTTGTGCTGGCTCTTCTCGTCCTGGATCTCGACGACCGTGCCGGTCGGCAGGTGGGTGATCCGGACGGCGGAATCGGTCGTGTTGACGGATTGCCCGCCCGGCCCGGACGAGCGCTTGACGTCGATCCGGAGGTCCCGCTCCTCGTCGATCTGGATCTCGGTCTCCTCCACCTCGGGCATGACGACGACCGTCGCGGTCGAGGTGTGAATCCGCCCGGATGACTCGGTGGCGGGCACGCGCTGCACACGGTGCGTTCCACCCTCGAACTTGAGGCGGGAGTAGGCGCCGTCGCCGGAGATCTCGACGATCGCCTCCTTCACGCCGCCGATCCCGGTCTCGTTCAGGCTCATGACCTCGGCGCTCCAGCGATGCCGCTCGGCGTAGCGGAGGTAGAGCCGGAGCAGCTCCGAGGCGAACAGGGCAGCCTCCTCGCCGCCGGCGCCGGCCCGGATCTCGAGGATGACGTCGCCATCGTCGGCCGGGTCGCGCGGGAGCAGGAGGACCTTGAGCTCCTCGATCAGCCTCGTCTCGTCGCTTTCGAGGCGGGCGATCTCCTCGCGGGCCATTGCCTTGAGCTCGTCGTCGGATTCCGCGTCGCGCATCTCGCGGGCACCGGCGAGCTCGGCCTGGGTCTCCCCGAGGCGGCGATAGGCGGCGACCACCGGCTCGAGGCGGGCGAGCTCGCGTCCGAGCCGCCGGATCGCGTCGGGATCCGTGCTCGTCTCCGGCCGGGCGAGCTGGAGCTGGACATCGTCGTACTGGCGGGCAACCTCGGCGAGCTTTGCCTCGAGGTCGCTCATGCCGTCGCGGTGGCGGGGCTCACCGGTTCGAGCGGCACCCGCTCGGGGATCTCCGATCCGTCGGGCACCACCTCTCCGTCCGCCTCGAGCGCCTGCTGCATCGAGACGATGGCGACCTCGATCTGGTCGTCCGTCGGCTGCTTCGTCGTGATCATCTGGACCAGGATCCCCGGCCACATGATCACCTTCACGATCGAGTTCGACCGGTGTCGCGCCCCCCAGCGCAGGATCTCGTAGCCGACCGCGGCGAGGACCGGCACGAGCAGGATGCGGCTCCCGACCATCACCACCGGGTCCTGGCGCCCGACGAGGCTGAAGGCGACGATCGACAGGGCGATGAGGACCACGAGGAACTCCGTCCCGCACCGCGGGTGCGCGGTTGGGTACTGCCGGACGTTGGCCGTCGTCAGGGGATCGCCGGCCTCGAGCGCGTGGATCGTCATGTGCTCGGCGCCGTGGTACTGGAAGACGCGCGCGATGTCCGGCGCCCGAGAGATCAGCGCGAGGTAGCCGATGAAGATCCCCACGCGGACCAGCCCCTCGACGAGATGCTGCACGAAGCCCTGCTCGATCTTCGAGGTCGTGACGCTCGCGATGACGAGCGGGAGCAGGAAGAAGACGCCGATTCCGAGGATCAGGGTCAGTCCCAGCATCAGGACGATCGACCCCTTGCCGAGCTCGACCCCGTCCTCCTCGGCCTGGATGTTCGCGCTGCGGATCAGCCACCGGGTGCCGACGACGAGCGTCTCGTACAGGACCACCAGGCCTCGCACGAGGGGCGCCGTCGCCAGCCGCCAGCCGTGCGGTCCGCTCGTCAGTGGCTCCGACGCCCAGACGATGTGCCCGCCTGGGTGTCGGAACGCGACTGCGATGGCATTCCGGCCGCGCATGAGGACGCCCTCGATGAGGGCCTGACCGCCGTAGCTGAAACGTGCCATGGGCGGAAGTCTACCGGCGCGACCACGATCGACGGTGTCGAGCCGATTCGGGCGCCCGTTCCGGGCATCCGGCACTTGCCGCCGGCGGGCGGCACCGCTCGCCGGCGACGCGCCGCGCGGACCCGAGCAGGGTCAGCCGGCGCGGACCTGGCGATCGAGGCGCTTCTGGAAGCGCTCCACCTGGCCGGCCGTGTCGATGATCGTCTGCTTGCCCGTGTAGAACGGGTGGCAGTTGCCGCAGACGTCAACACGCAGCTCGGTGCGGGTTGAACCGACCGTCCATTCGGTCCCGCAGGACCCGCAGTGGACCGTCGCCTGGTGGTACTTGGGGTGGGTGTCGGCTTTCACAGGGTCTCTCCTCGCCGCCGTCCGTGCAGGGTCGCGCTGCCCTGCCGGTGGTCGACGCTGGGGCGTGTCTCGGTCAGGCCTCGGCCGCGGGCGCGGCCTCGACCGGGATGACCCGGACGCGCTTCTTGGCCTTGGTCGCGTGCTCGAACTTCACCCTGCCGGGAATCGTGGCGAAGACCGTGTAGTCGTCGCCGAGCCCGGTTCCCTTGCCGGACAGGAAGGTCATGCCGCGCTGGCGGACGATGATCGACCCCGCCGGCACGAGCTGGCCGTCGCCGGCCTTGATCCCAAGACGCTGGCCGACGCTGTCGCGGCCGTTCTTCGAGGTTCCGCCGGCCTTCTTGTGGGCCATCTCGACTACTCGTCCTTCTTCGCTGCGCGGGCGCGCTTCGGCTTCGCGGCCGAGGCATCGTCCGTCGAGGGTGCCTTGGCGGCCCTGGGCTTCGTGGTCTTCGCAGGCGCCGCGGCCTCCGCTTCGCTCGCGACGGGCTTGACGCCGGCCTTCGGGCCCTTCGCCGGCCGGACGGCCTTCTGGGCGGGCGCGGCCGCCTCGGCCTTCGGGGTCGCCGGCTTGAGCTTCGCAGCGAGCCGGGCGTCGGCCTCAGCCTGGCGGCGAGCCGCCTCCTCGAGGCGCTGGCGCTCCGTGAGCTTCGCCTCGGCCGCCTTCGCGGCGTCGGCGGCGGCGCTCCGGCCGTCGAGCACGATGTCGCTGATCCGAAGGACCGTCAGCTCCTGGCGGTGCCCCTTTTTGACTCGCCGGCGGGCCTTCGGGCGGTACTTGAAGCTGATGAGCTTCTCACCGCGGGTCTGGCGCACCACCTGGGCGGCGACGGAGGCGTTCTCGACGATCGGGCGACCGATGGCCGCGGACTCGCCGTCGGCGACGAGGAGCACACGATCGAGGGTGATCGCATCGCCGGGGGCGACGTCGAGAAGCTCGACCTCGAGCTCCGTGCCCACCTCGACGCGGTACTGCTTCCCGCCGGTCTCGATGACTGCGTACATGGATCCTCTGCGGACGTGGCTGGCGGTCGCGCGGCTGGAACGACCGCGGCCTGTGAGACAGGGATAGGCACCCCGACCGGGTCGAGGCGCGAATGCGGAGTGTACGTCGATCGCCGTTTGCGCGCAAACGAGTTCATCGACCGTGCAGGCATCCCAGCGTCGTGCTGGGCACGGGTCGGCCCAGCTTCCTGGCCGATGCTCCTCCGGGGAGCACTGTCCGGGTCCGGGAGCAGATCGAACCCGCCTTGGGGCCCGGGCGGGTGGATGACCCGGCCTTGACCACGCTCGACGCCCGCGCCGCGATCGGGGAACCCGACGAATCTCGGATCTCGCCCTGCCGTCCGCAGCCGGCGACCCGCACGGTGCTCCGGTGGCGGTCATCGGCCAGGATGACCGGGGGCCGGCACAGGAAACGGGATGCGTCCATCGACGATCAGGAAAGGCCGGGCGCATGCACGCCGGCGCTCGGCCGGCGGTTACGCGTGACGCGAGCCGCCCCCTCGTTCTCCGCAGCCGAACCAACCGGCCGAATCCTCACGGCCATGGGCGCGTTCGCGCCGGTGGAGGCCCGGACGGCGTCGCCCGATGGCGCGACGGGCCTGGCGGCCCGTTCAGGATCTCCCTGCATGGGCGGCCAGGCTGAACCGATTGGGGCGCGTGGATGGCTCCGTCCAGGAAGCGCCGCGCAAATCGGGCCATCGGTTCTCCGTGGGAGAACGGCCCCGAGCCTGGCCGGTGACCGAGGCGGGGGCGAGGCTGGCCCGGCACGTAGCGGGCCCGGCACCTCGGGGGCGCGTCCTGGCCGGAGCCGGAGGCGGAGGCGGCACCTCCGGCGCGCGCCCTAGCCTTCGCCGGCGAGGAGCAGCCGCTCGCGGACGATCGAGCGGACCTCGAGAGGCACGCGGATCAGCTCCGCCAGGGCGGCAACGACCTCTTCGGGCCGGCCGACCCCGCGCGCTGGGTCGAAGCGGGTCCGAATCCGGAGCACCAGCCCACCGGCACCGGCTCCCTCCGGAACCCTGTCGGCCACCGCGACGGCCGCCAGGAGCGGGCGCAGGTCATAGCCGACGCTTCGGCCGCCCTTGTCGCGCGTCCGTGGCAGCGCCGGGGCTGCCAACAGGGCCGCGCAAGCCGTCGCCAGCTGGTCGTGATCGAGGGCTGCGCCCCCCTCACCCTCGACCTCCACCCGGTAGTCGGCGGCGATCACCCGTCCCGAGAGGGCCGGCTCGCCGAGCCACACGTCGTGCACCGTCACGAGCTCGTGGCCGCCCGGGAGGGAGCCCGCCAGCCGGACCCGGACCTCGGCGACTGATCTGCGTTCAACGAGGAAGAGGTCGACCATTTCCCGTTCACCCGGTACGCCGACGGCGAGCGGGGCTGCGAACACCAGGCGCGGCCGCGGCTCCGGCGCATCGGCTCCGGCAAGCGGCAACCCGCTGACAAGGAGCGATGCTTCCCAGGCCGCGAGCTGCTCGCGCTGCGCCAGTGGCGGGGCGTCGGCGCGGCGGCGGTAGACCAGGCGCCAGCGCTGGCAGGCTTCGAGCGGCGCCGGAGCTGGGGCCGAGACCCGGCTGGTGGGCTCCATCGCTCTGCTAGTCTGGCGGAGGATGGCCGCCGTCGCCCGTCGCCTGCCGCCGATGTCGCCGCGGGTGGCCCTGCTCGCGACCGCCGCGCTCGTCGTCGGCATCGTCCTCTACGCCGGGCGCGAGGCCCTCGGCCCATTCGTGGTGGGACTGCTCATCGTCTATCTCCTCACCCCGCCGATCGAATGGCTCGCCCGCCATCGGCTGCCCCGCTGGCTCGCGATCCTGATCGTCTACGCCGGCGCAGCCCTGCTCGTCGTCGAGGGCCTCAACCTCATGCTCCGCCCGCTCGTCGAGCAGGTTCGACAGTTCGCGGCCGACCTGCCGGGACTGATCGACCGGCTGCGAGCCCAGCTCGAGCAGGTCGGGGCGTTGTACCGCGGCCTGGAGCTGCCGCCGGCGATCCGGGACGCCGTCGACGAGTGGCTCGCGCGCCTCGCCGCGGGCGATGTCGGCTTCGACCCCGCGGTCCTCCTGCCCGTCCTCCGCGCGACGACCGGGCTCGTGGCGACCGTCTTCGCCTTCCTGATCATCCCCGTCTGGGCGTTCTACCTGCTGAAGGACCGGCCGTCGCTGATCCGGTCGTTCGAGGCGTCGATCCCACCCGAGTGGGCCCCCGACATCTCGGCCGTGGTGGCGATCATCGGCCGGGTCTTCGGGTCATGGATCCGCGCCCAGGTCCTGCTTGGCGCCGCAGTCGGCATCGCGACGTTCGTCGGCCTGCTCATCCTCGGCGCGACCGTCGATCCCATCTTCAGCCGATTCGCGGTGCTCCTGGCGGTGATCGCGGGCGTGCTCGAGCTGCTGCCGATCATCGGCCCGATCATCGCGGCGGTGCCGGCGATCCTCATCGCCGCGACCGCCGGGCTCGAGGCCGCGGGCGCGGCGTTCCTGCTCTACCTCGCCATCCAGCAGATCGAGAACAACGTGCTCGTCCCGAAGATCCAGGGCGACGCCACCGAGCTCCATCCGAGCGCCGTCATGCTTGCGCTCGTGATCGGGGGAGCTGTCGCCGGGCTCCTCGGCGCGATCCTCGCCCTGCCGGTGACCGCCGCCGCGCGCGACGTCTACAAGCACCTCTTCGCACGCCTGAGCGTGCCGGTCCGCCAGGCTCCGTCCGGCGGCGTCCCGGCCGCCGCGGTCGACGGCCCGGCCACGCCGCAGGGGGCAGCCGCCGACCCCGTGGTCGCGGCGGCGGGCGCCGTCGCGGTACCCGTTCCGCCGGTCGACTGAACGACGAGCGGTCAGGTCCGTCAGCCGACGGCCAGCTCCTCCGCCACCGCCCGCGGGACGGCCCACGCGAGCAGGTAGGGCGCCACGATCGTCGTCCCGACGACCGCCAGGAGCACCGCGCCGAAGACCTCGGCCGACAGAAGCCCCGCTGCCAGGCCCAGGTTGGCCACGACGATCCCGACCTCGCCTCGGGGCACCATCCCCACGCCGACCGCGATCGCACCCCAGCGCCCGGAACCGAATGCCCCCACGTAGCCGCCAAGGGCCTTGGTCAGCACCCCGGCGATCGCCAGCACCACGGCGAGCACGGCCACGGACGGCTGGAGGATCGCGCCGGGGTCGAGCGCCGCACCGGTCACCGCGAAGAAAAACGGCGTGAAGACGAGCCCGAGGGGGCGGATCTCGTGCTCCAGCTCGTCGCGCGCCTCGGTCTCGGCCACGATCAGCCCGGCGATGAACGCGCCGATCAGCGCGGCGAGGCCGGCGAGGGCCGAGACGAGCGCCAGCGCGAGCATCAGCAGGAACGAGGGCACGAGGGGCGTGTCCGCGAAGAGCGGCCAGGTGAAGACCTCGCGGCGCAGCCCCCGGGCCCGGCGCGCGGCGGCCAGACCGAGCAGGACGATCCCGACGGCGCTGATGCCCAGGACGGCCGCCCGGTCCAGTGCAGAACCGGTTGCGAAGGCGGAGACCACGCCGATCGCAACGAGCGCCAGGATGTCGTCGATGACGGCGGCGCCGAGAACGATCCTCGCGAATCGTCGATCGAGCACCCCGGCCTCCGCGAGGACGCGGCTCGTGATCCCGATGCTCGTCGCGGCCAGCGCCAGGCCGATGAACGCCGCGGCGCCGCCCGATTCGCCCGCCGCCAGGCCGATGACGATGCCCGCGGCGATCGGCAGCGCCATGGCGGCCAACGCGACGAGCACCGCCGATCGCCCGACCCGAAGGAGGTCGTCCAGGCGAACCTCGAGGCCCACCTGGAAGAGGAGGATCACCACCCCGATCTCCGCGAAGACCAGGATCGCCTCGCCCGGGACGACGAGCGCCAGCGCGTGCGGACCGACGACAAAGCCCCCGAGAAGCTCGCCGACGACGGCCGGCTGGCGCAGGCGCCGGAAGATCTCCTCGCCGACCTTCGCAGCGACGAGGAGCGCGAAGACGCCGACCATGACGTCGATGGGCGTCGTGGCCGCCGCGGAGGCTCCGACCCCGGCGGGGGGCGTCCCGCTGATGAATGCCGGGAGCAACGGGGCCGCCATCAGGCCAGGTATCGCAGCCAGACGTAGCCGGTCGAGATCACCAGCGACTCGAGCGTCACGAGCACGCCGAACGGGAGGAATCCCCGGAACGTGATCGGATGGCCGGCTCGGCCCGCGAGATTGGCCACGACCACGTTCGCCGAGGCGCCGATGATCGTGGCGTTGCCGCCGAGGCACGCGCCGAGCGCAAGCGCCCACCACAACGGCTCGGCATTGAGTCCGGCCGACCCGAGACCCTGGATCACCGGGATCATCGTCGCCGTGTACGGGATGTTGTCCACGATCGCGGAGGCGATCCCGCTGAGCCAGAGCAGGCCCAGCGTGGTCACCGTGAGATCACCGGCGGTCAGCTCGAACAGCCCCTCGGCGAGGGCGTCGATGATCCCGACGTGGACGATGCCCTCGACGAGCATGAACAGGCCGACGAAGAAGAAGAGGGTCGGCCATTCGACCTCGCGGAGGATCCCCTCGGGGTCCATCCGGGTGACGAGCATGAGGGCCGTCGCCCCGAGGAGCGCCACGGTGGCCGGTTCATACCCGAGCGGCCCGTGGAGGACGAACCCGACGAGCGTCGCCCCGATGATCAGGATGCTCCGCCGCAGAAGGACCGGGTCCGAGATGACCTCGCCCTCATCCAGGCTCATCGCCGCCTCGCGAAGGTCGTCGGACACGCTCAGGTCGGCCCGGTAGCGGACCCGGAGCGTGACGATGAATGCCACCAGGATCAGGATCACGACGGGGGTCAGGTTGACCAGGAACGCGGCGAAGTCCAGCCCCGCCGCCGAGCCGATGAGGATGTTCGGCGGATCGCCGATCAGCGTCGCGGTCCCGCCGATGTTCGAGGCGATGATCTCGCTCACCAGGAACGGGATCGGCGTGACCCCGAGGATCGCCGCGATCGACAGGGTCACCGGGGCCAGGAGCACGACCGTGGTCACGTTGTCGAGGAAGGCGGACAGGACCGCCGTGATCAGCGACAGCACGATCAGCAGCCGGAACGGGTCGCCACCGGCGACCTTGACCGACCGGATCGCCAGCCACTGGAAGAAGCCCGTCCGCCGAAGGATCCCGGCGAGGATCATCATCCCGGCGAGCAGGAAGATGACGTTGAAGTCG
>DATIUS010000089.1:0-2828 GCA_035466655.1 Candidatus Sulfomarinibacteraceae bacterium
GGCAGCTGGCTGAGGCGGGTCGCGCGGTGATGCCGGCCAACCTCGCCGTCGGTGCTGGCCTCGCTGTGATCGCGATGACCCGCGACGATCCACGACGAGCGCCGCGGCGATGTTGACCGCGAGTGGCAACATGGCACGCGACCATCCCCGGACCTGACGAAATGACCTCCGGTGCCGTTCGCACCGGAGGTCCTCGGCGACGTCCTGGAGGTGTGCCAGAAGCCGCGATCGAGCTGACCGTTAGCGCCTACCAGCGCAACACCTGATTCCAATGGAACTTGCCCATCTCGACGCTGATCGCATCAGCTGGGGTGAAGGCCCGCATGCCCGGCCAGGTCAGGTTGCCGCCGGAGAAGGTCAACGTCCCGGACAGGCCCGCGTTGACGACGCGTTCCATCCCGTGCCTGCCGTGATCCGGATCATTGACCGGTTGGATTCTGGGATCGCTGCCGCCGACCCATGCCAGATCGACGACGGCATTGATCCTGTTGCCGTCGCGGTCCTCCAGGTACACGACTGCGTCGTCGACGATGGCGATGTCCAGCGACGCCATCGTTGGCGGGACAGGCACCCATCCATAGAGGTCGTACCGCAACGCTCCCTCTGCGCAGGTGTCGTAGATCGTGAGGCCCACGGACACATCGCTCCAGGACCATGGCCGCCCGCTCCCCAGTTCAGCGGCACGGTCGCCGGCGTAGAACGCGACCCAGGGATAGACAGCGAAGCACGCCCCCTCGGTCGGTAGCTGCTGGAAGGACGCCGTCGCCCAGTCCCCCTGGGCATGAATCCCATAGACAGGACGCTCGACTGCACCCGCTACTGGGGCGGAGCTGAGCAGGACAACGGCCAGCAGACCCACGGCCAATCTCTTCATCCAGAGCCTCCTTTCGATCCGTGTCAGCCTTGCTCTCGCCGGGGCTGCGCGCGATCCGCGCGGCAGCAGCGTTGACCCCCGTCATCGCCACCTGTTCGTGAGAGACGCCACGGGAGCGGAAGCGTTACGGCCGAGTCTCATCGTGCGGTGAAGCGCCGGGAGATCGGTGCTACATTTCGACGCCGCGGGCGGTTAGCTCAGTTGGTTAGAGCACATGCTTGACATGCATGAGGCCACTGGTTCGAGTCCAGTACCGCCCACCAGCCCGGCCTTGCCGGGACCATAGCGAACGCGATGAGCGGGACACGCCGCGCTGGCATCGATCCACAGAGAGCCGGGCCCTGGCTGGAAGCCCGGTGGTCGAGCAGCGACGGCACCACCCGTGAGCGACCGGAGAACCGGCCCGGGTCCGCCCGTTAGCGCGGCACGAGCGTGCGAATTCGACGCCTCGGCGGCGGATCGCGAAGGCGGGTGGAACCGCGGGAGGATCGGACCTCTCGTCCTGTCGGACGGGAGGTCGTTCGATTCTCAGGGAGGCAAGGGCGTGATCGCAGACCAGGGACCACATGAGGACGAGATCCTCGAGGCACCGGCGAGAGGCTCGGCGGACGAGCTCCTCGACGCGGGCGCCCACGACCCGATCGACGCGATGCGCCACTCGACGGCGCACGTCATGGCCGAGGCCGTTCTCGATCTCTTCCCCGGGGCGAAGCTCGGGATCGGGCCGGCCATCGCCGACGGCTTCTACTACGACTTCGACCTGCCCCGCCCGCTGACCCCGGATGATCTCGAATCGATCGAGGCGCGGATGCGCCAGAGCATCGCTGCCGACCATCGCTTCGTCCGCCGGGAGATCGCGCTCGAAGATGCCCGAGCCGTGGCCGAGGGGCAGGGCCAGACCTACAAGGTCGAGATCCTCACCGACCTCGCCGCGCGGGCCGCCGCCGCCGGTGAGCCGCCGCCGGTGACCTCGTTCTTCGAGCACGGCCTGTTCAGCGACCTGTGCAAGGGCCCGCACGTCGAGAGCACCGGGAAGATCGGGCCCTTCAAGCTCCTCTCGGTCGCCGGAGCCTACTGGCGGGGCGACGAGAAGCGGCCGATGCTCCAGCGCATCTACGGGACGGTCTGGGGGACCCAGGAGGACCTGGACCGCTACCTGTGGCGGCGCGCCGAGGCGAAGAAGCGCGATCACCGCCGACTCGGCGTTGCCCTGGACCTGTTCAGCTTCCACGACGTCAGCCCCGGTTCCGCCTTCTGGCACCCGAAGGGCCAGCGCATCTGGCGCACGCTCGAATCCGCGATGCGGGAGCTCCAGGAGCGCCGCGGCTACCAGGAGATCAGCACGCCGATCCTCGTCCACGAGAAGCTCTGGCTCCAATCCGGCCACCTGCCGCTCTACGCCGACAACATGTTCCTGATGCAGGTCGAGGACCAGACCTTCTCGCTCAAGCCGATGAACTGCCCCGAGAGCACGTTCATCTATCGCAACCGGGTCCGGTCATATCGAGACCTGCCGCTCCGCTTCAACGAGTACGGCCGCCTCCACCGGAACGAACGGTCCGGCGCGCTGTCCGGGCTCACCCGCGTTCGCCAGTTCATCCAGGACGATGCCCACGTCTTCGTCCGGCCGGACCAGCTGGCCGACGAGATCGAGGCCCAGCTCGGCGAGGTGCGCGAAGCCTACGGCTGGGTCGGCCTGACGCCGCGCTTCGCGTTCGCCACAAAGCCGGACAAGGCGCTCGGCGATCCGGCGCTCTGGGAGCGGGCCGAGGGGCTCATCCGCGAGGCGCTTGATCGGACGGGCATGGCCTACGTCGTGAAGCCGAAGGACGGCACGTTCTACGCGCCGAAGATCGACATCTACATCGACGATTCGCTCGGGCGAGAGTGGCAGATGGCGACGATCCAGGCCGATCTCACGATGCTCCCCGAGCAGTTCGACCTCACCTACATC
>DATIUS010000090.1:0-3210 GCA_035466655.1 Candidatus Sulfomarinibacteraceae bacterium
GATCAGGACGGCCCCCTCGGGCCGCGGCGCGGACCCGAAGGTCCGGACGACGACGGCGCGCCCGGCGTCAACGCCCCCGGCCCGCCAGGCGTCGAGGGTCTCAAGCAGGTCTCGCATCTCGCCATCGTACGGCGGGCGTCGATCCGGAGTGGCGGGCCCGTCGATGACTCGCGGCGCCCACCGCCGGGGCCTTGTGTCGTGTGTATACTCATGCGCATGGCTGTGCGCACGAACCTGCTGCTCCCGAAGGCGCTGCTCAAGGAGGTCGACCGCTTCGCGGGCCCGCGGGGCCGAAGCCGCTTCGTCGCCGAGGCCCTGGAGGCGAAACTCAAGCGCGAGCGGCTGCGGGTCGCGATCCAGGAATCGGCAGGAGTCCTGAGCGCGGAGGACTACCCGTACTGGGCGACGTCCGAGGATGTCGTGGCGTGGGTGCGCGCGGGCCGGCAGGAGGCTCGTCCGACTGAGGATCTCGATGCGGATCCTGCTTGACGCCTGCTTCCTGATCGATCACCTGCGGGGTGAGCCGGCCGCCGTTCGTCGGTTCGCCGAGATGTTCGAAGGCAGCGACGAGCCGTTCGTCAACGAAGTTGTCGTCGCCGAGGTTCGGTCCGGCATGCGAGTGGCCGATGAGCCGAGGTTTCGTCGGCTCATCGAGCCGATCGAGTTCATCCAACCCGGCCCCGACAGCGCGCTGCTGGCCGGCGCCTGGAGGCGCGCAGCGCGGGAGCGCGGCCAATCCCTTTCGGTCACCGATGCCCTGATCGCGGCTGCCGCCGACGTCGTGGATGCCGCTGTCCTCACCCGCGACCTTCGCGATTTCGCCCTGACCCCGGTCCGCGTCCTGACCTACTGACCGGGGGCGCGTCGAGCGCGCAGCTCAGCGGAGGGGCTGCGCCGCGAACGGGTCGGCTGGCTCTCGAACGACCTTCGGCGGGGGCGAGAACGTCCGGACCGCGTCCGGGCTCGGAGCGACGTGGGCGGCCGCCTCGCTCCCCCGTCGCGTGTCGGCGGCGCGGGCCCCGGCGAGGATCTCGCCGAGCCGCTCGAGGCTGGCAACCGTGCCGGCCGGCAGGAAGTCGTCGATGTACGGGTAGGCGGCGCGCATCCCCGCGGCGAGCGGTTGGTAGCCCGGCGTCCCGGCCAGCGGGTTCAGCCAGACGAGCCGGTGGCAGTTACGGCGGAGGCGCGCCGTCTCGATCTCGACGAGCTTCGGGTCACCGCGGTCCCAGCCGTCCGACACCACGATGACAACGCCGCTCGAGCGGAGCGTCCGGCGTGCCCAGCGGTGGTTGAAGTCCCGGAACGACTCGCCGATCCGCGTCCCGCCGGCCCAGTCGGTCACGGCGTCCGCGACCTTCGCGAGCGCCCGGTCACGGTTGCGGTCCTTCATCAGTCGCGTGACCCGGGTCAGACGCGTCCCGAACACGAACGATTCCGTCCGGACCGTGGACGACGCGGACAGCGCCTGGATGAATCGAAGGAGGAGGCGCGAGTGGCGCTCCATCGACCCGGAGATGTCGCACAGGACGACGAGCGGCCGGGGCCGGCGGATCGGGCGCCGCCAGACCCAGGCAAGGACCTCCCCGCCCGTCCCGAGGTTCTGCCGGAACATCGCCCGCGGCGCGAGCCGCCGGCCGTGGCGGTGCAGCTCGTAGCGGCGTGTCCGGCGAAGCTCGAGCCGGGGTTCCAGGAGGTCCACGAGCCGCTCGGCATCGCGGAGCTCCTGCGCCGTCATCCGGTCGAAGTCGCGGTGACGCATCGTCTCCGAGCGGGAATAGGCGTCGGGCGAGATCGTGACGAGCTCCGGCGCCGACTCGTCCTCGTCGGCGTCACCCTCGGTCGGGATCGGCATGCCAGCCCGGTCCTCGGGCAGCTCGGACCGCTCGTCGCCCGGCATCGCCGCCTCCTGCGGGGCGCCCTCCTCGGACGGGACGGCCTCCGGCCGCTGCTCCGTGCCGGGCGCCTCGAGGTTGGGCTGGAGCGGACGGCGCCGCCAGTAGTGGTCGAAGACGCGGTCGTAGACCGGCCGGTCGTCGCGCCGGCGGGTGAACACGGCCGCCCCGGCCGCCCGAACCACCTCGCGGTCGCCGATGTCGACGATCTCCAGCGCCCGAGCGAAGTCGATCTCCGCGCCGAGGTCGACGGCCAGGCCGGCCTTCCGCAGCGCGCGTCCGAACCCGACGGCGCGCGAGAGCAGGCGATGCCCATCGATCGCCTCACGGGGCCCGCTCGGGACGATCGCCGGATCGTGGACCATCGCCGGCCTCAGCGGCCCGCCGCGGCCTCGGCGAGATAGGACCTGACCGTGTCGCCGCGGACCTGGCGGATGTCCTCCTCGTACTTCAGCACCACCCCGAGCGTGGAATCGACCAGCTCCGGGGTGAGCTCCGCCGCGCCGAGCGCCATGAGCGCCGCCGCCCAGTCGAGGGTCTCGGCGATCCCGGGCACCTTCGTCAGGTCCGCCTCGCGAAGCCGGTGGACGAACCCGACGACGGCGCGGGCGAGCGCCTCCGGGGCACCCGGGACGCGCGCCTCGACGATCTCGAACTCCTTGGCCGCCGACGGGTAGTCGATCCAGTGATAGAGACAGCGGCGCTTGAGGGCATCATGGACCTCGCGGGTCCGGTTCGAGGTCAGGATGACCCGGGGCGGCCGGTCCGCCTTGATCGTGCCGATCTCCGGGACGGTGACCTGGAAGTCGGACAGGATCTCGAGGAGGTACGCCTCGAACTCCTCGTCCGCGCGATCGATCTCGTCGATGAGGAGGACCGGAGGCTCGCCGTCGGCGCCCGCTTCGAGCGCCTGGAGGAGCGGCCGGCGAATCAGGAACTCGGGTCCGAAGATGTCGTGCGCCGTCGCGTGATCGGCCTGACCGCGGGCCTCGAGGAGCCGGATCTCGAGCATCTGGCGCGGATAGTTCCACTCGTAGACCGCCGTATTGACGTCCAGGCCCTCGTAGCATTGGAGCCGGATCAGCCGCGTGCCGAGCGAGGCCGCGAGCACCTTTGCCAGCTCCGTCTTGCCGACGCCGGCCTCGCCCTCGAGGAGGAGCGGCCGCTCCAGCCGGAGCCCGAGGAAGACGGCGGTTGCGATCGAGCGGTCGGCGATGTAGCCGCGCTCGCGGAACGCGGTCTGGATCGATTCGGTCGAGTCGAGGCCGGCGGGCTGGCTGGTCACGCCGGGGAGTGTAAGGGCCTAGCGCAGAACGCG
>DATIUS010000091.1:0-21062 GCA_035466655.1 Candidatus Sulfomarinibacteraceae bacterium
CGCGATGGCCACTTCCTGCTGAAGAGCGGCCGCCACTCCGACGCGTACCTGGAGAAGTTCGCCGTCCTGTCCGACCCGGCGGCCACGAGCGAGCTGTGCGGCTTCTGGGCGGCGCGCCACCGCGACACCGACGGCAGCCCGCGCGTGGATCTCGTGGCCGGTCCCACGACCGGCGGCGTCATCCTCGCCTTCGAGACGGGTCGTCAACTGGGCACGCCGGCCATCTTCGCCGAGGAGGTGAAGAGCGCCGACGGCACGGCCCATCGCGAGTTTCGGCGCGGCTTCCGGATCGAATCCGGCGCCCGCGTCCTCCTCGTGGACGACATCCTGACGACCGGCGGCTCCCTCGTCGCGATGATCCCCGCGGTCGAGGCGATGGGTGGCGAGATCGTGGAGTGCGCGGTGCTCGTGGACCGGTCCGGAGGGATGTCGACCCTCACCTCGCCGGCGACGGGGCGGGTCTACCCGCTGCGCGCCCTCTGGGCGATGGACCTGCCGACCTTCGAGCCGGGCCCGGCGACGTGCCCGCGCTGCGCGGACGGAACGCCGCTGCATGCTCCCGGCAGCACCGGCGCGGCGACGGTCGTCACCTGAGCCGAGCGATGCCCGGGCGGTTGATCGGGCGGCGAGCGGTCCCCTTCGTCGCGGTGATCGCCCTCATCGCGATCGTCGCCGTTGTCGCATCGGCGCCGGCGACCTCGACCGCGACGGGCGTCGTCGTGGCCGTCGACTCGCGGTCGCTCACCGACGTCGACTCGTTCACGATTCGAACGCCCGAAGGGGAAGTAATCGACTTCACGGTGGGCGCACTCCAGAACGGCGCGGAGTTCCCACCGGGCCATCTCGTGGAGCACATCGCGTCCGGCGTGCCGGTGGTTGTGACCTACCGCGACGGCGCGGACGGGCGCGTGGCGATCCGGATCGTGGACGCCCCGGCCCCTTCCGACGCCCCGGCCGCGTCGTCCCCGCCCGCTACCTGACGGCCGCTACCTGACGGCCGCGACCGCCGCCACCGCCGCGCGGAGCTCGTCCGTCCCGACGACCCCCTCGAACGAACCGGTCACGACCCCGTCGCGACCGACGACGAAGACCCACGGTTCCGACAGGATCCCCCAGTCGAGCACGGTCCCCGTCGCCACGAGCCCGCCGTTCGCGTCGAGCACGGGCTGAAGACCGCCGTCGAGGAAGGTCAGCTCGTACGGCTCGACGTTGATGAAGCGGACCTCGGCGAATTCGGCGGCCAGCGGCTTCACCCGGTCCAGCGTGGGGCCGCACTGGGCCGAGGCACAGAACTTCGGGGTCGCGAAGACGAGGACGAACGGCTCGCCGCCGGCGAGTGCCTCCTTGACCGACCGTTCGTAGAACGCCGGATCCGGGCTCGGGTCGGTGGAGATCCTGGCGAGGTCGCCGCCGGCGGACGCCGCCGTCGGGGTCTCCGAGGCCGGGGCCGGGTCGCCGACCCGGACGACCGGCGTGCTCGTGGCAACCTCGAAGGTCATCCGGATCTTCTCCGGCGACCCGCCGGCCGCGGTGGTCGTGAACTCCGCGCCCCACTCACCGGCCTCGGCGAAGGTCACCGAGGCGACGTAGAAGCCGCGCTCGCCCTCGATCCCCCAGACGAACGAGCCGACGGCGCTCCCGGTCGGCTCGGCTCCGTCCCGACCCAGGTTGTACAGGGCGACCGACGCCCCACGGTCCGGACGGCCCACCGGCCGGTTCTCGGCATCGAGGAACGTGAAGACCAGCCGGTTCTCGCCGCAGGTGAGGCTGCCGCTGCTGTTGACGATGACCGGGAAGACGGAGGGCTCCGACGGGGCGGTGGTCCAGCCCTCCTGGTCCGCGGGCGGCGCCGGGGCGGCGACGCAGGCGGCGGAGCCCGGGGCGCCCGGGGCGCTCGTCGTCGCAGGCGTGCCGCCCGCCGGACCCGACGAGCCGGCGCCCGCCGAGCAGGCTGCCACGAGCAGCCCGCCGAGGGCGAGCATCGCGACCCAGGGGGTCATCGCCGGGCCGCGTCGTGGCCGCCGCGCAGGTCGAGCGTGCATCCTCGAGAGGGTAGCCGGGCAGATCGATCCGCGCTCCGGGCCGTCTCACGCGGGGGGGCGCCCGCCCGGCGCCGGGTAGAATGGGCGCCGCCGTGCCGCCCCGCCGGCGCCGACGCGGTGCGTTTCGATGCGACGCCACCGCCTCAACCCTCCAGGAGTCCCGTGACCCGCTTCCAGCGCCTCGCCGCCGCCACGGTCGTGACGACCTTCCTCCTCGTGACGATCGGCATCATCGTCCGAGCGACGGATTCCGGGCTGGCCTGCCCGACCTGGCCGGGCTGCTTCGAGGGGCAGTTCCTCCCGGGCCTCGACGCCGGCTACCAGGTCTGGTTCGAGTGGATCCACCGGACGATCGCGGCCGTGATCGGCTTCCTGATCCTCGGGATGGCAGCGCTCGCCGTCCTCGACCATCGGGACCGGCCGTCGATCCTCTGGCCGTCCGTGGCCGCCGTCGCCCTCGTCGGGTTCCAGGCGTATCTCGGGCGCGAGACGGTCCGGCTCGGCAACTCGGGCGAGAGCGTCACCGCCCACCTCGCCGCCGCGATGGCCCTCGTCGGGATCCTTGTCTACCTCCTCGTGCGGGCCTCGTACCCGGCCCGGATCGGCGGACGAGGCGGCAGCCAGCGGTTCACGCTCCTGGCCGCGTTCGGCGCGGCCGCGACGTTCGTCCTGCTCCTGTTCGGCTCGAACGTCACCGCGCTCAACGCCGGCCTCGTCTTCGTGGACTGGCCGCTCATGTCGGGCGGGATCTACCCGTTCGATCCGTCCACCCCGGACGACGTCGCCGTCCTGTACGCCGCCCACGCGCTCCACCGCTACGTCGCCGCGGTCGTCTTCGCGGTCCTGCTCGCGGTGGCGGTCGTCGCCCGGCGCACGCAGGGTGCCCGCCCCGGCCTGCGCGGCATGGCGATCGGGATCTTCGGGCTGTACGTGGTCCAGGTGGTCGTGGGCGGGCTCCAGGTCCTGACCCTCCTGTCCGACTGGTCGCAGACGCTCCACGTCGCGCTCGGGGCGCTCATCTGGGGCGGGAGCGTCGCCCTCGCGGTGGGGAGCTACTACGCGGCTCGCTCCGAGCCAGCCCCGTCGCCGGCGAGCGGGAGCGGCGGCGGTGGCGGCTCCGTCGAGGCGAGCGTCGACGCGTCGACCGGCGGCGCACCCTCCGCCCGGGACACGATCCGCAGCTACATCGCCCTGACCAAGCCCCGGATCATCGAGCTCCTCCTCGTGACCACCGTCCCGGCGATGGTTCTCGCGACCCGCGAGGTGCCGGGGATCCAGCCGATGGACTGGTTGCGCCTGACCGCCTGGACCCTCGTCGGGGGCTCGTTGGCGGCCGGGGCCGCCAACGCGATCAACCAGTACCTCGACCGGGACATCGACGAGCGGATGGTCAGGACGCGCCGCCGGCCGCTGCCGGCCAACGAGGTCTCGCCCGATCGGGCGATGGTCTTCGGGATCGTCCTCGGGGTGATCTCGGTGGCCGTCATGGCCTGGTTCGTGAACCTCGTCGCGGCGTTCCTCACGCTCCTGGCGATCGCGTTCTACGTCGTCGTCTACACGATCATGCTGAAGCGCAGCTCCCCCCAGAACATCGTCATCGGCGGTGCGGCCGGGGCGCTCCCGCCGGTCATCGGATGGGCCGCCGTCACGGGCGGCGTCGGGCTGCCGGCGCTGATGCTCTTCCTCCTCGTCTTCTACTGGACGCCGCCCCACTTCTGGGCCCTCGCGCTCCGAATTCGGACGGACTACGCCGCCGCCGGCGTGCCGATGCTCCCCGTCGTTCGCGGGGTCGCCGAAACGAGCCGCCAGATCGCCCTCTACACGGTTCTTCTCGTCGCGGTCTCGCTCGTCTTCGTCGTCGTCGGGCAGATGGGGGTCATCTACCTCGCGGCAGCGGTCCTGCTCGGCGGGATCTTCCTGTGGCGTGCCTTCACCCTGTGGCGTCAGGGTTCCGCCCCGGAGGCGTCCACGGCCCAGGCGATCCGCCTCTATCGCTATTCCATCAGCTACCTGACGCTGCTCTTCGTCGCGGTCGCGGTCGACGCGGTGGTCGCCCTGCCGTTCGGTTGATCTGGCGCCCGGAACCACTCGGTGGAGTCGGGCGTCCCGCGGGCATGCCCGCCCGTCCTGATCGGAGTGACTCATGACCGCGTCCCGTCCGCCTGCTCGACTCCTTCGCCTGGCCATTGCTGGCCTGCTTGGCCTGGAAGTGCTCTGGGCGCCGGCCGGCGTCCTCGCCAGCTGCGTTCCGCCGGCGACCGGCGTGGCCCCGTGGGCTGCCGCCGACGCCGTCTTCGTGGGCACCGTCACGAGCCTGTCGAACGGCGACCGATGGGCGACGGTCAGCGTCGAGGAGGTCTGGCAGGGGCCAGACCTGCCGGCCGAGGTCGTCGTCCGCGGCGGCCCCGAGGACGCCATCACCTCGGTCGATCGCACCTTCGTGGTCGGCATGCGCTATGTCTTCGCGGTCATGGTCGACGGTGGCGAGCTGCTCGACAACAGCTGCTCGGGCACGACCCCGGTGGATGCGATCGATCTCGAGGCGGCGCGTCCGGCGGAGATCCGCGGGCCCGGCAGGGGTGCGACGCCCCCGGTCGACGCCGCGATCGATCTCGGCGGCGTGGCCGGGCCGCTGGCGCTCGCCGCGACCGTCGGAGGGATCCTGGCGGTGACGGTCCTGCTGGCGCGGCGCCGAGAGGCCTGAACCCGGGCCGTCGCGTGCCGTGGAGGCGAAGGCGGTGCGCGGATGCACCGCGCCGCGTCCCGCCGGCGTCGCGCGATGAGGCCGGACCTGCGACGATCGCACCGGTCGTCCAGGCCACCCCGGAGGTCTCCCCACATGCGCCAGTCCACGCTTCACCGGTCCCGGATCGTGCCCGCCGCCGCCCTCGCCCTCGGCGTCCTCGTCGTCGCCGCGAGTGCAGCCCTCGCCGCCGGCAAGCCCGGCTACCCGACGAGGGTCGCCTGGGGCGGCGCCTCGTGGCAGGTCAAGACCAGCACCTCGGCGGTGGGTCCCGGCCCGTGCGTCTTTGCCGCCGCAAACGTGAGCGTGGACGCGGCCGACGCCCTTCACCTGCGGATCTCGCAGGTGGCCGGCCGGTGGACCTGCGCCGAGGTGATCGGCCCGACGAGCTTCGGCTATGGGACCTACTCGTTTGTCCTCGGGCCACTCGCCGAGTTCGACCCGAACGTCGTTCTCGGCCTGTTCACCTGGAGCGACCGGGCGCGCTACGCGCACCGCGAGATCGACATCGAGGTCGCGAAGTGGGGGAACGCGTCGGATGCCACGAACGCCCAGTTCGTCGTGCAGCCGTGGGATGCCCCGGACCACCTGCACCGCTTCTCGGTGCCGTGGGGCGTCCGGACGCTCCAGCAGTTCACCTGGCGCAAAGGCGAGGTCAGCTGGCTCGCGACGGACCTGTCGACGGGCGCCGAGATCGCGCGGTACAGGTACGCGGGATCGGACGTGCCGGTCCCCGGCGACGAGCGCGTCCGGCTGAACCTGTGGCTGTTCAACGGCAGCGCGCCGGCTGGGCCGGCCGAGGTCGTCGTCGAGTCGTTCGTCTTCGCTCCGTAGTCGCTACCGGCTGAACAGCTCGGCGCTCGCAGCGCCGGGTCGCCCGGCCGCGGCGGGGGCTACTCCCCGAGCGAGCCCGGGCTCTCCTCGAGGAGGCGCACCTCGCGGCGCCGGGAGACGCGACCGTCCCGGTCGAAGACCCCGAGCATCACCTGGACGACCGGTCCGATCCCGAAGGCGAAGACGATCGTGCCGAGGCCGATCGTCCCGCCGAGCAGCCAGGCGACGACGAGCACGCTGACCTCGATCGCCGTTCGCGCCCGCCGGATCGACCAGCCGAACCGGTGGTGGACGCCGGTCATCAGCCCGTCCCGCGGCCCCGGTCCGAGGTCGGCGGCGAGGTAGAGCCCGGAGCCGAGGCCGATCACCAGCACGCCCGCGAGCATCATCGCGAGGCGGGCCAGCGGCGGCTCCGGAGTGGGGATCAGGGCGTTGCCGGCGTTCGTGGCCGTGCCGATCAGGGCGACGTTGAGCAGCGTCCCGAGCCCGGGCCGCTCGCCGAGCGGCCACCACAGCGCGAGGATCGGGAGGCCGAGGAGAATGGAGACGGTCCCCATCGGGATGCCCGTTCGGTACTCGATCCCCTGGTGAAGCGCCTCCCACGGTCCAAGGCCCGCCCCGGCGCGGGCCATCAGCGCGATCCCCATGCCGAAGACGACGAGACCCGCGAGCAGGCCCGGCAGGCGCCGGGGGATGCCGGGAGCGAAGAACCGGTCACGCCATGGGGGAGCGGGCATCGGCGGATGGTACCGCGGCGAGGCCGGCGCTCACGATGGGCCCGAAGGTCGCGCACGTGCGCCGGCGCCCCCGCCGGCCGGCTGTCAGACTGCATGTCGCGATGGACCTCCACTTCCTCGGCGGCGCGACCACAGTCACCGGGTCGCGGTTCCTGCTCACGACCGCCCGAGCCCGGGTCCTCGTCGACTGCGGCATGTTCCAGGGCAGCCCGAACGAATCGATCCGCAACCGGATCCCACTCGGCTTCGAGCCGGCGGAGCTGGACGCGATCCTCCTCACCCATGCCCACCTCGACCATTGCGGCTTGCTGCCGGTCGCCGTGCGCGAGGGCTTCCGCGGCCCGATCCACGCGACCTCGGCGACCGCCGAGCTGGCGACCCTCGTCCTTCTCGACAGCGGCCGACTCCACGAGGAGTTCGCGAAACGGGGTGCGCGCTGGGAGGCGCGCAACCCGGAGAAGGCGATCGCCGAGGATCGCGAGCAGGCCGAGGACTATGTCGAGGCCCTCGAGGAGGCGCAGCAGAACGATGGTGCTGCCGAGCCGGCGGACACCGGGCGCCTCGTGTTCGCGGTCGGCTCGGCTGCCGGCGGCGAGCACGTCGCGACCACACTCGAGCCCGACGGCGGGTGGGTCGTCCGGCCGGTCCGGGACCCTGAGGCGGAGCTCCGCGCGCAGGGGCCGGAGCTCATCATCGATCTCGACGCGCCGCTCTACACCCAGGCGGAAGCGGCCGCGGTCCCGCCGCTGTTCAGGACGGCGCGCTACGACCGCGAGTTCGAAGTCGCGCCGGGCGTCTTCGCGACGCTCCTCGATGCCGGCCACATCCTCGGCTCGGCGATCATCCGGCTCCGGGTGCGCGACGGGGCCGGCGACCCGGAGCGGATCGTCGTCTTCTCGGGCGATCTCGGCCGGCCCGGCGCCCCGATCCTCCGGGACCCCAGCATCCTGACGGACGCGGACTACGTGATCGTCGAATCGACGTACGGCGGGCGCGAACACGAGCCGTCCGCCGAGGCGACCCGGATCCTCGCGGAGGCGGTCCGCGAGGTGGACCGCGCCGGGGGCGTCCTGCTCATCCCGTCCTTCGCGATCGGCCGGACCCAGGAGCTGGTCTTCGAGCTCGACCGGCTCATCGAGCGGGGCGAGATCCCGCTCCTGCCGCTGTACCTCGATTCGCCGATGGCGTCGCGGGCGTCGGCGATCTACCGGCGCCACCCCGAGATGTACGACGAGGAGACCGCGCGGCTCCTTGCCTCGGGCGATACGCCGCTCGACTACCCGGACCAGCGGATCACCAACGACGTCCGCGACTCGCAGGCGATCGCCCGGTCGCCGCGGCCCTACCTGATCGTGGCCTCGAACGGCATGCTCACCGGAGGGCGGGTCGTGGCGCATCTGCGCGAGCTCATCGACGACCCGACGGCGACGCTCCTGTTCGTCGGCTACCAGGGAGAGGGCACGCTCGGGAGCCATCTCCAGGCGGGTGCGCGGACCGTGAAGCTGGACGGCGCGGTGCGCCAGGTCCGCTGCCGGATCCGGACGATCAGCGGGTTCTCGGCCCACGCCGACGAATCCGAGCTGCTCGACTGGCTCGGGCGGTTCGGGGCGGGCCGGCGCCCCGGGGATCCGGGATTCCCGCGGCGGATCTTCCTCGTCCACGGCGACCCCGAGGCACAGGCGGCGCTCGCGCCGAGGGTCCGGGCCCTCGGGTTCGAGGTCCACGTCCCGATCTGGCACGAGCAGGTGCCGCTGGACTGACCGAGCTCCTGGACGGCCGCCGAACGGGTCAGGAAACGACGACGATCGTGCCGGCCATCCCGGCCTCATAGTGACCGGGCTCATGGCAGGCAAAGCCGTAGGGGCCCGGCTCCGCGAACGTGTAGGTCAGGGACTTCGTCACCATCATCGCGATGTCGTCGATCTCGGCCGTGCCCTCGGCGTGCGTTGTCACGTCGGCGGCCCGCCCGACCATGAACTCGTGCGTCGCCCGCCCCATGGTCGTGACCTCGAAGGTGATCGTCTCGCCCTGCCTGACGGTCACGACGTCCGGGTAGAACCGGAGTGCGTCGTCGGCGACGATCCGCACGACGCGCGGCGTGGAGGTCGTCCCCGGGACGAAGCCGGGCGAGCCCGGATCGGGGGCCGGGCCGGCGCCGCCCGGACCGAAGCCCATCATCCCGCCCGGACCGAAGCCCATCATCCCGCCCGGACCGAAGCCCTGCGGAAGGGCCGGTCCAGGTCGTGACCCAGGTCCCGAGCCGAGGGCGGAGGCGGTCATGACCAGGCTGATTCCGGCAAGGACGAGTCCGATCCCCAGCCAGGCAACGCGACGCTCGGCCACCGTCAGTACCCCAGGGTCTTCTTGGCCTGTTCGAACTCCGCCTGCGTGATCTCTCCGCGGGCGAATCGTTCGCGCAGGATGTCGAGCGCCGTTGGTCGCTCGGGCTCCCGGCTCACTGCGCCGCGGCTCGCGGCGCTCACGGCCCAGACGATCAGGACCACGACGCCGACCATGACCAGCAGGCCGCCGAGCATCCAGATCCAGCCCAGCGGTCCGCCGTCCCAGCCATATCCCATCATGCTGTCTCTCCTCGTGCTGCTTCGCGCTGGATCTCGGCCAACTGGCGCCAGTCTGGACGGGGCATCTCAACCCGGGATGCGGGCTCGCCTCAAGATCCGGTCAACGCGGGGTTCCTCCTCGGCCTCAGAGGGTCACCCGCAGCCCAGCGAGGCGGCTGCCGACGGCCAGGCCGGCGCGTGCGAGGCGCCGTTCCAGGCGCCCGCCGATCCACGAGCGCTCGAAGAGCACCTTGCCCGCATGCCATGTCCGCCCCGGCGCTCGGAGGACGAGCGTTGGATCCGGCTCGGCGAAGAAGGCGCCGGTAGCGAATGCTGCGCGGCCCGCTCCGGATTCGACCCAGCAGTAGCCGGCGCCGTCGAATGTGTCGCCAGTCGGCCGGCCTGCCAGCGCCGCGGCGATCCTCTGCGCGACGACGAGGCCCTCGACGTGGGCGAAGACGCCGGCGCGCGGCAGCGGCTTGCCGTTCGCGAGGGTGATCGTCGTCACGTCGCCGATCGCATGGACGCGCTCGTGGCGGGTCTCCAGCGATCCGCGGTCGACCGGGATCCAGCCCGTCTCGCCGGCCAGCGGCGATTCGCGGACGACCGCCGGCGCGCGATGGGGCGGGATGCCAGTGAGGAGGTCGTAGCCGACGCGATGGCCGTCGGCGAGGACGACCTCGCGGCTCTCGGGCTCGAAGCGCTCGACACGACTTCCGGGATGGAAGCGGATGCCCTTCGCCTCGAGGAGGCCGACGACGGCGGCTCCCATCGCCGGGCCCGCAACGGGCATCGGTGCGGGCTCCGGGCTGTAGACGTCGATCTCGCTTCGCCCGCGCAGCCCCCGGCGGCGGAGCTCGTCGTCGAGCAGGAGCGCCGCCTCGTATGGCGCGGCCGGGCACTTGTAGGGGAGGGCGGCGACGTCGATGACGACGCGGCCGCCGCGGAATGTCTCGAGCCCCCGGGCGCAGGCAGCGGCTCCCTCCGACGAGAAGATGTCGAACGCCGCCTCTCGAAAGCCGGGCAGGGCATCCCGGTCGGGTTCGGCGCCGAGCGCGACGACCAGGGCATCGCCCGCCAGGGCGCCGGCGCTCGTCTCGATGCTGCGGGCAGCCGGGTCGATCGAGCGCACCTCGGCCTCGAGGAGCTCGACACCCGGCGCGAGGAGCTCGCGGAGTGGCCGCTCGATCTGGTCGCGCCGGCGACGGCCGACCATCAGCCAGAGGAGCGAGGGCTGGAAGAGATGCCGTCGCTCGCGCTCGATCACGACGACCCGATCGGCCGGGTCGAGGCGCCGGCGAAGCGCGTTCGCGGTGACGAGCCCGCCGACCCCGCCGCCAAGGACCAGGACCATGCGATGTGCCATCAGAACGTGACCACCTTGTCGGCCCAGATCGTCCACGTCGTCAGCTCGGCCATCGAGGAGCGATGGGCGCCCTCGACGAGCGGATCGTCCGTCATCCCGCGAGCGTCGATGCAGGTCCCGCACGCTCCGAGCGCGATCCCCTTTGTGGTCAGGCCCTTGAGCATCCGCTCGAGGTTGTAGTAGCCATCCGCGGTCTTCTGAGCCGGCTTGGCCGCCGTCACCGAGTCACCCATCAGGAAGACCCGCAGTTCGACGCCCTCGGACTTGGCGAGCGAGAGGGCCAGGCGCAGGCCGTTGTAGGTCCGCTCGTTGCCGTAGGCGGGATCGTTGAGGATGATCAGCGTCTTCATGCGTGGCGTCCCAGTCTGCCTGCTGCCGCGGCGCACCTCGCCATGGCCCGATGCCCTCTGCTAGCATTCCAAGGACTCTTAGAATAGCAGGGCGATGGAGTCGAGCCCGAACGCCCGGAGGGGACCCAGTGCGAGCGGAACGAACGGACACGATCACCGCTGTCCACTCGGCGAGGGACGAGCTGCACGAGCAGTTCGCCCGGATCGGCCGGGCGCTCGCCAACCCGCACCGGGTCGAGGTCCTGGACCTGCTCGCCCAGGGCGAGCGGAGCGTGGAGGTCCTCGCGGCACGGGCGTCCATCTCCGTCGGTCTGGCGTCGGCCCACCTCCAGGCGCTGCGTCGAGCGGGCCTCGTCGTGTCCAGGCGGGCCGGGACGCGGATCGTCTATCGGCTGGCCGGAGACGATGTCTACGAGCTCCTGGCGGCGGTCCGCAACGTCGCGACCAGGCGGATCGCCGATGCCGATCGTGCGGCTCGCGCCTACATGGGCGAGCCGGTCGAGGCTGTGAGCCGGGCGGAGCTCCTCGAGCGGGTTCGCTCCGGCGACGCGGTCGTGGTCGATCTCCGGCCGAGCGAGGAATACGAAGCCGGTCACATCGCCGGCGCCATCTCCATCCCGCTTGCCGAGCTCGAAGCACAGCTCGCCGGCCTCCCGACGGGCGTCGAGATCGTCGCCTACTGCCGGGGTCCGTACTGTGCGCTCGCCCCCCAGGGCGTCTCGCTGCTTCGACGCGCCGGCCGACGGGCCCGTCGGCTCGAGGATGGCTTTCCCGAGTGGCGGCTCGCGGGGCTCCCGATCGCCACGGGGCCGCGACCCGCGTGAACGGGCCGTCCCGCCCGATCCACCTCGCCGGCAACGCCGGCACCCCGATCGACCCGCGGGTGGCCGCAGCGCGTCGCTCGGCGTGGCTACCTCAGGTGCTGCGACGGGGCCTCGTGCGAGCGGCGATGCGCTCGAGGGCGCCCTCCCAGCCCGGGTCGAACGGGTGGCCGGGCTCGTCGAGGTCGATCACGACCGGAGCGTGATCGGACGGCGTGGGCGGCCCCTTGCGGGCCTGCCGGTCGATCTCCGCCCAGACGACCCGGCTGGCCACCGAGGAGGTGGCGTAGAGGAGGTCGATCCGCATCCCCTCGTTGCGGTGGAACATGCCGGCCCGATAGTCCCACCAGGAGAAGCGACCCGGGGCCGCGTTCACCGCGCGGTAGGTGTCGGCGAGGCCCCACCCGCGGAGACGCGCCAGTGCCGCGCGCTCGGGCTCGGACACATGCGTCCCACCGTGCGCCGCAACCGGATCCCAGACGTCGGCGTCGGCCGGCGTCACGTTGTAGTCGCCGGCAAGAAGGAGCGGCTCCGCGGGGTCGCATGTCTCGGTCAGCCAGCGTGACAGCCGGTCGAACCAGCGCAGCTTGCCCTCGTAGAACGGCGACCCGACGACCCGCCCGTTCGGGGCGTAGAGCGAGACGACCCGGATCCCGCCGCAGACCGCCGAGACCATGCGCGCCTCGTCGAGCGGGTCGAAGTCGTCTTCAGAGACGGCGACACTCGCGCCGGCGGTGCTGTCGCGCACGGGGCCGTCCCCGAAGTTCGTCACGACGTCCGAGGTCCCCACGCGGCTCAGGATCGCGACGCCGTTCCAGCGGCCCTCGCCGTGGTGGACCAGCTCGTAGCCGAGCATCCCGAACGGCATGACCGGCGCGTCGGCGTCGGACAGCTTCGTCTCCTGGAGGAGGACCACGTCCGGCCGGACGCGCTCGAGCCAGCGCTCGACGGCCTCCATCCGGGCCTTCAGCGAGTTGACGTTCCAGGTCGCGATCCGCATCGGGTCGTGCTCCGCCGTTGTCGGCGCTCGCCAGTGGCCTCGGGCCAGGGGGCTCAGTACCGCCGGCCGCGCTGGCGCGCGAGGTCGAAGGTCGCGGTGTCGGCGATCGCCATGACCGCCATCGTGCCGGCCTGGACCGGGTCGGAGACCACGAGGTCGGCGACCTCGGTGATCGAGCCGACCATGTTCAGGCAGATGATCGGGATGCCGTGCTCGCGGAGCTCCCGGGCCGCCGTTGTGATCTCGCCACCCATGATGGAGCCGGCGAGGACGAGCAGCCGGGCGCGCGGCAGGTCCGCCACCGCGCGGACGGCGTTCGCGATGTCGCGCTCGCCGACGAGGGCGATCGTGTCCACGGAGATCCGCTCGCCGCGAAGGTTGTGCCGGTCCGCCTCGCTGACCGCCCCGAGGGCGACCTGGGCGACCTGGGCGCCGGCGCCGATCACGATCACCCGCTTGCCGAAGATCCGGTCGAGGGATCTGGTCAGGCGATGAGCCCGGACGCCGGGCGTCCCGTGGATCGTCCGGACGAGCTGCTCCTCGTCGAGCGCCTCGACCTCGATCTCCAGCTCCACGCCCGGCGCCCCGCCCTCGGCCGGTTCCAGGCGCCGCACCGTCGAGAGCGTCCGGAGGATGCCGCCGGCGGCCCCGATTCGATCGACGAGTGCCGGGATCGCGCCCGGTCCGTCGTCGACGGCGAGCCGGACCGCGACCGTCGCGGGGAGGGTCGACCGGCGGGTCATCGGCCGGCCTCAGTGACCGCGGAGGTCGGAGACGCTCATCAGGTGCGGATCCTGTCCGCCCGTGGCATCGTGCTCCTCGAAGGCGAGATCGAGGCCGACGAAGGCCGCCCGGGTGGCCGCCGGATCCGAGGTCGTCAGCATCAGCGCCCCATCGGTGTCCTCGGCGACCCCGACGATGCCGGTGATGTTCACGCCGCGCTCCGCCAGGGCGCTCGCCACCCGGGCGAGCGAACCGGGCCTGTCGTCCAGCTGGACCGTGAACCACACCGACACGGAGCACCTCCTGTTCCGACGATGGTAGCGGACCGGTACCCTTCGGCAGGTGCCGCTCCTCGCCGCGTCGTCCGGGCCGCTCATCCAGGTCTTCGGTCGCGAGGACTCGCAGGAGACCCGTGCCGCGCTGCGGTTCTTCCGGGAGCGGCGGATCGCGGTCCAGTTCGTCGATCTCCGCCGCAAACCCATCGCCGCCGGCGAGCTGCGCCGGTTCGTCGAGCGGCTCGGGGCGGCGGCGCTCGCTGACACGACCGGCAGGATCTGGGTGGACGCGGGCCTCGGTCACCTCCGAATGGACGACCTCGAGCTGGCCGCCCGGCTCCTCGCCGACCAGCGCCTGCTGAAGCTCCCGCTCGTCCGCGTCGGCAACGGGTTCGCCGCCGGCCGCGACGAGGCGGCCTGGAAGGCGCTGCTCGCGAAGGCCTGAGCGGCCCCGGTCCCGGGTCAGGCTCGGGTGGCCCGCCAGCCGAGGACCATCCCGAGGACCACCAAGATCGCCCCGACGACGGCCCAGGTCTGGTCGCCGATCATGAAGCTCCCGCCGGCCGTGAGGATGCCCACGCCCTGGAGGATCCAGACGGCACCCGTCACGACGATCCCGCCGGCCAGGAGCAGCCGAAGCGGGGAGCGGCGGGCCGGGCCCCGGTCGGTCATCGGCGTAGGATGCCATCCGCGTCCTTCGAACGGCGGGAGAGCGGAGGTTCCAGCGTGCCGAGCCGAGATCACCCGGGCGAGCCCATCAGCGATCACCGGCGGAGCGGCCGCCTGACGATCGGGCCGCGCGCGGCCGCCAAGATGGACGGCGACCCGACAATGACCGAGGACCGGAAGCTTCTCGAGCCCACGGCGCGGCCGGCCTTCCTCAACACGGACCCGTGGCGGGCGCTCCGGATCCTCGCCGAGTTCGTCGAGGGCTTCGATGCCCTCGCCGAGCTGGGTCCGGCAATCACCGTCTTCGGCTCGGCCCGCATCGGCCGGGAGTCGCCGATCTACTCCAAGGCACGCGAGATCGGCTACCGCCTCGCGAAGGAGGGCTACGCGATCATCACCGGGGGCGGGCCGGGGGCGATGGAGGCGGCCAACCGCGGCTGCCAGGAGGGCGGCGGCATCTCGGTCGGCTGCAACATCGAGCTGCCCCACGAACAGGACATCAACCCGTACGTGGACCTGAGCGTCGAGTTCCGCTACTTCTTCGCCCGCAAGACGATGTTCGTGAAGTACGCGGACGGTTTCGTCATCCTGCCCGGCGGGTTCGGGACGATGGACGAGCTGTTCGAGGCGCTCACGCTCATCCAGACCGGCAAGGTCCGGCACTTCCCGATCATCCTCGTCGGGAGCGCCTTCTACGGCGGGCTGCTCGACTGGATCCGGTCCCGCCTGCTCGCCGACGGCATGATCGATGCCGGCGACCTCGACCTCATCGCGGTCACGGACGACCCGGCCGAGGTGATCGAGATCGTGAAGCGGGCCGCCCGCCGGCGCGCAGAGCCCCGGGCGACCTGAGCCAGGCCACCCGCGACGGATCAGGACGCCGGCAGGGCGACCTCGATGTGCCCGTCGGTGATCCGGACCGGGTAGTAGCGGAACCGGCGAACGCGGGTGAGGCGGCGGGCCTCGGCCTTCGTGCCAGGCACGTCCGGTTTGGGTTCGCGACCGGCCG
Organism: Candidatus Sulfomarinibacteraceae bacterium; assembly: GCA_035466655.1. Taxonomy (GTDB): domain Bacteria; phylum Chloroflexota; class Limnocylindria; order Limnocylindrales; family CSP1-4; genus UBA5189. The sequence goes on from DATIUS010000091.1 coordinate 15,131, forward strand.
GGCTCCACGTCGGATGGTATGACCCGTCGGGATCCAGCCCGCCGGTCGTGGGCATCCGGACGGGGCCCCCGGACTCGAGATCGAACCGGCCCTCGTGGAGCGGGCAGGCCACCACGCACCCGTCCAGCTCGCCCAGGCTCAGCGGCGCCGACATGTGGGGGCAGCGGTCGTCGACCGCCACGACGCCCCGGCTCGTGTGCGCAAGGAGCAGATCGAGGTCACCGAACGTGACCCGGCGCATCGACCCGGGCGGCAGCTCGGTCGCAGCCATGGCCAGGACGAACGGCGCGCCATCGACGCCTGGCGCGGTCAGACCCGCCGGGATCGGCGCCGGCACGGTGGCGAGATTCAGGTGATCTCGATCTCCCATTGCGACCGATCGTACCGGCAATTCAGCTGAGCAGCGGCGTCGCTCTGGCCGGCGGGGGCACACCTCGGTCGCGAGCCGTGTGTCCGTGCCTGCAGGCATCAGAGCGCCGGGATCGGTGCCTCGATCGGACCGTCGTGAGCCGGTTCCCCGGAGCCGTCCGTGGCGTCGCCGGGCGCCGCCGACGTCCGCGGGCCGAACGACTTGCGCAGCGGCAGCTCGCGCATCAGGAGCACGGCCACGACCGCTGCACCGGTCGTCACGACCGCGATATCGAAGGTCCTGCCGATGGCCGCGCTGAAGGCCTCGAAGAAGGCGTGGTCCAGCGCCCCGATGAATGGCGCGAACAGCCCGTCGATGAACGGCTGGGCATCGGCCGGTGCGCCGGCCTTCGCCGCCGTGGCGACCGCCTGGCCGAAGCTCTGGCCGACCCCCGAGACCTGCGCCAGGTCCAGGTCTCCGCCGCCCGCCGGCAGCTGCGCGACCTGGTCGCGGAACGGCGCCGGAACGGCCGCCACAAGATCCTCGAGGACGGGGGCCACCTTGCCGGGCAGGATGTCGCGCAGCGACTGCCCGAAGACCGTGCCCGCGATCGCCAGGCCGACCGACCCGCCGATCTGGCGAAAGAACGTCAGGTTGGAGGTCGCGACCCCGAGCTTCTCGAACGGCACCGCGTTCTGGACGATGATCGTGAAGGCCGCGAGGGTCGGCCCGATGCCGACGCCGGTCACGAACATCCACGCGTAGAAGACCGGCAGCTCCGTGTCCGCCGTCAGCCGGGTCATGAGCCAGATGCCGAGGGTCATGATCGCGATCGAGGCCACGACCATGGCCTTGTACTTGCCGGTCCGGGCGATGACCTGGCCGGAGACGATCGAGCTCGCGATGAGGCCGATCAGGAGCGGGAACATCTGGTAGCCGGACTCCGTGGCCCCGAAGCCGCGGACGACCTGGAACCAGCGCGGGATGAAGATGATCGCCCCGAAGAACCCGAACGACACGAGTGTCGTCGCCGCGATCGAGGTCGCGTAGACCCCGTTCCGGAACAGGTCGAGCGGGACGATCGGCTCGGCTGCCCGCGCCTCGATCGCCACGAAGACCAGCCCGATCGCGAGGCCGGCCGCGATGAGGCCGCCGACCTGCGGGTCCAGCCAGTCGCCGGTCTGCTTGTTCGTCAGGCCGATGAGGAAGAGCGAGATGGCGACCGTGAAGACCGCCGCGCCGAGGTAGTCGATCGAGCGGCTCACGTTCGGGTGCCTGATGTTCGGGAGGAGGTGCCAGACGACGTACAGCGAGACGAGCCCGATCGGCAGGTTGACGTAGAAGACCCAGTGCCAGCTGATCGTGTCGGTCAGGAAGCCGCCGAGCGCCGGGCCGACGAGGAACGACAGGCCGAACACCGCTCCGAAGAGGCCCTGGTAGCGGCCGCGCTCGGCGGGCGTGAACAGGTCGCCGATGACCGCGAGGGCGATCGGGAAGAGCGAGCCGGCGCCAATGCCCTGGATGCCCCGGAAAAGGATCAGCTGCCACATCGTCTGACTCAGGCCCGACAGGGCCGAGCCGATCAGGAAGACGCTGATCCCGAACAGGAGGATCGGCTTGCGGCCGAGGAGATCCGAGAGCTTCCCGTAGAACGGCACGGTGATCGTGCTCGTCAGCAGGTAGATCGTCACGACCCACGTGTAGTAGTCGTTCCCGCCGAGGTCGGTGACGACCTGGGGGAGGGCCGTGCCTACGACCGTCTGGTCCAAGGCGCCCAGGAAGAGCGCGAGGAGGATCGCGAACAGGATCTCCATCTTCTCGCGGCGCGGCAGGTCCAGGCCGGAGGCGTGCTGGCGCTCGGTGATCGCGGTGCTCGAAGCCATGGGTCGGAGTCGGTCCTTTCCGGGTCCTGGGACGCGCGCCTCAGTCGGCGCTGTCGACGAAGTGGTGGCGGTGGCGGCCGGGGGTTCCCGATTCGGTCTCGATCGCGGTGCGGATGTCGCGGAAGGCCGCGAACACCCGGGCCAGCTGCTCGTCGTCGAGCCGGCCCAGAACGGATCGCATCTGCTCGCGCCGGACGACCTCGTTCTCCTCGAGGGCAAGGCGACCGCCCGCGGCGGGCCGGACCAGGACGACCCGGCGGTCGTCCGGGACGCGGCTGCGCTCGATGAGCCCGCGCTCCTCCATCCGGTCGATGAGACCGGTGGCCGCGGAGAGGGAGACATCCAGCAGCTCGGCGAGGCGACTCATCGGCATCGCGCCCTGGTGCTCCAGGAGCCACAGGACGTGGATCTGGGTCATGCTGAGGTTTCGGCGGACGAGCCGTTCCGTGGAGCTGCAGCGCAGCTCGCGGATCGCCGCCTGGAGTTCTGTCACGATGGCGTCGACGAGGTCCGAGCTCGTCGCACCGGCGGCCGGCGACGTGGCAGGCGACGCGCCCGGCGAAGCAGCCGGTGCAGCGGCCCCGGCTTCGGGAATGCTACTTGTCATACGAAGTATCGTATCGAGGCCGATACTTCGTGTCAAGCGTATGATCCCGGAGCGCCCCGGCGATTCCTGGAGGATGCGATGCGCTTCGCGCTCATGATCGAGGCCCAGCAGGGCCTGTCCTACCTCGACCAGCTGGCCATCGTCCGCCGCGCCGAGGTCGCCGGGTTCGAGGCCTTCTTCCGGAGCGACCACTACGCGAGCTTCCCGGGCCCGTCGGACGGCCCGACGACGGATGCCTGGACCGTCCTCGCCGGGCTCGCCCGTGAGACCGAGCGAATCACCCTCGGCGTCCTCGTCAGCCCCGTGACGTTCCGCCACCCGGGCAGCTTCGTGAAGGTCGTCGGGACGGTGGATGAGATGAGCGGCGGGCGGGTCGAGGTCGGCGTGGGCGCCGGCTGGAACGAGGCCGATCACCGGCCCCTCGGCCTGGCGTTCCCGGAGATCGGGGAACGGGCCGATCTCATGGAGGACCAGCTCGCGATCCTCCACGGCCTCTGGACCGAGCCGGACGGGTGGTCTTACGAGGGCCACCGGGTTCACGTGGAGGGCGGGTTCCTGCGACCGAGGCCGGTCGATGCGCCGGGCAGGCCGCGGGCCGGGAACGGTGCGGTCCGGCCGCGGATCATCGTCGGCGGGGAGGGATCGGCGCGTGGGTTCCGGCTCGCCGCGCGCTACGCGGATGAGTTCAACCTGACGTCGTCCTCGCCGGAGCGGGCCGCCGAGCGGTTTGCCGCGCTCGACGCGGCATGTCGTGCCGCCGGCCGCGATCCGGCCACGATGACCCACTCGCTCATGGCCGGGGCGATGATCGCCGCCGACGAGCGCGAGCTCGCCCGCCGGCGATCCGACCTCATGCGCTCGCTGGGCGTCGACGAGGAGGGTGGCTCCGACTGGTACGAGGCGCGCCGCGGGCGCTGGATCCTCGGCACGCCGGACCAGGCGCGGGCAACGGTCCGCCGGTTCGCCGACGCGGGGGCGGAGCGGATCATGCTCCAGGACTTCCTGCCGCGGGACCTCGAGATGGTCGACCTCATGGGTCGGGAGCTCGTCGGGCAGGTCTGAGCACGAACGGCGTCCGCCGCACCTGCCTCCCCAGGTCGGGCTCAGCCGGGGTCGCGCTCGGACAGCCGTGCGAAGGTCATCTCGATCACGAGCCGCATGGTCCCGCCCGGTTCGATGAGGTGGAGACCCCCGGACTCGCCGCGAAGGTGGCGCCGAAGGCCCTGCGGCAGGTGCGTCTGCGGCTCGACGGCGATCGCGTCGAGCCAGGCAGGGCTCGCCGCAACGATGTGCACCCCCGCCTGGGATCGCGCCCGGATGGCCACCCGGATCCCGAGGTCCGGCCAAACCGCCTCGACGGCCGGCTCGCCCGGGTCCAGCCAGGCCGCGTCGAGATCGTCCGGCATCCGGCGCAGGTCGCGCAGGTCGAGGTAGCCGGAGACCGGCTCGATCGGCGCGTCCGGATCGCTGTTGGAGGTGAGGACGCGCGCCGCGGGGATCCGGACCTCAAGTGGGCGGCGGAACCAGGGATGGATCCCGAGGCCACCCGGCATCGGGCCGGCGCCGAGGTTCGTGAGCGTCTGTTCGATCGTCAGGACCCGGTCTGCGATGGAGGCTCGGATCGTCGTCTCGTACGGCCACGGCCAGCCGGCACCGCCGCCGCGGACCCAGAGCGTCCCGTCGTCGCGGACCTGCCAGGGGACGTCGTAGACCTGGCCATGGATCGCGGTCCCGTCCGGGAAGTTGGACTCGAGGTCGACGAGCTCGTCGCCGACGGCCGTGGATCCGGCGGCGATCCGGTTGCACCAGGGGGTCATCACGTAGCCGCCCCAGAAGAACGGGTCGCGGACGTGCTCGGCGAGGTCCGCCGGCGTCCGGAGCAGGTCCTGGCCGAAGACCCGGAGGCGGTGGAGCCGCCCGCCGACCGCCGGGAGGAGCTCCAGGCGGATCGGCCCGCCCTCGACGATCACGAGCCCCTCGGGAGCCGGAGCGGCAGGGCGCGGGTCGACGTCCGTCATCCGGCGAGCGTCATGCCGAGGTCCGGCCGCAGGAGGTACGGGGGCAGGAAGGCCGCCAGGTTGGAGAGCGGCAGGACGTCGGGGTGGAGCTCGATGCCGAGGGCGTCGCGCATGAACGAGCGGCGGGCCCCCACTCGGGCCCAGAGGTCCGGATAGGCGCGCGCAAGCGCGGCCCGGAGCGAACCGTCCGCCAGGGCGACCCCGTCCTCGATGTTCGTCGAGGCGTATGGACCGCCGGTGGCCGGGATGATGTCGACCTGCATGACCATGCCAGAACGGAGCTCGATCGCGCTCCCGGGAGCCACCGGGGAGTTGACCCACTCATCGAGATGGAGCTGGTGGCCCGGGTTCAGGAAGATCCCGAAGAACGGGTCCCCGAGGCGGCGGTCGATGATCGCCTGGAGCGTCCCGCCGGTCTGCCCGACGTGGAGCGCGCCGTACCACTCCGCGACGGCCTCGAAGTACGGCCCCACGAGCCGGTCCACGTAGTCGCGGATCCCATCCGGCAGCTCCGCCGCGTCCTCGACGACCCAGCCGGCCCGGCAGGTCAGTGCCCCCCAGATCCCGAACGCCGTGGTCAGGTACTCGGACCGCTCGATGACCCGGTCGCCCGGGCTCAACAGGCCGTAGCGCGCGCGGGGACCGGCGGTCAGCATCAGGTGACACGACAGCGGGGCGCCGCTCCATTCGAGGAGCTGGACGGCTTCGCGCTCCCGCATTCCCGGGCGCAACCCGAAGAGCAGGTTCCTGACCCCGGTCGAGGTCTCGCACGACGCATGCTCGAAGGCGGCGATCTGCTCCGGCTCGTTGATCACGCGGAGCCCGTCGGCGGCATCGATGAGCAGGTCGGTGGCGTTCTCCACGCTGCCGCCGGGACCCACGCCCGAGCGGAGCGTGTCGACGAGGAAGGCTGGGGCCTCGATCCACGATCGGTCGCGCGGCGCCTTCCAGCCGACGACGCCGACCTTCGCGCCGCGCCCGATCCCGGCCTCCGCCACGATCTCGGCGAGGGGCTTCGAACGGTCGCGCGGCTGGCTCGGGAGGCTCAGGTCCTGGAGGAGGACCGCCTCGACCG
>DATIUS010000092.1:0-4379 GCA_035466655.1 Candidatus Sulfomarinibacteraceae bacterium
TCGCCTCATCCCTCGAGCCCCCGGAGTTCTTTGGCCGGCTGGAGGGCGAGGTGCGGCGAGCGCTCGGCCTGTCGCGGATCACGATCGAGCATACCGAGCCGACAGCGGCGGGCGTGTTCCGGCATCGCCTTCGGGATGGCACGTGGCTGACCGCCGAGCGCGCGGTGGAGCCACTCCGAATCGAGGACGAGCGCCTCCTGCGCTCGGTCGCCAACAGCCTCGATGCAGCCCTCGCCAACGCCAACCTCTACGCGGAGGTCCGCGATGCGGCTCGAACGAGGAAGAACCTGCTGCGGAAGGTCGTCGAGGCGCACGAGGACGAGCGTCGGCACCTCGTCGGGGAGCTGCACGACTCACTCGCGAGCGAGCTGATCCGCATCCTGTATGGCATTCGCGGGATCACCGCGCGCAGCACCGCGCTGACCGGCGATGTCCGGGATGAGCTCGCCGCCATCGAGCGTCTCGTCGCCGATGCGGAGCAGCACCTGCGCGCCTTCATGAACCGCGTTCGGCCGCCGGCCCTCGACGAATTCGGTCTCTCGGCCGCGCTGCGCGATGCAGTGGCGCGCTTCGGGCAGGAGTCGCACGTTGAAATCGGGATGCGGGTCCGCGGCAACCTGGACATCCATTCTCGTGAGGCGCAACTTGTCATCCTCCGCGCCGGCGAGGAGGCCTTGCTCAACGTGCGCAAGCATGCCGGCGCCACTCGCGTCCAGGTCGCGGTCGGCGCCGATGAACGACGGCTCCGCCTGACGGTCGACGACAACGGCGTCGGCTGGCTGGCCTCCACGTCATCGGGAGACGGTCACGGCCTTGGCCTCGCCTACCTTCGTGAGCGTGCGGCCGGGTTCGGCGGGGCCATCCGGACCGAACGGAGTCGCCTGGGCGGAGCGAGACTCGTGGTCGAGATCCCTCGGGGTGTCGCGTGAGCGCCCCGCTTCGCGTGATCGTGGCGGACGACCACGAGGCGGTGCGCGAGGGCCTCCGGTGGATGCTCAGGGCCGACGACGCGGTCGAAGTCGTCGGCGAGGCCCGGGACGGGCAAGCCCTCCTCGGGCTGCTCGATGCCGTGGCCTGTGACGCCGTCCTGCTCGACCTCGCCATGCCAGGCATGAGCGGCCTCGACGTCCTCGCCGCACTCCACGCCGCTGGGCGCAGCCTGCCGATCGTCGTGCTGACGATGCACGATGACGCAAGCCATGTTGATCGGGCGCTTGCGCTGGGCGCGTCGGGCTACGTCCTCAAGAGCGCCCCGCGCGACGAGATCATCCGGGCGCTCAGGGCGGCAACGTCGGGCGGCGCGTATGTCCAGCCGTCGCTTGCGAAGCCGCTGCTCGCCCGGCACATCGTCGCCGACGCTTCGGGGGTCGACGAGCATCCGATCCAGCTGTCGCCGCGCCAGCTGCAGCTCCTCCGCGCCCTCGCCGCCGGCGGCGCGAACAAGGAGCTGGCGCACGAGCTCGGGATCTCAGAGGCGACCGTCAAGGGATACCTCAAGGACCTGTACGTACGCCTTGGTGTCAGGTCGCGCGCCGGTGCTGTCGGCTATGGGCTGCGCCACGGCCTCATCCGCTGACGCGTGGGCGGGACGGCCGGGTTCCTTTCAGGGCGAAGAGCGTGGAGTGCGAGTGGCCGGGGCAGGCCCGCGAGGACCTCCCCGGCATGGTGCGGATGCGGCGCCGAGCTCAGCTCGCTGGCAGGACGATCAGCGTGCCGGTCATCGACGGCTGGTGCGCGTCGCACAGGATCTTGAACACTCCCGCCTTGTCGGCCGTGAAGGTGACCGTCGTGACCTGCCCGCGCTTGACCTCGAATCCCACGTCGTAGCCTTCGATCCGGGACGGGTGGATCGCGCCGTTGACGCCCAGGACCTGGAGGGTGACCTTGTCGCCCTCGACGACCGTGATCTCGCCCGGAAGCCAGACGTAGGTCTCGACCTGCCAGGTGCCGGTGTCGTCCGGCTCCTTGAGGACGTATCCGCCGCCTGGCGGCAGGCTGGCCTCCGGGAATGGCTCCTTGTCGACGGACGCCGAGCCCTTCGGCTCGAACGCCGTGAGATAGACCGTTCGCTCCCCTGGCTGCAATCGGGCGGCGGCGGGGGCCGCGCACGCCGACAGGCTGATCACGGCCAGGGCGACCAGCGCCAGCACTGGTGCCCGTGTCTCGCGTGTCATCGTCGTCTCCTTCGTGGTGCGGTTGCGTCGTTCGAACGTAACGGTCGGTCCATGCTCGGGATAGCCGCCCGTCGGGCCCGGCGACGCCCCTCGTTCGGATGGGCCATGGCCACCCGCGACCCTGCCGAACGACCCGTCGTGGCGTGACTCGACACCGTCTGGCTCGGCCAATCGATCCCTCCGGGCGAACAGCCCGACCCCCTCATTCGGGGGGACACTCGTCCGGCGGCACCTGCAAGCCGGACGCACGCCGGCCCGACCTGCCCGCAGATTGGGTGGCGCCAGGCGCCGGGTGGCCTCCGGCTCGTCCCACGACCGGGCGGATCGATGGGAACATCTGGCTCCTGACATCGGGCACCGTGGCCCGCTAGGGTTCATCCTGCGACCTGAAACCGCAGACGACCGCCTTCCAGGAGACTCGGCCATCGCAACGGATCCGAACGTTCCGGGCGCATCGGCCTCTCGGGGCGACGAGCGGACGCCGGACCCGATCCGGGTGCTGATCGTCGACGACCATCCCGTCGTCGCCGACGGGGTCCGGGCCCTGCTGGCCGCCGAGCCCGGCATCCACGTCGTCGGGGTCGCCGGGTCGGCCATGGCTGCCGATGACCTCATCGGGCGCGAGCGGCCCGACGTCGTCGTGTGCGATGTCGAGATCGGGCCGGATTCAGGCTTCGACGTCCTCAGGCGGCACCGCGACGGACGACGGAAGGCGGCGATCGCCGGGCCGGCATTCGTCATGTTCTCGGCCTTCGATCGCCGGTCCTACCTCCAGCAGGCATTCCAGGACGGAGCGCTCGGCTACGTGGTCAAGGGCGCATCGGGACCCGAGCTCGTGGCCGCGGTCCGGGGGGCTGCCAGGGGCGAGCACTCGTTCGGGGCGGACGTCATCCGGGCCGTGCGTGACCGGATCCAGCGACCCAGTGATCGGCTCCTCCAGGTCGTCGGGCTCATCGCGCTCGGGCGAACCAACGACGAACTGGCCCACGAGCTCGGCATCAGCCGGAAGACGGTCGAAGGCCACGTCCGGACGCTGTTCGACCGGTACGGGGTCGCTTCGCGGACGGAGCTGGCAATGCTGGCCGTGCGGGAGGGCTGGATCCAGGCGGGCGTCGTCCGCGATCAGCCCTGAGCTGCGGGAGCCTTCGTGATCATGCCGGCGCCGATCGCGTCTGCGCGCCAGGTGACGGCGAACGTCGCACCCTGGATCTCGTTGCCAGCATCGAGTGATACCGCGATCGTGACGGAGAGTCGCTCCGTTGCGCCGGCGGCCAGCCGCCGATCCGGGAACCCGACCTCGTCTGAGCCGATCGACAGCCGGGCGAGTGGTCCGTCGTAGAGGAGGGCGCCGTCGGCGGCGCGGATGGTGACGCGGACCTGGCGGATGAGCTCATCGGGGCCGATGACATCGGCGTGGAGCGCGTAGAGCATGTCGCCGCCCTTCGCCCCGATGACGATCGGCGTCAGGGTGATCTCGTCGCCGGGCATGAAGCCGGCTGCGCCACCCACCTCCCCACCCGTGACGGTGACGGAGACCGGCGCCTCGGCGGCCAGCTCGGCCAGCGCCGGGGACACCTGGACGAGGGCGACGAGCGTCATGAGCGCCAGGCCAAGGACCAAGCGCGGCACGGTCACCGCGGAGCGGCGCCCGTCAACGCGGGCGGCAACTGCCTCCTGGGCGTGGTCCATGACGCAAGCCTCGGCGATGGGCCCTCTCGCCACCAGCGGGCGTTCCCGGGGTGCCCGACAAGGGTTTTCCCGGGGTCAGGCCGCGACGGGTCGAACCGGCGACCTTCAGGACTGCGGCACCACTCGGACGGGACGGCGGTCGGTACGTCCTCAGCCTGGGAGTGGCCGGACCTGAACGCGGAGGAAGCGGTCGACGAAACGGCGCCCCAGCGGACTGAGCTGCTCGTCCGACAAGTGGCGACGATCGATCGCCTCGAGAAAGGCCCTTGGGAACAGCTCGATCCATTCGTCCACGTGCTCGTCCGGGATGTGCTGCATCAACCGCAGCAGGACGTCCGCCTCCTCGATGGCTGCGGCCGGCAGCGTCCATGGCTGCACCTGGGCGCGGGCGTCGATGGCGCGACGACCGGACGCGTAGCTCTGGGCGAGGCCGGCGTCAGGCTCCAGCGCGCATGACCTCCGGAAGAGCGCCGCGTACGCGGCCAGAGCCGCACGACACAGCGCGTCCGACCGGGC
>DATIUS010000093.1:0-15725 GCA_035466655.1 Candidatus Sulfomarinibacteraceae bacterium
GGCGCGGCGGCGAGCGAGCCCCCGGCTCGGATCGGGCGGCCGCTCCCCCACCCGCCCGGCCGGTCCGTGCCGACCCGCGCGGCCGGCACCGTCGCATTGGCAGCGCGGACCGCCTCGGCGGTCTCGGTCGCCGATTCGCCGCGCAGCGGCGGCAGCCGGTCGAGAAGCGAGCGGAACTCGTAGTCGCGGAAGAGTCGGATGACCTCGTCGCGGTCGTAGTCGCCGAGGCGTGCCGCCTCGAGGTCGAGCGAGACCGGGAGGTCGCGAATGATCGTGGACAGCTCCTTGCCGAGGAAGACCTGCTCGCGATGCTCGGCGAGCTTCTCGCGGAGCCTGTCCGGCTTGACCTCGTCGAGCCGGGCGTAGACGGCGTCGAGGTCGCCGAACTCGCGGATGAGCTTCGCCGCGGTCTTCTCGCCCACCCCGGGGACGCCGGGGATGTTGTCCGTCGTGTCGCCCTTCAGCGCCTTGTAGTCGATCATCTGCGACGGCGCGAGCTCGAAGCGCTCGCGAATGCGCGTCGGGTCGTACAGGATCGTGTTCTCGACGCCGGACCGCGTGGTCATGAGGCGGACCCGATCGCTGACGATCTGGAGCATGTCGAGGTCGCCGGTGACGATCGTCGTGTCGAGGTCCCTGGCCTCCGCCTCGACGGTGAGCGTGCCGATGACGTCGTCCGCCTCGAAGCCTGCCAGCTCGTAGACCGGGAACCGGAGCGCCTTCACGACCTCGCGGACCTTCGGGAACTGGTCCCGGAGATCGTCCGGCATCCGGACGCGGGTCGCCTTGTAGTCGGCGAAACGCTCATGCCGGAAGGTCGGGCCGGCGAGGTCGAAGGCGACCGCGACATAGTCCGGGCGCAGGTCCTGGATCCCCCGCAGGACGATGCTGCAGAACCCGAAGACCGCGTTCACGAGCTCGCCCTTCGACGTCGTCAGGGGCGGGAGGGCGAAGTATCCGCGGTAGATGAGCCCGTTGCCGTCGAGCAGCATCAGGCGTTCCATCGGCGAGCCTCGGCGGGATGTCCGCGGGTTGCGGGACGTGGCTCCAAGTGTACCGGCGCCGGAACCCGCGGCCGGGATCGGGCAGCGATGCGGGCGGTCCGGACCTCAGGGGCCGGCGCGACGACCGTTCCGTCCGGCCAGGAGCAGGTTCAGGCCCACCACCAGGACGACCGCCGAGACCAGCGCGAGCGCGACCGCGAACCAGCCGGACGAGGCGTCGGTGGCGGCGTCCCCCGTATCGTCGGCAGGACGCGCCGCATCCCCGACGGCCATGGCACCACGCGCCGGGGCGTCGGTCGCGGTCAAGCGGTAGAGGTCGGTGGGGGCGGGCGCCTCGATCGGCCCCGCGGGGACTGCTTCGACGCTCGCGGGTGCGGCACTCGCCGCCTGCTGCTGCGCCAGGCTCTCCCCCGCCGGCGCGAGGGCGCTCCCGGCGCCACCGGCGCCACCCAGCAGGGTCGGCATCCCGGCCGCGACGAGGAGCCCGACCAGGCCGAACGTTGCGAGCGCCCCGCCGAACCCGCGTGATCGGCTGCCGAGGATCTCGCCGAGGCGGCCGATCCCCGGCCACCCGCGGCGACGAAGGCGCGCGGCATCTGCCTCCGTGAGGCGGAAGTCGCGTGCCGGACCAGCAGGTCGTGGCGGACGCGCCGACGAGGCCGGCAGGGCTGCGGAGGCGGACGGCAGGCGGCGCGTGGCGGCGGCGATTGCCCGAAGATCCGCCGCCAGCGCGGCGCACCGGTCGCAGGCGGCCAGGAGCCGGTGCGCGGCGGTCACCTCGCCGGCAGCCAGGTCGCCGGCTGCTGCCCGGGCGACCTGCTCGAGGTCGTGGGCCTCGTGGAACTCGGGGCCGTACCGGTCAGCCACGGAAGAGGTCCATCTGGCCGGCGAGCCGGTCGCGGAGGGCGAGCCGGCCGCGGTGGATCCGGGACTTGACCGTCCCGAGCGAGACCCGTGTCATCTCGGCGATCTCGGCGTAGTCGTAGCCCTCGACGTCGTACAGGACGATCGCGGCCCGCTGGTCGTGGGTGATCCCGGCGAGCGCCTCGTTGAGCGCCCGGTGGCGCTCGATCTGGAGCGAGCTCGTGACGGGATCGTCCGTGGCGGGCGCCGGCGGCTGCCAGCTGTCGTCGTCGAGCTCCGGGTACGGGTCCGCGGGCCGGCGCTTCTTGAGGCGCTGCGTGTCCATCGCCGCATTGATCGCGATGCGACTGAGCCACGACCGGAACGAGCCGCCGCGAAAGGCGTCCATGTTCCGGTAGGCCGAGAAGAACGCCTCCTGGACCACGTCTGAGGCCTGGTCGCGGTCGGGGACCATCCGGACGACGAGGGCGAACAGGTAGTCCTGGTAGCACACGACGAGGTCGTTGAAGGCGTTGAGATCGCCAGCCCGCGCCTGCTCCATGAGGATCAGGTCGCGTCGCTGGGTGGGATCGTCGGACACCGCGGTCGAGCGACGGTCCTCCACGGCGAGGGGGATCCTCCGGACGGCGATACTGAGGCGGCGAGAGTCTAGCATCGGTCGCCGCGGGGACGCCGCTCCCACGGCTTCGGTTCCGACGGGCTACGATCCGGCGCGTACCACCCCGGGCCGGAGTGGCGAAATGGCATACGCGCCGCACTCAAAATGCGGTGACCGCAAGGTCTTGTGGGTTCGACTCCCACCTCCGGCACCATCGGGTTGCGGCAGCGCGCCTTGGCGCGGGCGCGCCCCGGTGCCGGGCCACCGAGGCACCGGAACCCCCATGGGATGAGCCAGCGGACGGAAATGGGGCGCCCGTCGCGGCCGAGACCGCCGGGGGAACGACCGTAGGCAACGCTACCGGGCGCCCACGCCCACATCTTGGTCCGCCACGGGCGCGGAGCGGTGTCAGATGGGCGACACCCCGCGTGTCCGCCTTCGCACACCGTTCGAGCGGCCGCCGCGAGTCCCGGCGCCCCCGATCCCGTACAGTGCGCCGTGTGAGTACCAGTCGCTTCCCGTCGACGGCCCCCGGACCGGCGGGTCCGGCCAGGGGCTGATGGCCGGCTTCCTGGACCGGCTCGTCCGGCGACCCGGGGTGAGTCCGGCCGACGTGGCGCCGCCGCCCGACGAGATCGCCGGCGAGACCGAGACCGTCCGCCGGATCGTGGCCCGGCTCCGTGCGCTGCCGCCGGATCGCGCCCGCTTCCTGGCGGGCTTTGCCTACGTCCTCGCGAGGGCCGCGCATGCGGACCTCGATATCAGCGACGCGGAGTCCGTGGTCATGGAATCGGCGCTCGTGGACCTCGGTGGGCTGGATGCGGCGCAGGCCGTGCTCGTCGTCGAGATGGCGAAGCTCCAGTCACGGACGATGTTCGGGACGGAGGACTTCCTCGTGACCCGTGAGTTCAAGGAGCTCGCGACCGACGAGGAGAAGGTCGCCGTCGTCCGGTCATGCTTTGCCGTGGGTGCGGCGGACGACGAGATCTCGAACGACGAGGCCGAGACGATCAACGAGATCGCGAAGGAGCTCGGGATCGACCGGCCGACCCTCAACTCCATCCGCGAGGCGTACGTGGACCAGTTCGCCCTGATCCGGGCGGCCCGGCGACTCGCCCGGCGGTAGGCCCAGGCGCCATGGCGCCAGGCCCCACCTGCACCTTCAGGCGTCGGTCACGATTCTGCCGGCCTGCATGACGAGCCTCGGCGCGGCCAGCCGCTCGAGGTCGGCCAGGGGATCGCCCTCGACGCAGACGATGTCGGCGAGCATGCCGACGGCGATCGTGCCGGTCTGCGAAGCGACGCCGAGCAGCCGGGCCGCCGAGGAGGTGGCCGCGCGGATCGCCACCATCGACGACGCCCCATGCTCGCGGAGCAGAACGATCTCCCGCCAGACGTGATCCGCGGTGACGCCCACCTCGCCCGTGTCAGTGCCCGTCGCGAGCGGGATCCCGAGCCGGACGGCCGTCTCCGTCGAGGCTCGATGACGCCGCTCGATGAGGTCCTGGCGCTCGCGCTGGGCCGGCGTGAGGCCGGGGAGCGTCCGGTTGACGTCCGTCACGCCGAGCGTTGGAACGAGCGCCGCTCCGGAGGCCGCGAGAACTTCGATGGCCGCCTCGTCCGCCAGCCAGGCGTGCTCGACGCTGTCCACGCCGGCCTGGGCGCACCGGATGACCGACTCGTAATCCTGGGCGTGGGCCATCACCCGTCGCCCCCGCGCGTGAGCAACCTCGACGATCGCCCGCAACTCGTCCTCCGTGAGCTCCGCCCGGCCGAAGACCATCCGGCCTGGCTCGTGGCCGGTCGTCGTGAGCATCGCCGCCTCCGAGGCCACGATCTTCACCACGTCCGCGCCCCGGTCGATCAGCGCGTGGGTCGCCACGGCGAGTGCCGCCGGGCCGGTCGCCTCGACGCCGAATGCGGTCCCGTGGCCCTCCACCGCGCCGACGGCCAGCCCGGCGGCAATCAGGCGCGGACCCGCCACCTCGCCCACCGCGATCCGGTCCCGCAGGACGAGCTCGAGACCGCGGATGGAGCCGGCGCCTCGGGCGGTGGTGACGCCGGCTCGAAGTGCCAGCCCGGCGTGGCGCGCCGCGGCGGCAAGGATCGCCTCGTCCGAGCGAGCGGCGATCGCCTGAAGGCTCCCCTCGGTCGGGTCGAACGTGTAGTGGGCGTGGGCGTCAATGAGCCCGGGGAGCGCCGTCCAGCCGCGGCCGTCGATCACCTCGGTCTCGGGACGGGCCCGGCTCGCAGCGTCGTCGGTGTCCGTCGGCCCCTCGCCGGACCGCCGGATCGCCGCGATGCGGTCTCCGTCCGTCTCGATATCCACCGGCCCGGTCGCCCCGTCGGCGACGCCGTCGATCAGGCGGACCCCGGCCAGGATCGTCCGCACGGCCGGACTCAGGTCAGCGAAATCCGGGCGACGTCGGCGCCCAGCCGGCGCTGTGCCTCGGCGAGCAGATCTGCGTCGTAGGCGACGGCCTGCTTCAGCTCCATGGGCAGTGCGGCACCACCGGGCGCCGGCACGTGGACCACGACCCGGGTGTCGCCCGGCCGCTCCCGCACCAGCTGGCGGAACGTCTCCATCGCGCGGACGAGCTCGTCCGCCGGTGCGCCTCCGAAGCGGACGTGGAGGACGCGGCTCGGGCCGGCCGTCTCGAGTGGCGCCGTGGCGGCCGTCGCTGCGACGACGGCCCGTGCCCGCGCCTCGTCGGGGAGCGCCGGCTCGTCGTCCCGGTCTGACCCACGCCGGTCGTCCCCGGGTGAATCGGACGGGTAGGTCGGCACCGGCTCGGCCGGGGCGATCGGCGGCAGGGCAGCGGCCGCGACGGCTGCGGCGGACGCGGCGTCCTCGCGGAGCGGCGAGACGTACGGGACGTCCGGTCGGCGAGCCCTGAGCGGCGGCGCCGGCGTGGGGCGCGATGGGGCAGGCACCGAGCTCCCGTTCCCGCCCCGGTACCCGTTGCCGTCCAGTGGAACCTTGCCGTTGCCGCTGCTCTCGACGGGGCCGACCCCCCGCCGGCGGTACGCGCCACGGTCGCCGCCGGCGACCTCGCGCGCGAACGCCTCGGGGCCCTTCGCGACGGCGTCGTCCCACGGGATCACGAGGTCCGCCAGGAGCGAGGCGTCCTCGCCGCGATGGTCGACGCGCCCCGCGACCAGGAGGATCGAGCCATCCGCCCAGGTCGGGGCCGTCTGCTCGTAGAGCTTTGGGAAGACGACGACCTCCAGCGACCCCTGGAGGTCCTCGAGGGTGACCACGGCCATCGTCGATCGCGTCCGGGTGACGACCATCCGCGTGCCGACGACGATCCCGCCGAGGACGAGCCGCTGCCCATCGAGCGACTCGTCCTTGAGATCGCCCGAGTAGGCGGTGACGAAGTCGCCGACCCGGTCGGCCACTTCGCCCATCGGGTGCTCGGACAGGTACAGGCCAAGGAGCTCCTTCTCCCAGCGCAGCCGCTCGCGCATCGGCGCCTCGGGCGTCCCCGGCAGGGGGCGCTCGAGGACGGCCGCGTCGGCGGCGCCCATGTCGAACAGCGAGACCTGCCCGGTGATCCGGTCGCGCTGGGTCGCCTGCGCCGCCGCGACCGCGTCATCGAGGCCGACGAGCACCTGGGCCGGGTGGCCGAATGCGTTGAGCGCGCCCACCTTCGCCAGCGACTCGAGGACCTTCCGGTTCGTCAGCCGAAGGTCGATCCGGGTGCAGAAGTCGGTGAGCGACCGGAACGGCCCCTCGGCCTCACGGGCCGCGACGATCGATTCGATCGCCCCCTGGCCGACGTTCTTGATGGCGAGCAACCCGAACCGGATCGCATCCCCCTCGACGGTGAACTCGAGCTGGCTTCGGTGGACGTCCGGCGGCCGGACCTCGATCCCGAGGCGGCGGCACTCCGCGACGGCGGCGGCGACCTTCTCCTCGGAGCTCCGGAAGGCGGACAGGACGCTCGTCATGTACTCGACTGTGTAGTTCGCCTTGAGGTAGGCGGTCTGGTAGGCGATCAGGCCGTAGCAGGTGGCGTGGGCCTTGTTGAAGCCGTACCGCTCGAACGGCTCGAACGCCTTGAAGACCGCGTCGATCGTCTGCGGCGGGACCCCTCGCTCGGCCGCCTGCGAGACGAACTTCTCCTTCTGGGCACGCAGGACGGACGACTTCTTCTTCCGGATCGCGTACCCGAGCGTGTCCGCCTCGGGGCCGGTGAAGCCGCCGAGCGCGATGGCGGCGGCCATGATGTCCTCCTGGTAGACGAAGATCCCGTACGTCCGCTCGAGGAACGGCTCGAGGAGCGGATGGAGGTACGTGACCGGCTCCAGGCCGTGCTTCCGCCGGATGTAGGCGGGGATGTTGTCCATCGGGCCCGGGCGATAGAGGGCGACCATCGCCGCGAGGTCGAAGACCGAGGTCGGGCGGAGCTCGCGAACGTAGCGGCGCATCCCTGCCGACTCGAGCTGGAAGATGCCGGTCGTCTCGCCCGACGCGAGGAGCTCGAACGTGGCCGCGTCGTCGAGCGGGATCCGGTCGAGGTCGATGTCGATCCCGCGGTGCACCTTCACCGTGTCCACGGCGTTCTTGAGGATCGTCAGGTTGGACAGGCCGAGGAAGTCGAACTTCAGGAGGCCCAGCGACTCGATCGCGTGCATCTCGTACTGGGTCATCAGCGAATCAGAGTTCGTCGCCTTCTGGAGCGGCATCAGCTCGGTCAGCGGCTCGCGCGAGATGACCACGCCGGCCGCATGCGTCGAGGCGTTCCGAGCCACGCCTTCGAGCTGCTTCGCGAAGTCGATGATTCGCTTCACGCCCTCGTCCGCCTCGTACTGCTCGCGGAGCTGCGGGCTGATCTCGAGTGCCTCCTCGAGGCGGATGCCGAGCTGGTTCGGGACGGCCTTCGCGATCCGGTCCACGTCGCCGTAGCTGTGCCCCAGGACCCGCCCGACGTCGCGGATCGCCGCCCGGGCGAGCATGGTGCCGAAGGTGATGATCTGGGCGACATGGTCCTGGCCGTACTTGGCCGAGACGTACGCGATCACCTCGTCCCGGCGGTCGTCCTGGAAGTCGACGTCGATGTCCGGCATCGTCACCCGGTCCGGGTTCAGGAACCGCTCGAACGGCAGGCCGTAGGCGATCGGGTCCACCGGCGTGATCCCGAGGGTGTAGGTGACGATCGACCCCGGCGCGCTGCCCCGGCAGGTCGTCTGGATCCCCTGCTCGCGGGCGAACCGGATGAAGTCCGCCACGATCAGGAAGTAGCCGGCGTAGCCCATCGAGATGATCACGCCGAGCTCGTACTCGAGGCGGGCCCGGAGCTCCGGCGTCGGCTCGCCGTAGCGCCACGCGAGGCCGCGCTCGCACTCGCGACGCAGCCACGATTCCACGGTCTCGCCGTCCGGCACCGGGAAATGCGGGATCCGGAGCTGGCCGAGCGGCAGCGCCAGGTCGCACATCTCGGCGATCCGGCGGGTGTTCAGGAGCGCCTCGCGCTGGTCCGGGAAGAGCGCCGCCATCTCGGACGCCGACTTCAGGTAGAAGCCGTCCGACTCGAACTTCATCCGCCCGGGCGTGTCGAGGTTGTTGCCGGTGCCGACGCACAGGAGGACGTCATGGGCGGGTGCCTGGCGCCGATGGACGTAGTGGAGGTCGTTCGTGACGACGAGCGGCAGGCCGGTCTCGGGGGCCAACCGGAGGAGCTGCTCGTTGAGCCGCCGTTGCTCGGGCAGGCCATGGTCCTGGAGCTCGAGGAAGAAGCGTCCCTCGCCGAGGATGTCGCGGTACTCGCCGGCGAGCGAGCGCGCCAGGTCCCAGTCGTCCACCTCGAGGGCGCGGGCGACCTCGCCGTTCAGGCAGGCGGACAGGCCGACGAGTCCGGCGCTGTGCTTCGCGAGGTGCTCCCGGTCGATCCGCGGCTTGTAGTAGTAGCCATCGATGTGCGCGTCCGTGATCAGCCGGCACAGGTTCCGATAGCCGGTCAGGTCGGTCGCCAGGAGGATCAGGTGGAAGGGCTGGGCGTCCGCCTTGCCCTCCTTGTCCGTCATCGACCGCCGGGCGACGTAGGTCTCGACGCCGATGATCGGCTTGATCCCCTTGTCCCGGGCGGCGCGGTGGAACGCCACGGCGCCGTAGAGCGCGCCGTGATCGGTCAGCCCGAGGCTGTCGAAACCCTGGGCTCCGGCCTCGTCGACCAGGTCCGTGAGCCGCCCGAGCCCGTCCAGCAGGCTGAACTCGGAATGGGTGTGGAGGTGGACGAAGTCGTTCGCGGCGATGGTCACGGGAGGCCAATGGTAGCCCGATCGCGGCGGACCGGTTGACGATCAGGGGTGGACCACGTAAATTGCGTGCTGCACGCGTTGCACGTGAGGATCTCGACGAGCATGAAGCGCAACATCACGGTCCAGCTCGACGAAGCGACACTCCGAAAGGCCCGCGTCGCGGCCGCCAGGCGGGGGAGCTCCATCAGCCGGCTGGTGGCCGACCAGATCGACGTCCTTGCGCGGCAGGACGATGACTACGAGCGAGCCATGCAGGACGCGCTGGCAGAGCTCGAGCGCGGCTATGACCTCGGCGGCGGGCCCTACCCTGCCCGCGACGCGGTGTACGACCGATGAGGACGTTCGTCGACACGAACATCGTCCTCTATGCCTACGACCAGCGCGAACCCGAGAAGTCGGCAATCGCCCGCGAGATCCTGTCCGACCTGTGGCGGACCCAGGATGGCCTGCTCAGTACCCAGGTCCTCCAGGAGCTGTACGTCAATCTGACCCGCAAGCTCCGGGCCGTCATCCCGAGGTCGAAGGCGCGCGCCCTCGTTGGGCGCCTCGGCCGGTGGCACGTCCACACGGTCACGACCGGCGACATCCTCGAAGCAGCAGATCTCGAGCAGCGCCATTCGCTGTCGTTCTGGGATGCCCTGATCATCGTTGCCGCCTCCAGGAGCGGAGCCGAGCGGATCCTCAGCGAGGATCTCCAGCACGGCCGGACGATCGGCGGGGTGCGGATCGAGAACCCGTTCCGCCAGTGACCCGGCCGAATCGCGGGGACACGGAAGGCGGGCCCTGCCCGCCCTACGGCAGTCGCGCAAACGCCTCGACGAGGACGCTCTCGAACCGGCCGCGATCCAGGTAGATCCCGACCTCCGCGTTCGGCTGGCGCCCCGACCGGGCGAGTCGTCGCGGATGGCCCTCGCAGACCGTCCGACCGCGGGCCGGCCCGTGCGCCGTTTCGACCTCGACGTGGTACGGCGCCACCGCGACGAGGTCCGCGATGGCCAGGTGCCCGACGGCCACGGCGTCGTGGATTGCGGCGGCCGGCGCGTCGTACCAGGCCCGCTCGCGGTCGAGAGCATAGTCCACGAGCTCGGCGGCGATCCGGCCGGACGCCGTGCCTCCGGCCCGAAGTCTCGCCGTTGAGGAGGCGTCCAGCAGTGCCTGGTGGGTGACGTCCAGGCCCATCATCGTCATCGGGATGCCGGACCGGAAGACGATGTCGGCGGCCTCGGGATCGGCGTAGATGTTGAACTCGGCCGAGACCGTCCGGTTCCCCTCCCCGACCGAGCCGCCCATGATCGAGAGATGGGCGATCCGCGGCGCCAGGTCCGGGTGAAGCCGCAGGAGGAGCCCGATGTTCGTGAGCGGACCGATCGGGGCGATCGCGACTGGCACGGGCGACTCGCGGAGGATGCGCGCAATGAGCGCGACCGCGCCCTCGGGGCGGGCAGCGGCAGGCGAGGGCGGAAGGACGGTCCGCCCGATCCCGCCTTCGCCGTGGATCTCCGGCGCTCGGACGACGTCTCCCAGCAGGGCGCCGTCTGCCCCTTCTGCGACGGGGATGTCACTCCGCCCGAAGGCGTGCAGCAGGCGGAGCGCGTTCTCGGTGCAGTGGCGCACATCGGTGTTGCCACCGACCGTGGTGACCGCCAGCAGGTCCAGCTCCGGCCTGGCGACCGCGAGGCCGATCGCCAGGGCGTCGTCCAGGCCCGGATCGCTGTCGATGATCAGGGGCAGCGGCGACTCCGAGGTTCCGACCGGGGCGGAACGGGCGACGGCGGGCGTCCGGAAGAAGGTCGGGCTGGCGACCGCGCCGCCCGCCGCGGGGGACCGCGACGTCACCGGGTCAACCCTGTTCGTACGGCTGGCCGGCGGACGCGGGCCCGCGGACGCGGCCGACGACCCCGGCCACGACCACGATCGTGATCACGTACGGGACGCTGTTGAGGAGCTGCGGCGGGACCTCCACCCCCAGGATGGACAGGAGCGCCTGGCTCGTGTCCGCGAAGCCGAACACGAGGGCCGCCCCGAACGCCCCGATCGGATGCCAGGCGCCGAAGATCATGGCGGCCAGCGCGATGAACCCACGACCAGCGCTCATGTCCATCTGGAACGAGCCGGCCGCCGAGAGCGACAGGTATGAGCCGGCGAGCCCGGCGAGGATGCCCGCGTAGAGCAGGGCCCGGTAGCGGATCGCCAGCACGTTCACGCCGACGGTCCCGGCCGCGGCCGGCTTCTCCCCGGAGGCCCGGAGCCGGAGACCCCAGCGCGTCCGGTAGATCATGTAGGTCAGGAACACGACGAGGATGATGGCGACGTAGACGTACGGCTTCGACGTGAAGAGGATCGGCCCGAGGACCGGGACGTCGGCGAGGAGCGGCAGGCGCACCGGCTCGATGGTGGGCGGCGTGTTGAGCGACGTGTCCCGGCCGAGGACCCGCAGGAACAGGAAGTTCGTGATCCCGACTGCCCCGATGTTGATGACCGTCCCGGCGATGATCTGGTCCACCTTGTGGCGGATGCCGAGCCAGGCGAGGAGGAGCCCGAGGAGGGCCCCCGACAGCATCGCGGCGCCGACGCCTGCGAGCACACCAATCAGCGGATCGTGGGTCGTGTTGAGGACGACGCTCCCGACGATCGCGGCGACGCAGGCGCCCATCAGCATCTTGCCCTCGAGAGCGATGTTGAACATCCCGCTCCGCTCGGAGAGGATGCCGGCGAGCGCGCCCAGGGTGATCGGCGCGGCCAGCTCGAGGGTTCCGTCGAGCACGCCGGTCAGGTTCGCGGCCTTGCCGTCGAGCAGCCCGGCGATGATCGCGGACACGAACGGCACGAGGAGGACCAGGAGCCAGCGCCGCCACGGGAAGTCGGTGCCACGGACCAGCTGGAGGAGGCCGACCAGGCCCGACGCGACGCCGGCGACGATCCACAGGACCCCGACCGTCGTCTTCAGGTCGGCGCTCGAGCCACCCTGCTTGTCGATCCAGAACTTGAACAGCGCGGCGGTCTCGAGCGCGCTGGACGCGAGGTAGAAGCACACGAGGCCGATCAGGGCGAATGCGACGCCCCGGATCCGGGCGGCCCGGAGCGCGCGGCGCGCGGCCAGGCCTGCCGCGCGGGTCGACGCCGAGGCGGTCACACGACCACCTCCGCATCAGGGCTCGGCTTGCGCAGCCGGTAGATGGATCGGACGAGCCCCGGCGCCGCGACGAACATGATCACGAGCGCCTGGACGAAGAACAGCAGGTCGTACGGGATCCCCGAGACGATGCCCATGTTCTTGCCGCCCGTCGAAAGCGCGCCGAACAACAGTGCGGCGAGGACCACGCCGGAAGGCCGGAGGCCCGCGAGCAGCGCCAGGGCGATGGCGTTAAAGCCGATCCCGCCCGAGAGGTCGAGCGAGAGCTGGCCGACCGTTCCGAGGACCATGAACGACCCGCCCATGCCGGCCAGCGCGCCGGACATGAACATCGCCAGCATCATCGACCCGCCCGCGCTCATCCCGGCGTAGCGCGCCGCGGTCATGTTGAAGCCCGACGCGCGGAGCTCGAACCCCTTCGTCGTCTTGAACAGCGCGAACGAGACGAGGGCCGCCATCACCAGCGCCACGACGAAGCCCCAGTCGAGGCGGATCGCCGGGAGGTTGCCGATGAGGGGAAGCGCCGGGACATCCGCGATCGGGGTGAGGACCTTCGAGATCGGCGCACCGAGACCCGGGTTCTGGATGAAGGGCCAGCGCAGCGCGAGGAGGACCATCTGCGCCGCTACGTAGTTCAGCATGATCGTCGTGATGACCTCGTGGGCGCCGGTCCGGGCCTTGAGGAAGCCCGGAACGAAGCCCCACAGGCCGCCCGCGAGGGTGCCGATCACGATCGCCACCACCAGGATCACCGGCGCCGGCGCGTTGCCGCTCAGGGCGATCGTCGCGGTCGTGGCGGCGAGCGCCCCAAGGAGCAGCTGGCCGTCGCCGCCGATGTTGAACATGCCGGTCCGGAACGAGATCGCGACCCCGAGCCCGGTGAAGATGAGCGGTGCGGCAGCGACGAGGGTTTCGGTCAGCGGCCGGATCGCGGTGGCGATGTCCTTCTGCGAGCCGCTCTGCATTGCGGCCACGATCCGGCCCGGATCGCCGAAGGCGCCCTCGAGCATCGCGCCGTACCCGGCTCCGATGCCGCCGACCGCGGCGCCCAGCGCACCGAGCGGATCCGAGCCGATCCTGGCCAGGTTCTCGAAGTCAGTGAGGACGATGACGACGGCCCCGACAAGGAGCGCCGTGACCACGGCAAGGATCGGGAGGACTCCCCGCCGGGCGAGCTGCAGGACCCGCGTCATGCCGCGGTCCCCCCGAACTGGGCACCGCCCATCAGCATGCCGAGGTTCTCGAAGGTGGCGTCCTCGCCCTCGAGGACGCCGACGATCCGGCCCTCGAACATCACCGCGATCCGGTCGCCGACGGCGAGGACCTCGTCGAGCTCGGTGCTGATGATGAGGATCGCGGCACCGGCATCGCGCTGCTCGACGATCCGGCGGTGGATGTACTCGATCGAGCCGACGTCGAGGCCGCGCGTGGGCTGCGACGCGACGACAAGCTGAACCGGCCGCGAGAACTCCCGGGCGACGACGACCTTCTGCTGATTCCCGCCGGACAGCGACGACGCGATCGTCTCGATGGAGGGGGTCCGGATGTCGAAGTCCTCGACGCCCTTCGCGGCCCGTTCCGCGACGGCGTCGAGGTCGAAGATGCCGCGCCGGCTGTACGGCTCGCGATGGTAGGTGTCGAGGATGTAGTTCTCCGCGACGGACATCTGGTTGATCAGTCCATCGCGGCCGCGATCCTCGGGGATGTGTGCGACGCCCAGGTCGGCGATGTGGCGCGGCGAGGCATGCTCGATCCGCTCGCCGCCGATGTACAGCTCGCCGGCATCGATCGCTCGAAGCCCGACGATCGCCTCGACGAGCTCAGTCTGGCCGTTACCCTGGACGCCGGCGACGGCGACGATCTCGCCGGCGCGGACCTCAAGGTTGACGCCGTCCACGGCCATCTCGAGGCGGTTGTCCCGAACCTTCAAATCCTGGATACGGAGGACGACCTCGCCGGGCGCCGCCGGGCCCTTCTCGACGATGAGCTCCACGTCGCGCCCGACCATCATGTTCGCGAGCTCCTGCCGGGTGGTCTGCGACGGGATGGCGGTCCCCGCGACACGACCCCGGCGAAGGACGACGATCTTGTCGGCGACCTCGAGGACCTCGTTGAGCTTGTGGGTGATGAAGATGACCGTGGTGCCCGAGGACGTGAGCGAGCGGATGATCCCGTAGAGCTCCTCTGTCTCGAGCGGGGTCAGGACCGCGCTCGGCTCATCGAGGACGAGGATGTCGCTGTGCCGGTAGAGGGCCTTGAGGATCTCGACCCGCTGCCGAACGCCGACGGGCAGGCTCTCGATCTTCGCGTCCGGATCGACGTTCAGGCCGTACTGCTCGGACAGGTCGACGATGCGGGCACGGGCGGCAGCCCGATCGAACCGGCCGAGGATGCCCGAAACGGTCTCCGCGCCGAGCGCGACCGCCTCGACGACGTCGAAGACCGGGACGAGCATGAAGTGCTGGTGGACCATCCCGACACCGGCCTTGATCGCCTCGGCCGGGTCATGGAACACCCGCGGCTGTCCATCGATGAGGACCTCACCCGAATCCGGCCGATACAACCCGGACAGGATGTTCATCAGCGTTGTCTTGCCGGCGCCGTTCTCGCCGAGCATCCCGAGGACCTGGCCCCGATCCGCAGAGATGGAGATCCGGTCGTTGGCGAGGACGCCGGGGAAGCGCTTCGTGATGTCGCGCAGTTCGAGCCGCATGGACACCGGTTCCTGGGGGATGGGAGCC
Source organism: Candidatus Sulfomarinibacteraceae bacterium (assembly GCA_035466655.1). Classification (GTDB taxonomy): domain Bacteria; phylum Chloroflexota; class Limnocylindria; order Limnocylindrales; family CSP1-4; genus UBA5189. Next base: position 14,605 of record DATIUS010000093.1, read on the forward strand.
GCCCCCGGCCCGCATCGCGGGCCGGGGGCGGAGTTGAACGCTAGGGCTGGTCGACCTCGCTCGGACTAGCAGCCGCGGGCGAGGTAGGTGCAGACCTTGATGCTGCCGGAGGCGATGGCGTCGTTGAGCGCCTGGATCTCCGCCTTGAGCTCCGCGGAGATCGAGGCGTCGAGATCATGGAACGGAGACAACCGCACGCCGGCGTTCGCGAGCGTGCCGACGAAGTCCTCGCCGCCGAGGTCGCCGGCCGCGTTCTTCTTGAACATCTCGAGGACGGCCACGTCGATGACCTTCTCGGCCGAGGTGAGGATCGCCTTCGAGTACTCGGCCAGGCTGATCGCCTGGTCCGTGTCGACGCCGATCGCCCACTTGCCGGCGGCGAGCATCGCCTTGATGGTCCCGTTGCCCGTGGCGCCGGAGACCGGGTGGACGATATCGACGCCCTGGTCGAGGAACGTCTGGGCGAGCTGCTCACCCTTGGCCGGGTCGTTCCACGGGTTGTTGCCGCCGACGAACGTGCCGGTCGCGTTCCCGTCCCAGCCGAGGAGCTCGACGCTGGTGCCCTTCTGCTCATTGTAGTAGCCGATGCCGGCGTACATGCCGTCCATGAACCGGGTCACGCCGGGGAACTGCGCCCCGCCGTAGGTCCCGATCTTGCCGGTCTGGCTGAAGCCGGCGGCCAGGTAGCCGGCGAGCGTCGCCGCCTCGTCGATCTGGAAGTCGAGCCCGGTGAAGTTCGCCGGCACACCCGGAGGCGGATCGTCCGCCGTGCCACAGGTGAAGTCGGCACCACACGGGTTCCACGTCGCGTCGACGTGCCCGAAGGCGATGTCGGGGTTCGCGAGTGTGGCGTCAGCCACCGCCTGGCCCTGCTGGAAGCCGACCGCGACGATCGACTGGCAGCCCTGATCGATGAGGCGCTGGATGTTCGACGCGTAGTCGGTGGCGCCCTGCGCCTCGGCGAAGGCAGTATCGAAGCCCGCCGCGGCGGCGTCCTCGAGGCCCTTCTTCGCGAGGTCGTTGAATCCCTTGTCGCCGAGTCCGCCGGTGTCAAACGCGACACAGGCCTTCCAGCTCACCGGGGCCTCGGTGGCGGGCGCCTCGGTGGCGGGCGCCTCGGT
>DATIUS010000094.1:0-3265 GCA_035466655.1 Candidatus Sulfomarinibacteraceae bacterium
CGAGGGCGCCCGGGTCCGGCTCCGTCTGGGTCATCGAGCTCCTCCGTTCGGGGCTGGGGACAGAGCCTGGGAGTCCCCGGACCCGGACGACGGGAGCCCGCCGATTCCCCCCGCCATCCGGATCCAAGGGACGCCGCGAAGCCTACCGAGGAGCCCTTACCCGGCGGTCACCGGCCCATGCACCGGCGCTCATTCCGACTCCGCCGCGCGGGCGCGCGCGATCGGCATGCCCGCCGAGATCACGCCAGCCGCGGCTCAGATCCGGACGGCCGCCTCGGCCAGGACGAGGAGGGTCCCGTTGAAGGCCGCGTGCAGGCCGATCGCCGCCCACAGCGACTGCCGCCGCAGGTAGACCCAGCCAAGGGCGAAGGCCACCGGCAGCCGCCCCGCGGCGGCGACGACCGCGACACCGAATGCGCTGCCGAACGTCTCGCCGCCCTGCGTCAGGACGTGGGCCAGCGCGAACAGGAGCGACGTCCGGACGATCGCGGCAGCCGGTGAGGTCGCACGCGCCCAGGCCGTCGCCGCGAACCCGCGGAAGAGCAGCTCCTCGTAGGCCGGGGCGATGAGCGCGCCGGCCAGGAGGTTGATCGCGAGCCCGGTGGACGTGCCGGCCGGCGGGAGCGGGCTCTCGGGCGCGCTGCCCACGACCGTCACGAGCCCGGAGACCGCGATCGCCGTGACCACGATCACGGGCAGGGCAAGGAGGGCACCCCAGGCGAGGTCACGAAGGGCGGCCGGCACCGAGACCCGGAGGCCCATGTCGCGCCACGACAGGGCGCCGGAGCCGACGACGAGGACCCGGAGCACCCCGACGACCACCGCCGCCTGAAGGCAGACTCCGAGGAGCGCCAGGCCAGGGCCCTCGAGGTGGACGTCGAGCAGGCCGAGCGGGACCGCGACCACGACGACGGCCAGGTAGAGGCCGACGACGGTCGAGGCGAAGACGAGGATCGGGGACGGCCCGGCGTAGGCTCGACCGGCGGCCCGCAGCTCCATCGCCTGCACGCCGCCCAGCAGGAGCAACCCGACGAACAGGACGGCAAGCCCGGCGACGAACAGGATGGCCCCACCGGTGGGCGGGCCGGCGAGGAGGCCGACGAGCGCGGCGATCCCCCCGATCAGCGTGGCGAGCCAGCCGGCGACGAACGCTCCGGGGGCGCGGCGGCCCTCGATCGAGAAGGCGAACAATCCGGTGACGGCCCGGCCGCCGGGCGGCGCCTGGCGCTCTGATTCCTCGGGCGCCACCTGGTGCTCTGCAACCCCGGGCGCCGCCTGGTGCTCCGAATCCTCGGGCGACGCCTGGGGCTCCGAATCCTCGGGCGACGCCCGGACTTCCGGCGAGGGCTCGGTCAAGACTCGGCGAGCGAGTCGGCGGAGCGCGCGGTCGCGGGGCCGGCGCCCGCCCCACCGGCGGCAACCCCGCCGCTGCCGCCGCCCGCCGCCCGGGATGCCCGAACCGAGGTCCGGATCTCGGCCACGGCGGATCGACCGGCGGCGGGCTCGGGGAGCGCCTCACGGACCGGCGCACGGACGGCCGCGGTCGGCGCGACGGCTCCCTCGAGGCGCTCGAAGTCCTTGCCGCACCACGCGCACAGCGACCAGTCCAGCCCGACGAGCTTCATGCAGTTCGGGCAGACGCGGTTCAGGCGCGTCCGGCAGGTGGGGCAGATGATCCAGCCGGCGTCCACCCGTCGGTCGCACGATGGGCAGTGCCGGATCGCCTCGATCTCGGCGAGCATCGCCTCCTCGGCGAGGTTGCGCTCGTAGATCTCGCCGATCCGCTCCTGGGGCCGGACGATCCGGTAGGCGAAGATCGCGAGCGGGAAGCCGATCGGCGTGAAGACGATGATGAACGCCGACGCGAGGTACGGGACGATCGGGTTCTCCGACCGGAGCTGCATGTCCCGGAACGCCCAGTAGGCGGCGGCCAGCCAGAGGACGACCCAGTAGATCGCGAAGAGCTGGAAACCGAACTGGACGACCGGGTTGTCGACGATCGAGCCGACCGCGTCACCGATCGTGCCGAGGATCTCATCCATTCGCCGTGGCGGCGCCTCCGTGGACCGTGACGATCACCGGGAGCGAGTCCGCGCTGATCGCCGCGCAGTGTAGCAGGGGCATTTGGCCGGTCCGCGCGAGCCGTCTCGATGCCGATCCGAACGAGCTGAACCGGTCCCGCGCAACCGGTCGGACGGGCGACCCGGTGGCGAGCGTGACGCTCAGGCGTCCTCCGGCGGCCGGCCCGTCCGCGCCGGGGCGACCGCCAGGATCCCCCCGGCGATGAGCAGAACGCCGCCGACCGCAGCCAGGATCGCGCCGATCTCCGTCGCGCCGCCGCCGAGGTAGAGCCAGGTCAACCCGAGCAGGAGCCCGCCGACGACCATCCCGCCGACGCCGGTGCGGACCCACGCGGCGACGCGGTTCGGCAGGACGGCGAGCGCCGCCACGACGACCACCAGGACGAAGATCGGCAGGTTGGCGCTGATGCCGAGCCCCCAGCTGCCGAGGTAACCGGGCAGCCCGGCCTCGAGGGACGAGCGCCAGGGCAGGAGGAACCCGAGAATGCCAACTCCGCCGCCGATGGCGAGGAGCCAGCCTTCCAGCTCGTCCGGGGCGTCGAAGGGCAGGTCGGCGAGGAAGGGAGCCCGGCCGGGGGCGGCCGGGGGCCGATCTGACGCTGTCGCGGCCTCCACGGCCGGACCGACCGGGGCGGCCGGGGGTTCCGTTGCCGGAAGCTCGGGCAGGTTCGAACCGGACATCACCACTCCCCTGGTCCCGGACGGGCTCGCCGGGGCGCGGCCCTCAGGTTGCCAGAACGGGCAGGTCCATGGAAGGCCCCGGCCGGTGCGCCGGACCGGCCGGCAGCTGCCGCGCGACCTCGAACGTCCACGCGGTCGCTCGCCACGCCGCGGCGAGCGCGATCAGCCAGAGGCCGGCGATCCAGGTCAGCGAGAAGACGACCAGCGCGAGCCGGAGCTCGGCGCCGGTTCCGCCGTCGAGGAGCAGGATCCGCAGCTGCTCCCAGGCGGAGGCGGCCGCGATCCCCGACCCGATGACCGCTGCCGCGAGGACGCCGTTCGTCACGAGAAGCGTCACGAGCGCCGACGGTCGGGCGATCCCCCGGATCGGCCGGCTCACGGCCCGCGGCAGGCTCGCGCCCCAGGCCAGGTGGCGAACGGCGAGCCCGCCGGCGGCCTCGCCCGCGACCCACGCCGCGACGAGCAGCCCCACGACCGCCGGGATCCGCAAGGCGACGCGAACC
>DATIUS010000095.1:0-2445 GCA_035466655.1 Candidatus Sulfomarinibacteraceae bacterium
GGCTAGCCTTGACGCGTCCGGTTCCCTCGCCTACCGTGTGCCATGAAGCGGAGTGAGCTCATTCGGCGGATCGCGACGAGCGCTCGCCGGCACGGCCTGACGTGGGAGTTCGTCCGCGAAGGAGGCGACCACGAGATCTGGGAGCTCGACGGCCAACGGGTCACGATCCCTCGACATCGGGAGGTCGGCGAGTTGACGTCGGGCAGGATCCTCAGGGACCTCGAGCCTCGATTCGGAAAGCGATGGTGGCAACCGTGAGACCGAGGTACACGGCGATCGCCGAGCGGGACGGCGCCTGGTGGGCAATCACCGTGCCAGAGGTGGACGGCCTCTTCAGCCAGGCTCGGCGGCTCGATCGGGTCGAGTCCATGGCCCGCGACGCCATCTCGCTCATGCTGGAGATCCCGCCCGAGTCCTTCGATGTCGATGTGGTGGAGAACCATGACCCGCCCACGCAGGAGGTGATCGACGACATCATCGCGGCTCGCGAGGCGGTCGCCGCCATGAAGCGGGAGACCGGGACCAGGACCCGTGACGCCGTCCTGGCCCTGCACCAGAGCGGCTACCCGCAGCGCGACATCGGGCGGATGGTCGGCATCTCGCACCAGCGGGTCGCCCAACTCGTGGCGTCGGCCACGAAGGACTGAGGCGCGGCTCGCCACACCAGGTACCTCGAATGGCGGGTCAGGTCACGACGGCTCGTGTTCGAAGTGCGGCACTCCCCTCCTGCGCGGTACGCTGGCGCTCGGGGACAGCCGTGCGCACAAGATGTCGTGCATCGACTGCCCGCCTTCGAGCCCGCTCCCCGATGCGGCTGCTCTTCCTACGATCGACGTCGGCGCGGCGGGCCGTTCGGCCCGGTTCGAGCACGATCGACGCGCGGCGAAGCGCGAGGCGGACGTCAAGGGCGCTGGGGCGATCGGGTCGGTAGTTGGGTCCTCAAGCTGACCGCTGAACCGCAGTCCACCCGAGCCTGGGCGATCGGTGCCTGGGCGAGGAGAAGCTTGCCGAGGCGCTCAGCGGCATCGAGAACCTTCAGGTCCTGCACGACCGTCGGGTGAGAGGCACGCGCGGCAACATCGATCACATCGTCGTTGCGCCCACCGGCGTCTTCGTCGTTGGTCCCTCACCGCCTCACCGCCGGATTGCCCAGGTAAGCCGTGGTGAAGTGCCGGGCCCTACTTTCCGGACGTGACTGAGGTCCGGCTTGACTGTAAAGCTCCTTCTCAGATAGCGTCCGCCCACTTCATGGGGAAGGTCCCGTGAGAGCCCGCGCGGTGATCCTGCGGATCCGTGTCCTCGACCCGAGCGCACGTGTCGTCCACCAGGATGGATCGCACCAGAAGTGGCGGTTGCATGACGGGAGGTCCGTGATCGTGCCTATCCACGCTCGGGAGATCCCGATTGGCACGCTTCGCAGCATCGAGCGGCAGGGCGAGCCGACCCTTGGGCCGCGGTGGTTGTCTGGATCGGGCCGTCATGACTGAGACCCGGCGATACCGAGCGACGTACACCTTCGATGGGCGAGCCTGGATTGTCCAGTTCCTTGACCCGGACATTGCCACCTTCGGCCGGACCCTGGCATCGGCGAAGGCGCATGCGCGGAGCGCTCTCGCGGTCTACCTGGAGGTGCCGGATCTCGCGGGTTCGGGTGTCGAGATCGAAGACGACGTCGCGCTTCCAGCTGCGTCCGCCGAGATCGGCGACCTCGTGCGGCTGCGCGGCGAATCCGAGGCGTTGCGAGCCCGGGTCACCGCCGAGACGCGCCGAGCCGCGGGCGTCCTCCGCCGAGCCGGCCTCTCGACCCGCGACGTGGGCGAGATCCTCGGGATCTCGGGCGCGCGGGTGGCCCAGATAGAACGGGAGGCAGCCGCCATCTGAGCGCCTGCTCACGCCCGGGCTTCCATGCGCTCGAGGAATCTCGATCGGATCTGGGAGCGAGCGTTCCATCGTCGGCGTGCCGACCCGGTGGTCGCCGACGCGGATTCGCCAGACCGGCTCGTGATCGAGCTTGGTGCGACGAAATCGGATCGATTACGTCGCGGTTCGCTTGGTGGCCGCGCGCTGCACGGCCGCGCGAAGGTCCTTGATTAGGAGGATCAGCTGGAGGGGATCGGCCGTGGACGGCTCGAACGCCGGATCCAGGCGCCGGTAGAAGGCTGCGGCCTCGGGCGTTTCCGCATGAATCAGCAGAGCACGGGCGCCGATCCGTTCGGCGACGGCGGCGGTTTGCAGAAACGCATCTCGAACCAGCTCGCGTCCGAGCCCCTGCCGCTGATCGCGCAGGTCGACGCCCAGCCGAGCCAGGATGACGACCGGGATCGGATGTCGACCTGCCCCAGCTGCGAGCCGAGGCGAGCCGAGATCTGGCTCGACCGAGCCTGCCGCGAGCGCGTAGTAGGCGGCCACCAGTCGCTCTCCATGGGACCTGACGACGTAGACTCG
>DATIUS010000096.1:0-3626 GCA_035466655.1 Candidatus Sulfomarinibacteraceae bacterium
GGGAGGATGGCGCAGGCGAGGTCCGGGGTCGCCACCTCGTCGCCCCGGACCACGAAGAGGTTCGCGCTGGTCGCCTCGGACAGGTGGCCGTCGATCGTCAGGAAGAGCGCGTCGTCGGCGCCGGCGCGGCGCGCCTCGAGCCGGGCGTGGACGTAGTCGGCGCGGCTCGTCGTCTTGAGCGTCGCGAGCGGGTTCTCCGGGTCGCGCCGGACGGCGCTGGCGACGAGGTGGAGCCCCACGCTCAGGTGCCCGTCCGGCGGCGCGACCACGGGCCAGGCCTGGATGGCGATCGTCGGCGGGGTTCCGTGGGCGATGGGCAGGAGCCCGCGACCGAGGAAGGGGCCGCGCGTCACGGTGATCCGGATGGAGGCGTCGCCGTCCGGGCCGTCGAGGCCCTCGGCGGCGAGCAGCTCCGCGATCCCCCCTTCGATCCGCGCGTTCGCGTCCGCCGGAAGCTCGATGTCCAGGCCCCGTGCCGACCGGTCAAGCCGGGCGAGGTGCTCGGCGAGCTCGGTGACGTGGCCGGCGCGCGCCCGGAGCGTCTCGAAGATCCCGTCGCCGAGCTGGAAGCCGCGGTCGAAGACGGAGACGTGCGCGCCGGCGGCGGGGAGCAGCCGGCCATCCACCCAGACGTGGCGCGGATCGGGCGGCCGTGCCGCCGCGGTCACGACGCGACCTCCCGGCCGCCGATCGCCGACAGGGGGCCGCGGGCCTTCGCGACCGTCTCGTCCCACTCGGCCGCCGGGTCGCTCCGCCACGTGATCCCGCCGCCGACGTGGAGGGTGAGCCGTGCCCCGTCCGCCACGAAGGTCCGGATGAGGATGCTGGTCTGCATGGCGCCGTCGGCGCCGATCCAGCCGGCCGCGCCCGTGTACGGACCGCGGCGGATCGGCTCGTGGGCCTCGAGGAGCTGCATCGCCCGGATCTTCGGGGCGCCGGTGATCGATCCGCCGGGGAACGCCGCCGACAGGAGGTCGAAGGCATCCACGCCGGGCGCCAGGGTCCCTGTCACCGTGGACACGAGATGCTGGACCGCGACCGTCCGCTCGAGGCGGCAGAGGCGCGGAACGCGGACGCTGCCCGGCCGGCAGACGCGGCCGAGGTCGTTGCGCAGGACGTCGACGATCATCACGTTCTCGGCGCGGTCCTTGGCCGAGGTGAGGAGCTCGCGCGCCAGCGCCCGATCCTCGTCCCGGTCGCGGCCTCGCGGGCGGGTGCCCTTGATCGGGTCCGTGGCGACGCGTCCACCGAGCGTCAGGCCGAGGAAGGGCTCCGGCGAGGCGGACACGATCGCCCGCGGGGCGCCGGTGACGGGGCTCGCTCCGAGGTCGAGGAACGCGGCGAACAGGGCGGGATCGCCGGTTCGGAGGCGCCGGTAGAGCGGCCACGGGTCGGCGCGGAAGGCCGCCTCGAGGCGCCGGGTGAGATTCGCCTGGTAGATCTCGCCGCGGGCGATCTCCTGGCGGATCGCCTCCACGCCCGCTTCGTAGGCCGCCCGGTCCAGGCCGGACCGGAACTCGAAGGCCACCGGCGGCTCGGGCATCGATCCGATCGCCTGCTGAACGGGCGCGAGCAGGCGTCCGCGAATGTCCGCCAGGCGCACGTCGAGCCGCCCGACCCGCTCATCGAGAGCGCGGCCTGCGAGCCAGGCGCGGCCGGTCCGGCGGTCCCAGGCGACGATCCAGTCGTGGAGGGCGAGCCGGAGGAGCGGCAGCTCCTGGTCGGCCAGGGCCGTGGTCGGCAGCCGCTCCAGGCGCCGGCCTAGGTCGTAGGACAGGTACCCGACCAGGCCGCCGGTGAACGCGGGCGCATCCGGGAGCGCGACGGCGTCCGCGGCCAGGCGGCCGAGGACGCGACGAGCGGTGGCGAAGACGTCCGGTCCGTCGGCCGGGCCCTCCAGGACCGCGACCGGATCCGCGGTGAGGTAGGTCCAGCGGGCGTTCCGGCCGGGCCGGGCGCTCTCCAGCAGCGCGAGGCCCGGGAGACCGCGGAGCCGTTCGGCGGCGTCCATCGGGGCCAGGCCGTCCAGCTCGGGCAGCCGGGCGCAGCGGACGCCGGGGCGGCTGGTGGCCCGGGCTACGGACGGTCGAATCGGGATCATCGCGCCGATGATAGTGGGCCACCGGCCCGAACCCCGGCCGCAGGCCGGTGTCGAGCGGGACCTGGACGGTGAGTCAATCCCCGCCGGTCGTGCGCTCCTGGCGACTGAACTGAAGCAGCGCCTCGCGGCACGCGGCCGCCTGGCGCTGGGCCTGCCGGACGATCCAGGGGTCCACCCGGGCCGAGTCCTCGATCGTGACCGTCGCGCCACGCGGACCATCGGCGAGGATGATCCCACCGGTGCTCCGGTAGTCCGCCGCCCAGTTCGCTGCCAGCTGGAGGATCGCGTCCGCGACCACTCGCTCGCTGAACAGCCAGTCGAGGTGGGTCGCGTTCAGGCGATCGACGATCGCCGCAACGCGGACCGGACGGCCCCGCTCCAGCCTCGCCACCAGGTCGACGACACGCAGCGCCGCGAACGGGTCGCCGGATTCCGCGACCACGGGCGGCGCGATCGCCGGGTCCGGCAGTCCGGCCGGGCCGGGCCGCAGCTCGCGGAGACCGTCGTCAGACACAGGCTGGGAACCGCTTCGCCGCGCCCGAAGCTAGAGCAGCTCGCCGTGGGCGGATGCCGTCGGCTCGCCTTCGCGCGGTCGCGGCTCCTCGCCGGGCCCATAGGCCGGCGTCGCGGGGACGGCTGCGCGCTCCCCGTCGCCCGCTTCGATGACCTTCAGCGGCGCGCCGGCCCGGCCCTCGATCGCGCCGACCCCGAACGGCACCCACTTCGACGGGTCCTGGAGCCGATGAGCCTCCGTGTTCCCGCGGCGGTGCGTCTCCTCGAAGCCGCGCGGCTCGATCCACATCCGCTCGCCCTCGAGGAGGCCGAGGACCCCCGACTGGCCGGGCTCCGGCCGCTCGTGGAGGCAGTAGCCGCAACTCGACGAGTCGTGCTTCTGGTACGTCTCGGGCTCCTCGTAGGTGGTGATATAGCCCTCGTAGTTGCGGAGCACGACCTTGTGGTCGGAGTACGAGATGAGGTAGTTCGGCATGACCGGGATCTTGCCGCCGCCGCCGGGTGCGTCGATCACGTAGGTCGGCACCGCGTATCCCGACGTGTGGCCGCGGAGGCCCTCGATGATCTCGAGGCCCTTGCCGACCGGCGTCCGGAAGTGTCCGGAGCCCTCCACGAGGTCGCACTGGTACAGGTAGTAGGGCCGGATCCGGTTCTCGACGAGCTTGTGGACGAGCGAGCGCTGGATGTGGACGCAGTCGTTGACACCGGCCAGGAGGACGCTCTGGTTTCCGACCGGCAGGCCGGCCCTGGTGAGCTTGTCCACCGCCCGGCTGACCTCGGGCGTGATCTCGTTCGGATGGTTGAAATGGAGGTTGATCCAGAGCGGGTGGTACTGCTCCAGCATCGAGCACAGCTCGTCGTCGACCCGCTGCGGCAGGAAGACGGGCACGCGGCTGCCGATCCGGATGATCTCGATGTGCGGGATCTCCCGCAGGCCGCGGAGGATGCTCTCGAGAAGCTTCGGGGCGAGGGTCAGGCCGTCGCCGCCGGAGATGAGGACGTCGCGGACCTG
>DATIUS010000097.1:0-28343 GCA_035466655.1 Candidatus Sulfomarinibacteraceae bacterium
CAGGACGGAGTCCGGTCCGAACGCGCCGAACGCCCGACCATCCACCCGCGCGATCACGTCGCCGACGCGCACCCCGGCGACCTCGGCCGGTGAGCCGGGCTCGACATACGGGACGTAGACCCCGATCGCCGGATCCCCGGACAGGGCGATCCCGGTGAAGATCGCAAATGACAGGGCGAGGTTCATGAGAACCCCCGCGAGGAAGATGACGAACTTCTTCGGCAGGCCCTGCCTCGCGAACGAGCGCCGATCATCTGCGGCGCTGTCGTCGCCCTCGAGCCTGACGAAGCCCCCGATCGGCAGCCAGTTCAGCGTGTAGAGGGTCTCGCCCCGATTCCGCAGGATCCTTGCCCGCGGCGGGAAGCCGAAGCCGAACTCCAGGACGCGGACCCCGAAGAGTCGGGCCGTGACGAAGTGGCCGAGCTCGTGGACGAGCACGAGGAGGCCGAGAATCCCGAAGAAGAGGACGATCGTGACGATCGTCCGGAAGAGCTCGCTCACGGGACGGCCCCGTCCGCGTAGATCGCGCGGATCTCGGCGTCGAGCGCGAGGAGGTCCGGGACCGCCGGATCGCTGCCGCGAGGCGATCCGAAGCGGGTCACGGCCGCCTCGAGGAGGCGGGGGATGCCGAGGAAGTCAAGGGTCCCGGCCAGGAAGCGCGCCACGGCGACGTCATCCGCCGCGATGAGCGAGGCGGTCGCCCAGGGACCCGCCCGGCCCGCCTCGCGGGCGATCCGGAGCGCCGGGAAGCGCACCTCGTCCGGGGCCGCGAAGTCCAGCCGCGCCACGGCGACCAGGTCCGGGGGCGCGGCCGGGGACGGGCGGCGATCGGGATGGGTCAGCGCGTACTGGATGGGGAGACGCATGTCCGGGGTGCCCAGCTGGGCCTTGAGGGAGCCGTCGACGAAGAGGACGGCGGAGTGGACGACCGACTGCGGATGGATCACGACGTCGATCGCCTCGTACGGGACATCGTACAGCCGGTTTGCCTCGATGACCTCGAGGCCCTTGTTGGCGAGGGTCGCGCTGTCGATCGTGATCTTGGCGCCCATCCGCCAGGTCGGATGACGAAGGGCGGCGTCGGGCGTCACGCGGGCCAGCGCGCCGGCGTCGAGGTCGAGGAACGGCCCGCCCGAGGCGGTCAGGACGAGGCGGGCAACACTGGTCGGCCGCTCCCCGACGAGGCACTGCCAGATCGCCGAGTGCTCGGAGTCGATCGGCCTGATCCAGGCCAGCGGGCTCGCAAGCGGGTCCCGGAAATCGACGTCGGCGCGCCTCGCCGCGAGGCCGCGCGCGAGTGGCATGACCAGGTGTCCGCCGGCGACGAGTGTCTCCTTGTTGGCGGTCGCGACGGCGGTGCCGGCCCGAAGGGCGGCGAGCACGGCACGCAGGCTCACGATGCCGCTCGTGCCGATGACGACGAGGTCGAGATCCGCCCGCCCGGCCAGCTCCTCGAGCGCCTCGTCGCCGAACGCAGTCCGGGTTCTCGGAGGCAGGTCGCCGAGCCCGGCCCGGACCGCGTGATCCGCAAGGACCACGACCTCCGGCTGCAGGCGGCGGGCCTGATCTCCGAGCACCGTCGAGCTGCGACCACCGGCGATCCCGACGACCTCGAACGACGGGTCGTGCTCGATGACCTCCACCGTCTGGCGGCCGACCGAGCCGGTGGAGCCGAGGAGGGCGATGCGGATCCGCCTGCCCTCCCCCGCCGGCTCAGCGGAAGACGACGACGACATAGAGCACCACCGCCGGAGCGGCGAACAGGAACGAATCCACGCGGTCCAGGAGCCCGCCGTGACCCGGGATGAGCCGGCCCGAGTCCTTCGCCCCGGCCGCTCGCTTGAGCATCGACTCGGCAAGATCGCCCGCCTGCGCCGCCGCCGCGATGATGGGGCCGAGGATGAGCCCGGCCAGCCACGAATGACCGAGGCCGGCCACCACCAGGGTGGAGACCACGGTCACGGCCGCGGTGCCCCCCAGGACGCCCTCGACGGTCTTGGCCGGTGAGATATGGGCCATGAACTGCCGACGTCCGAAGCGCCGCCCGGTGACGTACGCGCCCGTGTCGAACGCCCAGACCGACAGGAGCAGGAGGAGGATCCAGCCCCGCTCCGGCCCGAGCACGCTGAGCGGTGCATCGTCCGGGACCGCCGGGCCGCTCGCCCCGAGCCGGGGCACGAACCCGAGCAGTCCGACGTAGAGGGCCCCGAACGTCGTCGTCGCGAACGCGGCCATGCCGTCCCGGGGGTCCTGGCGGGTGAGCGCGGCACTCCCCACCAGCACGATCCCGATCGCGGCCAGCAGGAAGCCCGACCCACCTGGGATCTCGGCGAGGGTGTCGGCGACGGCGATGACGACCGCCAGCACGGTCCCGAGCGCCGCGAATGACGGGTGCCCGGCCGCCTCAAGCAGCCGGAACGCCTCGCGTGCGGCGACCGCCACGGCCGCGCCGACCAGCAGTGTGATCCATGGTCCGCCGAGCCAGAGGACGACGAGGAGCGGCGGGATCAGGTACGCGGCGCTCCGCGCCCGGTCACGGAGCACGGCCCCTCCTCAGCGACCGAATCGGCGCTGGCGCGTCGCGAACTCGACGAGAGCCGCGTCGAGGGCCTCCGGGCCGAAGTCCGGCCAGAGGGTCTCGGTCGTGACGAGCTCGGCGTAGGCCGCCTGCCAGATCAGGAAATTCGACAGGCGCTGCTCGCCGCCCGTCCGGATGACGAGGTCGGGATCCGGCGTGCCGGCCGTGTAGAGCGCGGCAGCTATGGTCGATTCGTCGATCGCCTCCGGGGGCACGCCCGATGCCGCGATGCGGCGCACCGCGTCCACGAGCTCCGTGCGGCCGGCGTAGTTGAAGGCGATGTTGAGCAGCATCTCCGTGCCGCTGGAGGTGGCGTCCAGCGCGTCGTCGATGGAGGCGCGGGTCGCGGGCGGGAGCTCGTCAAGCCGGCCGATCATCCGGACCCGCACCCCCTGGGCCCGCAACTCGTCCGTTTCGCTCCGGATGGCCGCCTCCAGGAGGCCAAAGAGGGCAACCACCTCGGCGTCCGACCGTGCCCAGTTCTCGCGGCTGAAGGCATACAGCGTGAGCACACGAATCCCTCGCCGTCGGGCGTGGCGCAGGATCCCGCGGATCGCCTCCACGCCGGCCGGGTGGCCGTCGAGCTCGGGCAGGCCGCGTGCGCGCGCCCAACGGCGGTTGCCGTCCATGATGATCGCGACGTGCCGCGGCAGGTCCGTCTCGCCCGGCGCCGAGCCCCCCACAGTCCCGGGGCGATCGATCGCGGCCGGGGCGTCCGGATCGTGCGCCGACGGGGGCGCGTCCGTCGGACGAGCGAGGGGTGCGGCCGCCACTAGACCTCGAGGACCTCCTGTTCCTTTGCCGCACCGACGCGATCCACGTCGGCGATGTGACGATCCGTCGTTCGCTGGATCGTCTCGAGCACGCGGTGGACCTCGTCCGTACCGACCTCGCCCTCGCGTTCCAGCTTCTTCAGGTGATCTGCGGCGTCTCGCCGGAGGTTGCGGATCTCGACCCTGGCCTCCTCCATGCGCTTGTGCACCACGCGGACGAGGTCCCGCCGCCGCTCCTCGGTGAGCTGCGGGATGTTCAGCCGGACGACCGTGCCGTCAACATTCGGGGTGAGCCCGATGTCGCTCTTGAGGATCGCCTTCTCGATGGCACCGAGAACGCTTCGGTCCCACGGCTGGATGACGATCTGGTGCGGTTCGGGCACGCTGATCCCGGCCAGCTGGTTGAGCGCGGTCTGCGTGCCGTAGTAATCCACGTGGATCCGCTCCACGAGGGCTGTCGAGGCGCGGCCGGTCCGCATGCCGACCAGGTCTCGCTCCATCGCCTCGACGGCCCGGGCCATCTTGTGATCGGCGGCGGCGACGATCTCCTGGGTCATGCGTGCACGCCTCCTGTCCCGGAGCCTCCGATGAGGGTCCCGACCGGCTCGCCCCGCGCGACGCGGGCGATGTTGTCCGGCTGGTTGAGGTCGAAGACGACGATGGGCAGGTCGTTCTCCATGCACAGCGAGACGGCCGCCGCGTCCATGACGCGGAGCTGGTCGCGTAGCAGGTCCGCGTACTCCAGGCGCTCGTAGCGACGGGCCGTCGGCTCGGTCATCGGATCCGCATCGTAGACCCCGTCGACCTTTGTCGCCTTCATCAGCACGGAGGCCCCGATCTCCACGGCCCGCAGGGCGGCCGCGGTATCCGTCGTGAAATAGGGGTTGCCCGTCCCGGCCACGAAGATGACCACTCGGCCCTTCTCGAGGTGGCGCACGGCGCGGCGACGAATGTATGGCTCGGCAATCTCATTCATGGCGATGGCGCTCATGACGCGCACCGGGATCCCGGCGCGCTCGATCGCATCCTGGAGGGCCAGCCCGTTCATGACGGTCGCGAGCATCCCGATGTAGTCGCCCGTGGCGCGATCCATGCCGCGAGCGGCCGCAGCCATGCCGCGGAAGATGTTCCCGCCCCCAACGACGATCCCGATCTGGACGCCGGTCCCGTGGACGACGCCGACCTGCCGGGCGATGAACGCACAGAACTCCGGGTCCACGCCGTAGGTCCGGCTGCCGAGGAGGGCTTCGCCCGAGAGCTTCAGCAGGATCCGGCCGTAGCGCGCGTCCGCCGGGTCGAACTGGCCGTCCGTCACAGGTCCTCCCCGAGCGCGTACCTGACGAACCGCCGCACCCGGATGTTCTCGCCGATCGTGGCGATCCGCTCGGTCACGAGATCCCGGACCGACCGCTCCTCGTCCCGGAATGGCTGCTCCAGGAGGCAGACCTCGCGGTACCACTTCTTGAGCTGGCCGTCGATGATCCGGTCGCGGATCTCCACCGGCTTCGCCGCGACCGCCGGGTCCGTGGCCAGATCCGCCCGCTTGCGCTCGAGGTCCGGCGCCGGGATCGCGGCGACGTCCACGTAGAGCGGCGCGAGCCCGGCAACCTGGATGGCAAGGTCGCGGACGAGCCGCTGGAACTCGTCCGTCCGGGCGACGAAGTCCGTCTCGCAGTTGACCTCGATCAGGACGCCGACCCGGCCGCCGGTGTGGATGTAGCTCGACACGAGACCCTCTCGGGCGTCGCGTCCGGCCTTCTTCGCGGCGGCGGCGAGGCCGCGCTCGCGCAGCATCGCGACCGCCTTCTCGACATCCCCGCCGGTCTCTTCGAGGACGCGCTTGCAGTCCATGAAGCCCGCGCCGGTTCGCTCGCGGAGTTCCTTCACTGCCCCGGCGCTGATCGTGGTCATGCTCGTTCGATGCTCCCTGGTGAGGCGGTTGGCCGCCCGCTGCTGCCGTGGGTGGGTGGCGCGGCGTCAGCCGGCTGGGGCGCCGCTGGCCGCTTCGCGGTCGGCCGCCTCGCGGGCCAGCTCCGCGGCGATCTCCTCGGCGGTGGCCGCGGGCTCCTCGGCCGGCGCCGGTGCGCCGGGCAGGAGGTCCTCCTCCTCGTCCGGCGCGAAGCTCAGCGCGGCGCCGCCGGCCAGCGCGGCGACGAGCGCATCGCTGGCACCGACATCGTCGTACTCGGGCTCCGGTGCCATCGGCTCCGGCTCCGGCTCCATCGTGGACCTGGCGGAACGCTCGCGGGCACCTTCGATCGCCGCGTCAGCGACGAGCGAGCAGAGCAGCCGGATGGAGCGGATCGCGTCGTCGTTGGCCGGGATGATGAAGTCCAGCTCATCGGGATCGACGTTCGTGTCGCCCGTCCCGACGACGGGGATCTCCAGCTTGTTCGCCTCGGTGACGGCGATCCGTTCGCGATGCGGGTCGACGATGAAGACGGCGCCGGGGAGGCGCTTCATCTTGCGGATGCCGCCGAGGATCAGGTTCAGCTTGGCGAGCTCCTCGGTGAGCTTCGCGGCCTCCTTCTTGGGCAGGCGCTCGAACTCGCCGGCACCTTGACGTGCCTCGAGCTGCTCGAGCAGGCCGATGCGCTTCTTGATCGTGACGAAGTTCGTGAGCATGCCACCGAGCCAGCGCTTGTTGATGTACGGCATCCCGGCACGGGCCGCCTCCTGGGCGACCGGCTCCTGGGCCTGCTTCTTCGTCCCGATGAACAGGACGGGCTCGCCGCGGGCGACCGTCTCGCGGACGAAGTCGAGGGCGACCTCGAGCCGCTGCGCGGTCTGGGCGAGGTCGATGATGTGGATCCCGTTGCGCTCGGCGAAGATGAACGGGCGCATCTTGGGGTTCCAGCGGCGAGTCTGGTGACCGAAGTGGACACCGGCTTCAAGCAGCTGCCGCATCGAGACGGACGGCACGGGGCATGACCTCCTGTTCGGTTTCGATCCGCCGCGGACCTCGTCGCCGGGGACCGTCCCGTCGCCGTGGCGACGAGGCCGGCACCGTCCCGGTCGGAACGGTCCGCGTGTGGGCTCCGCCACCCAGCGGTGACGGGCGGGTGATGTCGCGGATCGGCTCCGCGGCGCGCGGAGTGTAGCACAGGGGTTCCGGCCGGCCGATCCGGCGTCTCGATGCCGCCGATCCCGGCGGCGTCCGTCGCCCCGGTGCCGCAACGCTACAGGGCGGCGACGTGATGGCGGATGCGAACCGCGCCGCCCGGCTCTCGGGGCGGCTCGACCACGACGAGGTCGATCCGGAGCGGGAGCGCGGGCACCGCCGTCCCATCGGCCAGGACGCCACGCTCGCGAATGGCCTGGGCAGCCCGTCGGATCCGCGTCCGCTTCGCCGCGTCCACGGTTTCCTCCGGCAGGCCGAACTCGCGGCTTCGGCGCGTCCGCACCTCGATCACCACGAGCCGCGCGGGCGGGGCCTCGTCCACGGCGACGATGTCCAGCTCCGCTCGCCCGACGTGGACGTTCAGGCCGAGAATCGTCCAACCGGCCCCGGCCAGGCGCTCCACCACGAGGCGTTCCGCCGCGTCCCCAGCCTCCTGTGAATTCGTCCGCATCCAGACAGCATGGACCCCGCCGCTGCACTGTCGCTTATCTGGGACCGGCAACCGCGGCCCCGCGCACCGGGCGAGACCCGGTCGATCAGCCCTGGAGCGCGGCCGCCACGTCCGCGTCCGGGTCGAGCTCGGCGACGAGATCGGCGACCAGATCGGCCACGTCGAGGCCCGGAGCGAGGCTGGGCACGACCGGCCGCACGACCGCGCCGAACCCCGCGGCCGGGCTGCGTCCGTCCGGCTCGTCGCCGGCCCGACCGATGGCGAACAGGTTCAGCCCCAGCTGGTCGCCGGCCAGGGTTCGCTGCAGGGCAAGGAAGCTCCGCCGGTGGAAGGGGGTGAGCCCCTGGCGGCGAATGGCGTCGCGGTGCTCCCGGGTCGCGTAGCCCTGGTTGCGCTCCCAGCCGTAGCCCGGGTAGCGGGCGGCCAGGCGAGCCATCATCCGGTCCCGTACGACCTTCGCGACCACGGAGGCACAGGCGATCGAGTAGCTCCGAGCGTCGCCGTCGACGATCGCCGTGTACGGCCCGACGTCCGTCTCGAATCCGGCGATCCGGTTGCCGTCGACCAGCACGTGATCGTGGCCGCCGAGCCGGGCAATCGCCCGGCGCATCGCCAGGTGCGTGGCGTGGTAGATGTTCAGGCGGTCGATCTCCCCGACCGAGGCCGCGCCGACGCCGACGGCGACCGCCCGGCTCCGGATGAGCGGCGCAAGGCGTTCCCGCTGCGCGGCCGAGAGCGTCTTCGAGTCGCGGACACCGGGGATCCGGCGGGCGTTTGGCCGGACGATGACCGCCGCGGCGACGACGGCGCCGCAGGTCGGCGCGACCCCGACCTCGTCGACGCCCACGACCCGGCCCAGGCCGGAGCGCCAGAGCGGGCGCTCGAACCGATAGGAAGGAACCTGCGGCACGCGGCCTAGCCTACTGCGCCACACGCCGGATTGCCGTCCGACGATCCCTGGAATCGGGCGACCCCGCCGCGGGGACGGGGTCGTGCGGGGCCGGGCCGTGCGGGCCGGCCCTGGTGCCCGGGGCCGGCCGGCGGTCAGCCGTTGACGCGCCGCTCGCGAAGCGTGGCCGCCTTGCCGACGCGCTTGCGGAGGAAGTAGAGCTGTGCGCGCCGCACCTGGCCGTGGCGCATCACGTCGATCTTCTCGATCCGGGGACTGTGGATCTTGAAGGTCCGTTCGACCCCGACGCCGCTGGCGATCTTCCGGACGGTGATCGACCGGGTGATCCCGCCGCCGCGAAGGCGCATGATCACGCCCTCGAAGACCTGGATCCGTTCCTTGCCACCCTCCACGACGCGGGCCGAGACGCGCACGGTGTCGCCCGTGGCGAGGTCCGGAAGGTCGGTGCGGAGCTGGTCGGCGACGATCTCGTCGAGCACGTTCACGGTGGTCTTCCCTGGTCTCGTGGGCAGCGCGGCGCTGCGTGGTGGATCGTGATCGGGTGGCCGCTCGCGGCCGGCGGCGGAGTATAGCACGGGTCCGCGGCCGCCCGGCCGGGGGATGGCTCAACCGGGCCGTGGCTCACCCCACCGGTGGGCGCGGACCGGTGGGCGCGCAGGACGCTCTCAGCCTGGAGGGCCATCGGGCCGGGTCTCGGACTCCGCCAGGATCCCGTCCAGGATCCGACGTTCCTCCGGGCTGGCCTGACGATCCGCCAGGAGGTCCGGCCGTCTCGCCACCGTGCGTCGGAGCGAAGCTTCGAGGCGCCAGCGCCGGACCGCCTCGTGGTTCCCGCCGGCCAGGACCTCCGGGACGCCTCGCCCCCGGAAGACGGCCGGCCGGGTGTACTGCGGATACTCGAGCAGCCCGTGCGCGAACGATTCCTCGGTCGTGGAGGCAGCGTCGATGG
This sequence comes from Candidatus Sulfomarinibacteraceae bacterium, assembly GCA_035466655.1. GTDB lineage: Bacteria > Chloroflexota > Limnocylindria > Limnocylindrales > CSP1-4 > UBA5189. The sequence goes on from DATIUS010000097.1 coordinate 8,783, forward strand.
CGCCGGGCAGGAGCCGGATCACCGCGTCCACGACGACGAGCGCCGCCAGCTCGCCGCCGGTGAGGACGTAGTCCCCGATCGACAGCTCGAGGTCGACCAGACCGCGTATCCGGTCGTCCACCCCCTCGTATCGCGGGCAGATGAGGATCAGGTGCTCGCGTCGCGCCAGGTCCGCGGCGCGCGCCTGCGCGAAGACCTCGCCCGACGGGTCGACGAGGATGGCCGTGGACGAGTCACTCCGAAGGGCGTCGAGTGCCGCCGCCACCGGCTCGGGGCGCAGGACCATCCCCGCCCCCCCGCCGTACGGGGCATCGTCGACGCTCCGATGTCGCCCGAGACCCCACGTTCGCAGGTCGTGGATCCGGATGTCGGCGATGCCCTGTTCGCGGATCCGGGCCGGGATGCTGGCCGAGAGCGGTCCCTCGAGCATCGCGGGGAACAGCGTCACGAGGTCGATGCGCATCTCAGGCGTTCTCCGCCGGCCCGGGCGGATCTGACGGGGCGGCCCCGCGGGCTCCGCCCTTGCCGTGGCGCGACCAGTTCGGCCGCTTGCGCGCCGGCCGGACGACGGGCTCGTCGACGGGGGCGGCCGCCAGGTCGAGGACGGCCTCATCGACGACGATCTCGCCCCGCTCAGGAGCGAAGACCCGGACGATGTCGCGGACGACCGGCAGGTCGAACTCGCCCGACGGGCCGCCCCGGACGACGAAGACCTCCGCCGTCGCGACCCGGTAGACGTCCGCCACGGTCCCGAGCACACGGCCGTCCAGCCCGCGGACCTCCGTCCCGATGACCTCGTGCCAATACGCCGCGCCGGGCTCGAGGTCCGCGTCCCGATCGACGACCGTCTCGAGGTATACCTCGCGCAGGCGATCTGCGGCCGCCCGATCCGCCACCTCGCGGAACTGGAGGCGCCAGCCCGGCCCATCCTCGACCGGGGCCGCGGCGATGATCGTCAGCGGTGCCGCGTGTCCCTCGCGATGAAGGACGCGACCGACCGCGAACCGGTCCTCCGGCCGGTCCGTGAGCACCTCGACCCGGACGACGCCGTGGAGGCCGTGGAGCCCCCGGACACAGCCGACGACGAGGCGCGTGCCCTCGGCGGGCGCGGCGTCGCTCAGAGGATCTCGAGCGTCACCGAGCCGCCGTCACGGGCTGCGGTGACCTTCAGGAGCGTTCGCAGCGCCTTGGCGACGCTGCCATTGCGCCCGATGACCTTGCCCATGTCCTCCTCGGCGACGTGGAGCTCGATGACCGTGCCGTCCGCGTCACGCACCTCGGTGACGGTCACGGCGTCGGGGTCGTCAACGAGGGTCTTGGCGACGTACTCGACGAGTTCCTTGGCAGCCATCGGGACCTACTTCGACGCGGGCAGGACGCCCGCGTCGCGGAACAGGCGAGCGACCGTGTCCGAGGGCTGCGCGCCCTTCGCGAGCCAGGCCTTCGCCTTCTCCGCGTCGATCACGACCTCGGCCGGTTCCGACCGCGGGTTGTAGTGCCCGATCGTCTCGATGGACCGGCTGTCGCGCGCACTTCGCGAGTCCGCGACGACGACGCGGTACGCCGGCTGCTTCTTCGCGCCGACGCGCGTGAGTCGAATTCGAACGGCCATGGGTTGCGAGTTCCTCCAGGTAGTCCGGGCCTGTGCCGGCCCGGTAGCTTACTTGACGATGAGCACGAGCCGCGAGTGGTTCGTGCCAGACCTCGTTGACGACCACGCGACGCTGGCGAGGTGCTCCGCGTACGGCTCGATCTCGCGGTTCCAGGTTTCGAGATCCTCCCCGGAGGCAAGGCCCTCCGCGAAGGCGATGACGGCATCGAGCGCCACGTACATCTGCACGTTGTTGCGGATTCCAGCAAGGGCCATCGCCCGTTCGTAGCCGGCCGTCGTCGCGAGTGATGACACGGCGTCGGTGTCGAGGATCCGCTCGGCGACGCCATCGCCGAGGGCGATGACGACGAGGTCATCACGGGCAGTGAGCGCGAACTTGAGTCGGACATCCGCGACGTCGCCCGGCAGGCCGAGGTCGCCGACGCCCCCGAGGTCGCCCGGCAGGCCGGGGACGCTCCCGAGACCATCGAGGCCGCCGAGTGCGCCGAGGAGGTCCCCAAGGTCCCCGAGGTCGATCGTCGTGATCGTCACCCCGGCGTGCTCCGTGTCCCGGACCGTGATGTCCGTTCCGGTCGCGGCAAGGGCGAGCAGGTTCCGGACCTGGGCGACCCGAGCGGCCGCGGCAGCCGGGTCCGTGCCGCGGATCAGCAGCGCCGCGCCAACTCCATCGGCGACGGGGAACACGGCGACCCCGGCCTCCTCGATCCAGCCAACCAGCGCATCCGCGCCACCGAGCAGCGCGAGTGCCGCCTCGACCTGCGCGAAGGCGTCCGCACCGGCCGGATCGGCGCGCAGCGCCGCCAGGCCTCCGGCGAGCATCGCCCCGACGCCGTGCGCCTCGGCATAGCCGAGCGTGTCGGCCGGCAGGACCCCGGCGAACCGGCTCTCAGCGGCCGGCGCCGCCGTCGGCGCACCGGGCGGGCCCGCCGCCGCCGTCGGCGCGGTGACACCGTCAACGACCAGGGCATCGTCCTCGGCGCGAAGGCCGATGATCGTCCACGCCGGCATCTCCATGTCCGGCAGGTCGAGCCCGAGCCGCGCGGAGGCATCGGGCAGGAGGGCCGCCAGCGACGCACCGCTCGCGTAGACCGTCGCGAGCTGGTCTCCGTCGAGCTCCGCCCGGGCTGCCTTGAGGTCGGCGCTTCCGTCCATCCCCCGGCCATCCAGGCGCGCGTCGAGCCCGCTCTTGATCGTCGCCAGGTCGCCCAGCAGCATGAACCGGCCGTGCATCGCGCAGGCCATGTCGCGGTCAACCAAGACGAGTTCCACGTCCCGATGCGCCCCGGCGTCCGAGCCGGGCCCCCCGAGCGCAGCACAGGTGACCTCCCCGTCGGTCGTTGCCACGAGCAGGATGCCCGCCGTCGTCCCGCCCGACATCGCCTCGCCGAGGCCATCGGCGCTGATGGAGAAGGCCAGTGGCCCGGCCAGCAGCGGGTCGACCTGCGTGGCGTAGTCGACCGATCCGCCGGACGCCTCGTTGACGATCCGGCCGAGGACCTCGTCGATCTTCTGGTCGAGGATCGACCGGTCGGCAAAGCCGGGGAAGTGGGCCAGGAAGGCGCCCAGCTCTTCGCGCTGGTCACCCGGCAGCTCGGGCCGCAGCTCGACCACGACCGCGCTGTCGGCCGGCAAGTAGCGGAAGGCCTCGGGGAGCGGTCGGGCACCCAGGAGTGTCGCCGCGAGGACGAGGGCGGCCAGGGCGGCCACGGCAACGCCGCCGCCGATCAGCCAGCGTGCGCGGCTCCCGCCCACGGCCGGCGCAGCGGCCTCAGTCGGAGCGGCGTCAGTCGGCGCGGCGTCAGTCGGAGCGGCGTCCTCGACCGGCGGGACGATCGGGGCGAGCTCATCCCCGGACGGGTCGACTGGCTGCGGACGCGGTTCCATGGCGCGCCTCCTTTGCCTACCGGCGGCCCGGGAAAGCGCCGCCGAGGCCCTTCCCGCGCATCGTCGAGAGCTGCTTCATCACCTTCTGCATGTCCCCGAACTGCTTCACGAGCCGGTTGACGTCCGGGAGGGCCGTTCCGGAACCGGCGGCGATGCGCCGCCGGCGCGAGGCGTTGAGGATGGACGGGTCGCGGCGCTCCCGAGGCGTCATCGACCGGATGATCGCCTCGGTTCGCCGCATCTCTCCGCGATCGACGGCAGCCTGCGCTTCCTTGGCCATGCCCCCCAGCCCCGGAATCATCGACACGAGCTGCCCGATCGGGCCCATCTTCTGGACCTGCTGGAGCTGCTCGAGCATGTCCTCCAGCGTGAACTCCGCCTTGCGCAGCTTCGCCTCGAGCTTCTGCGCCCCCGCGAGGTCGACGACCTCCTGGGCCCGCTCGACGAGCGTCAGGACATCGCCCATGCCGAGGATCCGGCCGGCGAGCCTGTCCGGGTGGAAGACCTCGAGCGCGTCGGTCTTCTCGCCGGTGCCGAGGACCTTCACCGGGATCCCCGACACCGAGGCGATCGAGAGGGCGGCGCCGCCCCGGGCATCGCCGTCGATCTTGGTCAGGACGAGGCCGCTGACCGGCACCGCAGCCGCGAACGCCCCGGCCACGGCGACCGCCTCCTGGCCGGTCATGGCGTCGACGACGAGGAGCGTCTCGACCGGGTGGACGGCGGTGTTCAGCGCCGTGATCTCCGCCATCAGCGCCTCGTCGATGGACAGCCGACCGGCCGTGTCGAGGATGACCGTATCGCGGACGAGGCGCTTCGCGGCTTCGAGGCCGCCGCGGGCGATGTCGACGACCGCGGTGCCCGCCGCCGCCCGGTGGACGGGCACGTCGAGCGCCCGGCCGAGGATTTCGAGCTGGTCGGCGGCAGCGGGCCGGTACGGGTCCGCGGCGACGAGCAGCGGCCGCCGGCCGAGCTTGATCACGTGACGGGCGAGCTTCGCGGCGGTCGTCGTCTTGCCCGAACCCTGCAGGCCGACGAGCGAGATGACCGCGGGGTTGCCGTGGAGCCGGAAGGTCCGGTCGCCGGTGCCGAGGAGGGCGACGAGCTCGTCGTGCACGATCTTCGTGACCTGCTGGCCGGCGGTCAGGCTGCCGAGAATCTCGGCTCCCAGCGCGCGCTCCCGCACCCGGGCGATGAAGTCCTTGACCACCCGGAAGTTGACGTCCGCCTCGAGCAGCGCCAGGCGGATCTCGCGCAACGCCACGTCGAGATCCGCCTCGCCGATCCGGCCACGGCCGGTCAGGTTGGCGAGCGTGCGGCGCAGCCGTTCGCTGAGGGCGTCGAACACGGGACCTGCGATGCTCCTGCGGGCTCGGTGCCGGCGACGCGCCTGCCTGGCGGGCCGGGTGGTGCGCGGGTTCTGGCGACACCGGGGTTCCCGCGATTGTAGCGCACGGACCCTAGCCGCCCCCGATCGCGAGCTCGATCTCCTTCGTGGCGGTTCCGTTGGCGATCACCAGCCGATAGGTCCCGGTCCCGGGCGCCGGCACCTCGAAGCGCGACGAGAGCCCGTCCACGACGGCCCGCGGCGCCACGACGAGCGCGGGTGCGCTGTGGCCGTCGGCGCGCGCCGAGATGGTCCGGCCGTCGGGCAGGGTGAGGGCGAGGTTCTCCGCCGTGAAGGGGAAGCCACCGACGAAGTCGGAGCGAAACGCCACGTCGTAGGTGAGGGTCAGGGCCATGGAGCCGCGGGGCAGCTGGACCCCCCAGTCGGGAAGGTCGCTGCGGAGCTCGGCGGATCGCAGGGTGACGAGGAGGTCGCGAGCCTGGGCCGAGGCGTCCAGGGCGAAGGTCGCCGGCTCCAGGGTGACGGCCGCCGGGGCGCCGGCGGATCCCGACACGAGCGGGACGATCGCCTGGTGCTCCTCCGCTCGCCCGACCACGATGGCGGACGCGGGCACGTCGAAGTCGCCGTCGACCGCGAAGATCAGCGTCGTCTCGACGGAGCCACCGGGAGGCACGGACGGGACCGGCGTTTCCCGGCTCGGCTCGATCGCGCGATCTCCACCGACGAGGCGGATCGGGCCGCCGAGGCCCAGCTCCTCGGTGCCCGGGTTCGAGAGTGCCATTTCGACTGCGACCGGCCCACCCCTCGCATCGAGCGTCGAGGTGGCACGCTCGAACGTGAGGACGAGCCCGCCGTACCAGGCGGTCGACACAAGCGGGTAGGCGTCGACCCGCGCGGTCGCGCTCGGCTCGACGGTCGGCGTGGGGCTCGGCTCGGGCGTCGGCGCATCCACGATGCAGCCGGACAGCACCAGGGCAAGGGCCGCGAGGCTGGCGGGCGCGCGCAGCGCGGCGGTACCGGCGGCGCGGCAGCAGCGAGCGCGGGTCACCCGCCGCCGGGCCCGAACAGCGCCGCGACGAACCGGGCCGGGTCGAACGGCACAAGATCGTCGATCCCCTCGCCGACCCCGACGAACCGGACCGGGACGCCGAGCTGGTCCTCGATCGCGAAGGCGATCCCGCCCCGAGCCGTGGAGTCGAGCTTCGTGAGGACGATCCCGGTGAGCCCGACCGCGGCGTGGAAGGCCACCGCCTGGGCGAGGCCGTTCTGGCCGGTCGTCGCATCGAGGACGAAGAGGGTCTCCGGGACCGCGCCGGGCAGCCGGCGATCGATGACCCGGCGGATCTTCGCCAGCTCGTCCATCAGGCTGGACTTCGTGTGCAGCCGGCCGGCCGTGTCGGCGATGACGACGTCGGCCCGCCGTGCGATCGCCGCGTCGAGGGCGTCGTAGAGGACCGCGCCGGGGTCGGCACCCGGGGCGTGCGCCACCACCTCCGCGCCAGCGCGATTCGCCCAGATCCGCAGCTGATCGATCGCCGCGGCGCGGAACGTGTCGGCGGCAGCCAGGACGACGCGACGGCCCGCCCGCCCCTCGCGGTGGGCGAGCTTTCCGATCGTCGTCGTCTTGCCGGTGCCGTTCACGCCGACGACGAGGATGATCGTCGGATGGCCCTCCACGGCGGGCCGCAGGTCCCAGTCCGGGTCCCGCGGCGCGAGCAGGGCAGCGAGCTCGGCGCGGACGGCCGCTTCGGCCGACGGCGCGTCTCCCCGGGCGCGCGCCTGTCGGACCACGCGTGCCGCGAGGCCGCCGCCGACGTCCCCGCCGATCAGCGCCTCTTCCACGTCGTCCCAGGCACCCGGCGCGATCTCACCCCCGCCGAACAGGCCCCGGAGCCGGCTCATGAACCCGCCGCGACTCCTGGCCAGACCGGCCTCCAGGCCGGCCTCCGGCTCGGCCGTGGCCGGCGCGTCGCCTGCCTCGCCCATGTCAGGCCTGCCCGGCGGCCGGATCGGGGCCGACCGCGACCGGGGCACGCCGCCGCTCCGCGAGCTCCGTCGCCTCGTCCAGCCGGAGACTGATGACCCGGCTCACCGGATCGTCGCCCACGGTCACGCCGTAGAGCGCGTCGGCGATCTCGATCGTGCCGCGGTTGTGGGTGATCACGACGAACTGCGTCCGCTCGGCGAGCTCCCGGAGCGCATCTGTGAAGCGGCCGACGTTCGCCTCGTCGAGGGCCGCGTCCACCTCGTCGAGGACGCAGAACGGGACCGGACGGACCTCGAGCATCGCGAACAGGAGCGCGACCGCGGTGAGGGCGCGCTCACCGCCCGAGAGCATCGCCAGGGCCTGCGCCTTCTTGCCCGGCGGCCGGGCGACGATCTCGACGCCGGTGGAGGCGAGATCCCCCGGATCCGTCAGCGAGAGCCTGGCGAAGCCCCCGCCGAAGAGCTGTCGGAAGCGCCCGTCGAAGGCCGTCTCGAGAGCCCGGAAGGTCGTCCGGAACTGGTCCGCGATCAGGCCGTCCAGCTCCGCGATCAGCGCCCGGGTCCGCGTGATCGCCGTCCGCAGGTCGTCGTGCTGGCGCTCCAGATCCTCGAGCCGAGCTCGGAGCGCCGCGTACTCCTCGACGGCGAACGGGTTGCTCGCTCCGAGCTCGTGATACCGGCGTCGCAGGGCGCCCAGGCGGCCGGGACCGGGGACCTCGAGCGTCGGCGTCCGCATGGCCCAGACCTCGCCGGCGGCATCGAGCGCAGCGGCAAGTGCCTCCGAGTCGTCCGTGTCGTCGAGCTCGTCCACGCCGATCGTCGAGTCGCCAGGCACGTCGGCGGGCATTCCGTCGGCCGGGCTGGCGGCCGTCTCATCCTCCGAGCCGTGGGCCCCGCCGACGGCCTCGAGGTGACGAAGACCCAGGTGCCCGAGACCGGCGAGCTCCACGAGCAGCTGCTCGCGAAGGGCGTCGCGACCCAGCCGTGCCTCGAGGTCGCCTCGCTCGGCGGCACGCGAGCGCTCCTCCGCGGCACGGAGCGCCTCTCGGACGGAGGCGGCCGCTCCCTCGGCGGATCCGAGCCGGGCCCGGTCGGCGGCATCGGCGGCGAGGAGCGCTTCGAGGGCGGCCCTCGCCTCCGCGTCCCGGACCGAGGCGTCCGCCAGCGCCGCTGCATGGGCGGCACGCTCGGCGGCGAGCGCCGCCTCCCGACCGGCGAGTCGTCCGGCGGCCAGGTCGGCGGCCGCCATCCGTGCCTCGTCCAGCGCGATCGACGCCTCGCTTGCGGCCCGCCGCCGCTCCCCGTCCCGCCGTGCGCCGTCCACGTCGGCCACGACGGCCAGCAGGCGGTCGCGACGGGTTCGAAGCTCGACCGCGCGCGCCTCCCAGGTCGAGAGCGCATCCGCGTCGGGTGCCGTGGCGGCGCCGGTCGCCGGGGTTGCGGGGAGCGCCGGGATGGCGGCACGGGCCCGTTCGACGTCCGCCGCCAGCCGCGCGGCCTGGGCGGCATGCCAGCTCGCCTCGCGCACGAGCGCTTCGAGCCCCCTGGCCGCCAGCCGCTCCGATTCCTCGGCCGCGCGGCGCCGCCCGGTGGCCGCCGCCTCGGCCGCCCTCGCCGCCTCGAGCTCCATGCGGGCGGCGGCGGCCGCCCCGGCCGCATCTGCCGCGGCATCCGACGTCGTTCGCGACACCGACTCCGCCGCCCGCACGGCGGAGCGGACGCGCTCGAGCTCCACGCCCGCCTCGATGAGCCCGTCGCCCCTGCCAAGGCGCACGATGACCTCGCCGAGAACGGCACCCCCGTCGCGGGGGACGACGATCCAGCCGGCCGGAAGGTGCGGCTGGAGCGCCAGGGCGGCAGGCAGATCCGGCACCCAGGCGGCCCGCGCGAGGAGGCGACGGACCACCCCCGATCGGTCGCGCCGGAGGCCGTCGGCGAGCAGCCCGCCGCCGGCAGCGGTGACACGCCGCAGGAACGCCCGGCCGTCAGCGCTCGCAGGGGACGTGTCTCCGGATCCCGAGTCCGACGAAGCAGCCGGCGCTCCACCGGCCTGGTCACGATCGTCCGCCGCGCCGTCCGCGATCACCACCACGCCGCGCCGGCCGGCCAGGTCGGCGATCCCGCTGCGCGTCGTCACGTAGGCCCTCGCGGCGCCGGCCAGGGCGGCATCGACGGCGGTCCGCAGACCTGGCTCGACGGCGAGGTCCTCATCGATCCGGCGCCCGCCCCGGCCCCGGAGGCTGGCGGCCACGCTGTTCCCCGGGTCGTCGGCCACGGCCGCGCTGCGTGCGGCAAGCTCGGCCTGGAGCCCCGCCAGGGTCGCCGCCGCCTCCGCCGCCCGCTCGGCTGCCGTCCTTGCCTCCGCAGAGCGCTGCTCGAGGCGATGCTCGGCGACCTCGCGCGCCTCGGCGGCGGTTCGCTCAGCGGCCTTGCTCGTTTCGAGATCCGCGAGGGCCGTCTCGTGCGCCGCGCGCGCCGCTCCGAGGCGGGCCGCTCCCTCGGCCGCGCGGGCAGATTCCACGGCCGCCGACCGCTCTGCCTCCGCCAGCCGCCGCTCCGCGGTCTCGATCTCCGCGGCCCGGACGGCCGCGGCTCGTCGGAGCGCGACCAGATCCGCATCGCGTGCTCGCGTCGCGGCCTGGAGCGCCGCCAACTCGGCCAGCGCGTCGGTCAGGGACCGCTCCGCTGCCGAGAGCGCCGCTTCCGCTTCGGGGTCGCGGGCCGGGATCGGCTCGGCCAGCCGCCGGCGCTGGACGGCGAGGTCCGCCTCCGCCGCGGCACGCTCCTCCGCCAGTCGTTCACGGTCCCGGGCCAGCTCGGCCGCCTCCGATTCGAGTCGCCCGCCCCGCAGTTGTGCGGCCGTCAGGGCCATCCGCGCGTCGTCGGCTCGTCGGCGGAGCTCGGTCGCGGCGGTCGCACGCTCCTCGAGCGCGGCGGCGATCGCAGCGGCGGTCGACTCGGCGGCCGTCAGCTCGCCAAGGGCCGCGTCGACGGCCGCTCGTGCGCTCGCGAGCCGGGCGGCGCCCTCGTTGATCCGACCGGCCGCTTCGTGCCAGCGGGCGTGCGCGGCGACGAGGAGCGCCTCCGCCAGCTGGTCGCCCGCGCTCGCTCGAGTCGCCTGCTGCTCCGCCTGGGCGGCGAGCCGGCGCGCCTGGGGCCGCAGCTCGGCGAGGATGTCCTCGACGCGCGCGAGATTGCCCTCGGACTCGACGAGCTGCTCCTCCGCGCGCCGGCGTCGACGCTCGTGCCGGCGAACGCCGGCCACCTCCTCGAACAGCGGTCGCCGTTCCTCGGGGCGGAGGGCGAGCGCCTGGTCCACCATGCCCTGGCCGATGAACAGGAACGCGTTCTCGGCGAGGTGCGCGGCGTCGAGAAGATCCACGAGATCGCGCAGCCGCACCCGCTGGCGGTTGAGGAGGTACTCGTTCTCGCCCGAGCGATAGAGCCGCCGTCCCAGCTCGACCACGCCGTATTCGACGGGAAGCAGCCCGTCGGCGTTGTCGAGGGTGAGCTGGACGTCCGCCATCCCGACGGCCGGCCGACGTTCCGATCCGGCCCAGATCACGTCCTCGGCCTTGCGGGAGCGGAGCGCCCGGCCCTGTTCGCCGAGCGCCCAGCGGAGGGCGTCGGCGAGGTTGCTCTTGCCCGAACCATTCGGTCCCACGACCGCGCTGATCCCGGGGCCGAACGTGACCAGGGTGCGCTCCGCGAACGACTTGAAGCCCTGGAGGCGAACCGACAGGAGGCGCGCCGGTGCCGTCATGGGGCGCCGCCCTCGGCTCGTTCGCGCGCGGCGAGCGCCTCGAGGGCCTCGGCCGCGGCGTTGGTCTCGGCAATCCGCCGCGACGGTCCGGCGCCGGCCCCCAGCGAGCGGCCGTCGACGACCGCCTCCACCCGGAAGACCCGCTCGTGGTCCGGCCCGGCGGCCTCGAGCAGCCGGTATTCCGGACGGCCGCCCGTGGCGCGCTGGGTCAGCTCCTGGAGCCGGCTCTTCGGACTCTTGAGGGCAGTCGGCGACAGGGCGGCCCGGATCTCCGGCTCGGCCACCTTCGTCACCCACGAGCGGGCGGCTTCCCAGCCGCCATCAAGGAGGATGGCGCCGGCGACCGCTTCGAGAACGGAGGCGAGCAGCGACGGGCGGAGCCGTCCACCACGCTGAGCCTCCCCGGCCCCGAGCCGCAGGGCGGAGCCCAGGCCGATCCGGTCGGCGAGGCGGGCGAGGCCGATGGTGCTGACGATTGCCGCGCGCCTGGAGGACAGCACGCCCTCGTCATCGTCGGGATGGCGCGCGTAGAGCGCCTCGGAGATCGCGAGGTTGATCACGGCGTCGCCGAGGAACTCCAGCCGTTCGTTGTGGCCGGCCGGGTCGCCCGGATGCTCGTGGAGCCAGGAGGAGTGGGTCAGGGCCTGCGCCACGAGGGCGCGATCACGGATCGGGAGGTCGAGCCGCGCGGCGAGGTCATCGATCCGATCCACGATCCGGGAAGCGTCCGGCGGCCCGGGGATCGGCGCTGGGTGGTCCGGGCGTTCGGCCCTCAGGACGACCGCTCGTCGATGTAGTCCGCGGCGTCCTGGACGGTCCGGATCCGCTCGGCATCCTCGTCCGAGATCTCCGTTCCGAACTCTTCCTCGAGGCTCATGATCAGCTCGACGAGGTCGAGCGAGTCGGCGTTCAGGTCGTCGACGAACGAGGCTTCGGGCTTCACCTCGTCCTCGTCGACGCCGAGCTGCTCGACGACGATCTTCTTGAGTCGCTCGTAGGTGGTGGCCACTGACTCCCTCCTCGGAATTGCGGGCGCCTGCGGCCTCAACCGCGGCTGGTGTCTCGTGCGATCCGTCCGAGGACGCCGTTCATCAGGCGGCGCATCGGGTCTCCGCTGTACGTTCGCGCCAACTCGACCCACTCGGCGATCGCCACCCGGGCCGGCGTCGGCGAGTGTAGCACCTCACCGATCGCGCAACGGAGCAGCGCGCGGTCCATCCGGGCCAGCTGGGTGACCGGGTACTGGGGCGCCGACGTCCCGATCAGGGCGTCGATCGTGTCGCGGTTCGCGACGACCACCCCGACGAGCGCCCGGGCGAGCTCCGCCGTCCCGGGGTCCGCCTCCGTTTCGGCCAGCTGGCGCTCGAGCACGGCCGTGGCCGTGCGCTGGCCGAACTCGGCCTCGAAGACGGCCGCGAGCGCGGCGCGCCGTCCCGCGCGCCTGCTGCGCAGCCGGTCAGCTGCCGACGCCATCGACGACGACGGTCACCGACCCGAGCTGCATCCCGAGAAGCCGCTCGACGGCGGCGGCCACGGCCGTGCGAACCTGGCGCGCCACCGCCACGAGATCCGCGCCGGGCCGGGCCACGACCCACAGCCGAACGTCAACCTGCTCCGCCCGGACCCGGACGGCGACCGCACCGCCGCGGAAGACCGCCCGCCAGGCCGGCCCACCGCGAGCGACGCGCAGGACGCCGGGCACCTCGAATGCCGCCAGCCTGGCCATCTCGACGATCACGCCGCGGCCGACGGAGATCACCGGTCCGCTCATGGCGCATCCTCCGGGTCAGGGGTTGAGTCCGCCGCCCCGCGATCGACGCCGACGGCTGCGAGGTTCACCCGCGCGGCATCCTCGCGGAGTGCGTCCGCGATGAGGGCCGGGACGCCGGTCCGGGCGGTCTCTGCGGCGACGGCGCAGGCGTAGCCGATCATGCGCCGTTTCGCCCGGCCGTGGGTGATGATGACCGCGCCCTTCACGCCGAGCAGCGGTGAGCCTCCCACGCGCTCATAGTCGAAGACGCCGCGGATCCGGGCGATCCCGGGCCGGAGCAGGAGGTACGCGAGGCGGCCCCGCACCGAGGCGCGGAACTCGGCCCGAAACAGGTCGAAGATGAACGACGACAGGCCCTCGAAGAACTTGATCACGACGTTCCCCGTCACGGCATCGGTCACGACCACGTCGGCGAGGCTCCCGACGAGGTCCATCCCCTCGACGTTGCCGACGAACCGGAGGCCGGAGGCGTCGAGGAGTTCCGTCGCCCGTGCGATCCGGGCGTCGCCCTTGCCCTTCTCCTCGCCGATCGACAGGAGCGCCACGCGCGGTTCCACGATGCCCAGGACCCGTTCGGCGAAGATCGCCCCCATCCGTCCGTACTGGGCGAGGTTCTCGGCCGACGAATCCGGGTTGGCGCCGATGTCGAGAAGGACGAACGGCGTCCCGGACCGGATCATCTGCACGGCGAGGGCCGGACGATCCACGCCGGGCAACCGGCCGATTCGGAGGACCGCGGCGGCCATCCCGGCGCCGGTGTGGCCGGCCGTGACGACGGCATCCGCCTCGCCGTGGCGGACCAGGTCGCAGGCGACGAGGATCGACGCGTCGCGCTTCTCGCGCAACGCCAGCGCCGGGTGCTCACCCATCTCGATGACCTGGCCCGCCGGCACGAACGAGACGTTCGCGGGGGGAGAGCCGGCAATGCCGCGGAGGCGGGGCTCGTCCCCGACGAGCAGGACGCGATCCGCGGGGTGTGCCCGGGCGTGGTCGAGGGCGCCGGGGACGACCTCCGATGGGCCGTGATCGCCGCCCATCGCGTCGACCGCGAGGCGAACGCCGATCCCGTGCCCCGCTGTGCTCACCGGATCAGGACGCGGGCTCGTTGTCCTTGGGGGCCTTGATCTCGATGACCGGCCGGCCGCCGTAGTACCCGCAGTTCGGACAGGCACGGTGGGCCCGCTTGGGCTGGTGGCAGTGCGTGCAGTCCTCGAGCTGCGGGAGCGTCAGCGCGAGATGCGCGCGGCGGTCGCCCTGGCGAGCGTGGGAGACCCTTCGCTTGGGCACGCCCATGGTGTCGTGGTGCTCCTTTCGAGCCCTTGCCGTCGGCCGACGGCCCGGGCGACGCGACGCGCGCGGCGCGCCGCTGCGTTCAACGGGCGGATGTGGACGGCCCGGGGCGCGGAGGCGCGGGACCGAGGCCGGAGTCTACCCGTTCTCCGCCGCGCCGTCGACCCGGAAGGCGCGCAGCGCCGCCAGTCGAGGATCGACCTCGCCGCCGTCGTGGTCCGGGTGACCGCGACCGAGGCGGGCCCCACAATCGATGCACAGACCCAGGCAGTCCTCGCTGCACAGCGGCGCGATCGGTTCCGCGAGCGAGACGGCCTCGCGGACGAGCGGCTCCAGCTCGAGCTCATGGTGGTCGTTGAGGCGCGCGACGTCCGGCTCGGCGCTCCGGTCCAGGGGCATGCCCGTCGCGATGTCGATCGCCGGGAGGACCTCCTCGACGATCCGCAGCTCGAGCGGGATCTCGATCTCGGCGAGGCAGCGGCTGCACGAGCCGGCGATCGCGGTCCGGAGCGGCGCTCCGACGAGGATGCCGCGGTTCGTCCGCGACATGCTCACCATGCCCTCGATCGGAGCGGTCAGGCGGAGGTCGTCGTCGAGCAGGATCGTCACGCCGTCGACCGGGTAGGCGACCTGGGTGCCCGGCGGCTGCGCGAGGAGTCCGGCGAGCGGGAAGGTCAGGGGATCGACGCGCGTCACCGGTATGCGGGGAGGCGGTCGTCGCCCTCGTCGCGGTCGAAGCGGTCGTCGTCCGGCTGGTCGTCGCCGCGCTCGAGGTCCTCGTCCGCCCCGGCGGCGGCGCTCTCCGCGTCGACGAGCTCGGCCCGACGGTCGTCGAGGACGCCGATCCCCTTCTGGATGCCGGCCAACGCCTTTTCGACCTCGGCCTCGAGCGTCGTCAGGATCCCGAGCGCGTAGTCGTCCGCGCCACCGCGCACGGCGTCCGCGGTCGCGTGTGCCTCGTCGATGATCCGCCGGCCCTCGGTCTCGGCAAGGTCGAGGAGGCCGCGCTCGCCGATGAGGAAGGCCGCCTGCTCCTGGGCACGGCTGACGATCCGCGACGATTCCTCGTGGGCCGTCTCGATGATCCGTTCGCTCTCGGCGTTGATCCGCTTGGCCGACCGAACCTCCTCCGGGATCGCCACCCGCAGCTGGTCGATGAGATCGAGCACCGCGTCGCGATCGACGACGACGTTCCGGGTCAGCGGCAGGGTACGCCCCGTGGCAACGATGGATTCGAGTCGCTCGAGGAGGAAGATGATGTCCAGCGGAGGGTCCTCCGGGCGATTCGAGGTGGATCGGCGCGATTATCGCACGGCGCGATCGGTCACCGAGGCGCGGGTGCACCGGCGAATGCAGCCGTGAGGGCGGCGACGGCCGGCGCGGGCACCATCTCCGACACGTCGCCGCCGAACGAGGCGATCTCCTTCACGAGGCTCGAGCTGACGAAGCCGTGCTCGACCGCGGTCATGAAGAAGACGGTATCGACGTCGGGCGCCAGGCGCCGATTGTTGTGCGCCAGCTGCATCTCGGCCTCGAAATCGGAGATCGCCCGAAGGCCGCGGACGATCGACACGGCACCGTGCGCCCGGACGGCGTCAACCGTGAGCCCGTCGAAGGTCGTCACGTCGGCGCGACCGGCCGGCATCCCGGCCGCGTCGAGCGCCTCGCGCAGGACCCGGACGCGGGTCGGCGCATCGAGGAGCGGCCCCTTCCGCGGGTTCCGGAGGACGGCGACGACGACCCGGTCGAAGACGGTGAGCGCGCGGTGGACGATGTCCAGGTGACCGTTCGTGACCGGATCGAAGGATCCGGGATAGACCGCGATCTTCACGCGTCCTCCTGGTCGGGCCGAGGGCGGCCGTCCGCCGGCAGCCGGTAGAACGTGAGGGTTGTCTCGCCGAAGCGGCGTTCCCGCTCGGATGCTAGCAGCCCCACCGAGTCCGGCGGCCGATCGCGCCAGAAGTGCTTCGCGACCACCATGGCTGCCGGGGCCAGCAGGTTGCCGGAACCGAGCCGTTCCAGGGCCGCAGCAAGCAGATCCGGCCGGTCGTATGGCGGATCCACGAAGGCCAGGTCGAACTGGCCGGCGGGTGCCGGGGTGGCCAGCCAGGCGATCGCGTCCGCGCGGACCACGGTCGCCGCCGGGCCGGAGAGGTGCGTCCGTTCGAGGTTCGCCCGGATCGTCACCACGGCAGCCGGGTCGCGCTCCACGAAGACGGCGGTCGACGCGCCGCGCGAGAGGGCCTCGATCCCGGCGGCGCCACTCCCGGCGAACAGGTCGAGGACGCGGGCTCCGGGCAGGCCCGGCTCGAGGATCGCGAAGAGCGCCTGCTTGACCCGGTCGGCGAGCGGCCGTGTCCCCTCGCCGGGAGCACCGAGGCGAATCCCACGTGCCCGGCCGGCGATCACCCGGCCGGCGCTCGCCGGACCGCCTGCCGGGGCGGCGGTCACGCGGAGGCTCGCGCGCGCCGCGCCCCCGGCACGGTCGCCGACCCCGTGCGCTCGGCCGCGGCCGGGCGGTGCCGCCCGTGGGTTCACGCCGCGGACCCCGGTTCCGCGCGGGCAACGCCGGCGAGCCATCCGTCCCGAAGCTCCTTCTCGAGCGCCGCGTGGTCCGGCAGGAGGCGACCGCCGGCGTCGAGGAGGCCCTCGGCCGCGGCACGTGCCTGCACCGCGAGCTCGCGGTGCTCGGACCGCTGGAGGGACGCGACCCGGAGCTCCGGGAGGCCGCTCTGGACCAGGCCGAGGACGTTGCCCTCGCGCCGGAGCTCCCAGTCGCGCTCGGCGAGCTCGAATCCGTCCCGCGTGTCGCGGACCGCGGCCAGCCGGGCCTGGGCTGTCTCGTCGGCCGAATCGGAGACGAGCACGCAGAACGATTCGCGCGTCCCCCGGCCGACCCGGCCCCGGAGCTGGTGGAGCTGGGCGAGCCCGAACCGGTCGGCCCCCTCGATGACCATCATCGTCGCCTCGGGAACGTCCACCCCGACCTCGACGACGGTGGTGCCGACGAGAACGTCGAGCTCGCCGTCGCGGAACCTCGCCATCTCCGCGTCCCGATCGGCCGGTCGCAGCCGGCCGTGGACGAGGCCGACTCGGAGCGGCGCCAGGAGGGTCCGCAGCCGGACTGCCTCCTCCTCAGCGGCGACGGCCGAGGTGGCGACGATGGCGTCGTCGTCGGGCTCGATCGCCTCATCATCGCCGAGCACCTCGTCCGGGACGATGAGCGGGACGACGACGAAGGTCCGGCAACCGCGGGCCGCCTCGTCGCGAACCCGTTGCCAGGTCCCCTCGAGGTCGCCCGTTCCGCGGATGCCGGTCCGGATGGCGACCCTCCCTTCCGGCGCCGTCCGCAGGTCCGTGACGTCGAGGTCGGCATACAGGACCTGGCCGAGCGTCCGCGGGATGGGCGTCGCCGTCATCAGCAGGACGTGCGGGACGGCGCCGCCGGCCTTCGCCTCCAGGGCGGCTCGCTGCCCGACGCCGAACCGGTGCTGCTCGTCGATGACCGCGAGGGCGAGGTCCCGGAAGCGGACCGACTCCGAGATCAGCGCGTGGGTCCCGACGACCACCCGGGCAAGGCCGCCGGCGACGAGCTCACGGGACCGATTGGCGTCCGCCGCCCGCATCGAGCCCGTCAGGAGCTCGACCTCGACGCCGACCGGCGCGAGGAGGTCCGCGAGCGTCCGCTGGTGCTGCCGCGCCAGGAGATCCGTCGGGGCGAGGAGCGCACCCTGGCGGCCAGCCAGGGCGGTCGCCGCCAGCGCCCAGGCGGCGACCGCCGTCTTGCCCGAGCCGACATCCCCCTGGAGGAGGCGGAGCATTGGGACGGGCCGGGCGAGGTCGTCCCGGATCTCCGCGATCGCCGCCGACTGGTCCGGCGTCAGGTCGACCGGGCGCCCGACCCGCGTGCGGAGCGCCGCCACGATGCCGTCTCGGATCTTCGTATCGGTCGCGTCGTCTACGCCGACCGGGCGGCTCTGCTCCCCCACCCGCGCCCGGCGTCGCCCGACCATCCCCAGCTGGAGCGCAAGAAGCTCGTCGAAGGCGAGCCGTCGCAGGGCGGCGTCGCGACGATCAAAGTCCGTCGGGTAGTGCGCCTCCTCCAGTGCCTCGGCGATCGAGCCGACGCCGACCGACGCCCGGATTTCCGGCGGCAGGTATTCCGGGTACGCGGACGCCACGCCGTCCAGGGCGCCGCGAACGGCCCGCCGGAGTGACGCGACGCCCAGCCCGGCGGTCAGCCGGTAGACCGGCACGATCCGCCCGGCGTGGAGGAGCGCCGATCCGTCGTCCGGCTGGAACTCCGGGTTGTCCAGGGTCAGCCGCGACCGGAACCGGCGAACCTTGCCGCTGACGACGATCGAATCACCGGCGCGGAGCCGCCGTTCGATGAAGCGCCGTCCGAACCACGTCGCCTCGATCGACCCGGTCTCGTCCTCGAGGCGGGCGCTCGTGCGCTGGATCCGGCGGCGGAAGGATGCCTCCACCCGCAGATCCCCGACCCGGACCCGGGCGGAGATGGCCTCGCCGTCCCGCATGAGGAGCAGCTCGCCGAGCTTGCGCATCTCGCGCAGGTCGTCGTAGCGACGGGGGAAGTGGAAGAGCAGATCGCGGACACGGATGATCCCGAGGCGCCGCCCGCGGCGGGCAATGACCGAGGCACCAGGCAGGCCGGAGCGCCCGATCACCGTGTCGAGCAGGGCGAGTGGGCTCGTCGGAATCCCGGCGATCGCGGTCGCCCTCGTGGAGCCGGCGCCACGGCCTCCCGCGGGCGGGCGCCCGGCGCCAGTGCGTATCGCCGGTCGAGGGTCGCGGCCCGCGGTTCCCCCCACGACCTACTCGGCGGAGATCAGGTAGTGATAGTGGGGTTGCCCGCCGTGCACGACCTCGACCTCGGCGCCGACGGCCACCTCGCCGATCCGTCGGGCCAGCGTCTCGGTCGAGGCCAGGTCCACGCCCTCGCCGTAGTAGATCGTCAGCAGCTCGAAACCCGGCTGGAGGGCGCCGACCCCCGAGAGGACGGCTGTCCCGATCTCGTCGTCCACCGCGACGAGCCCGTCGTCGGGATCGAGCACGATCGTCTGGCCCTTGCGGACCTTCGTGCCGCCGATCGTCGCGTCACGGACCGCCGTCGTGACCGACAGCGACTGGATGCCGCGGCCGGCCGCCGTCATTCCGGCGGCATTCGCCGCCGCGTCCTTCGTCGGATCGAAGGCAAGGAGCGCGGCGAAGCCCTCGGCCGCGTTGCGCGTCGGGACCACGGCCACCGGCCTGCCGGCGAGCCCGGCGACCTGTCGGGCCGCGAGGACGACGTTCGGATTATTCGGCAGGACCAGGACCTCGCGCGCTTCCAGTCCGACGACCGCCTCGAGCAGCTCACCCGTGCTCGGGTTGGCGGACTGCCCGCCGACGACGACGCGGCTGACGCCGAAGTCGCGGAAGATCGCGGCGAGCCCTTCGCCGGCCGCGACGGCCACCACTCCGAGCGGGATCGTGGACGCGGCGGCACCCCCGGCGGGACCGGAACCATTTCGCCCGACCAGGCCGCCGGAGTCGTCCGGTGATCGGGATCCCGGGACCGCCTCCCCGGTGGCGCCGGGCCCGGTCTCGGGGCCGCCGCCGGTGAATTCCGCCGCGCGCGTCTCGCGGATGTCGCGCGCCTGGTTGTCCAGGTTCTCCACGCTGATCCTCGACAACGAGCCGAGCCCGAGCCCGTGACCGATCACGAGGTCCGGGCGGTCGTTGTGGACGTGGACCTTGACCGCGCGCCGGTCGCCGGCCACGAGCACCGATTCGCCGATCGATTCGAGGTAGCCGCGCAGCGCGTCGACGTCGAGGACCTCGCCGGACCGAGCCTGGAGCAGGAACATCGTCTCGTAGCCGAAACCCTCGTCCGCATGGGCCACG
>DATIUS010000098.1:0-8507 GCA_035466655.1 Candidatus Sulfomarinibacteraceae bacterium
GGCTTCCGCCGCGGCATCGTCGGCCGCCGGGCCGATCGCGGCATCGTCGGCCGCGTCGGCGGCATCGTCGGCCGCGTCGGCGGCATCGTCGGCCGCGTCGGCGGCGACCGCGGGGGCCGGGGGCGCGGCGCCCAGGCCGCCGGGGCCCTGATCCCGATCGTCCAGGTCCATGCCCGCCGTCCCTACTGGAGGATCGACCGGACGAGGCGGTCCATCTCCTGCGGCGGGAGCCCACCCAGTCGGACCTCGCGGATCGTCCCATCAGGCCCGATGAAGAAGTGCGTCGGCAGCCCGTACGTCCGGTACCGGCTGGCGAGTGCCGTGCTCGGGTCGGCGATCATCGTGAAGTTGAGCCCGACTCGCGCCGCGTAGTCGCGAACCTCCCGGTCGCTCTCCTGGAGCCAGATGCTCACGACCGCCAGCCCGGCCGGTGCGTAGCGCTCGTACGTCGCCTGGAGGTCGGGCGCCTCGGCCCGGCAGTCGGCGCACCAGCTGGCCCCGAAGGTCAGCCAGATCGGCCGGCCGGCGAGGTCGGCGAGGCGGAACGCGGCCCCGTCGACCGTCGTGGCGGAGAAGTCGGGCGGCGTGCCGCCCACAACGGGCCGCGGCCCGGACGTGTCGCCGGTCAGCTCGATCGTCGTGTAGTTCGTCGCGCCCGTCCGATCGAGGAGGTACGCGACGCCGGCGATCGCGGCGCCCACGACGAGCATGATCACCAGGGTTCGGAGCCGCTCGCCGCCCGGAGTGCGAAGCCCCGGGCGAACGACCTGCGTGGTCTCCATGCCAGCCTCCCGACTCGCCGGCCAGGCCGGTCAGCCAAGCCCGGCGTAGCTGTGCAGCCCGCCGAAGAAGAGATTGCCGAAGTACGTGAACAGCGTGGCCCCGAACCCGATGAGGAGGAGGATCGCCGCACGCTGGCCGGTCCAGCCGCGGACCACCCGTGCATGGAGGTAGGCCGCGTAGATCAGCCAGGTCACGAGTGACGCGGTCTCCTTCGGGTCCCAGCTCCAGTACCGGCCCCAGGCGACCTCGGCCCAGATCGCGCCGAGGACGATGACCGCGGTCAGGAACGGGAACCCGATCACGATCGCCTTGTAGCCGATCTCGTCGAGGATCGCGGGCTTCGGGAGGCCCCAGCGACCGCCGGCGGGCTGGATCAGGAAGAGGATCGCCGCGCCGAACGCGATCGCGAAGGCACCGTAGGCGACGATCGCCACCGCGACGTGGACGGTCAGCAGGAGGTTGTTCTGGAGCGCCGGAACCAGCGGCTCGACCGTGGCCGGGATCGTCGCCGCATAGACCATCATCGCCAGCGCGAGCGGGAGCGCCAGGAGGCCAAGGATCCGCTGGTGGTAGCTCCGCTCGAACCAGTAGTAGGCGCCGAGGATGCCCCACGCGAACGCGACCGAGAACTCGTACATGTTCGCGAACGGCCCATGGCCGGTGGCGATGGTCCGGAAGACCAGCCAGGCCGTCAGGAACGCGAAGGAGAGCCAGCCGAGGATGGACGCGTACCGCCCGAAGGTCGCCGTCCGCGGCCCGATCACCAGGCCGAGCGGACCCGTTCCGGACGGCATGCCGGCCGTCTGCATCCGGGCGGCGCGCAGTCCGGACAGCACGTGGAGGAAGTAGAGCAGGAACGCCAGTCCGGCGGCGAGCACCGCCGCGACGAACGAGTAGTACGACATCTTCTCCATGGCCCTCTCCTCAGGATGCGGTCGAAGCGGCACATGCCGCCCGAAGATCGGTCACAAGGTGGGTGAACGCGCGGTCCACGTCGTGGGTGACGCGCCCGGGCGTCGCGACGTTGAGCGTGCCGACGCCATTCGGCCGCATCGTCAGGCGTCCCCAGACGCGCCGGTGCGGGAAGCTGAAGCCGATCGTGAACCCGGCGATCAGCAGGAACGAGCCGATCCACACGAGGATCGTCCCGGGGTCCCGCGCCACGGACAGGCCGGTGAACTGGATCTCCCGGTCGAAGGTGAAGGTGACGCCGGACACCGCGGTCGGGACGCCCTGGTCGATCGTCTGCTGGCCGATCGGATCGCCCGTGCTGGCGCGGTAGGTTTCCAGCCGGATCTGGCCGGGTTTGACGAGCGGGTCGCCGCCACCGTAGGTCGCCACGACCCAGACGGTCAGGTCCTTCGAAGGGACGGTGAAGGACCCCACGCTTCGGTTGTCGTCGTTGGTCTTCCAGGCGAGCGGCACGCCCTCTGAGAAGAGCGTCGTCCCGTCAGCGTCGGTCACGCTCATGATCGCGGCCGGGCCGTAGAACGACTGGTAGAAGGACAGATCGCCGAGGCGCATCGGGTCGTTCACGCGCGCCGTGTGCCGGGCGACCTGGGCTCCGTCCTTGTACACGATGAGGTCGCTCGCGTAGTCGGCCGGCGCCCCCGTGTCCGTGTAGTAGGCGTCCTCGAACGAGACCAGCTTGACGCTCAGGCCGTCGCCCGAAGGGACGGGGATCGTGGAGCCCTCCGCGATCACGAACGCGTTGTCGCGGAAGCCCATCAGCGAGCCGACGATCGCCCCGGCCAGGATCAGCACGATGCTGAGGTGGCCGAACAGGGAGCCGAACGGGGCGAACCGGAACCGGTCGGCGAAGAAGTTGACCGCGCCGTCGTCCTCGACGAGCACGCGGTAGTGGTGCTTCCGGAAGACCCCGGCCGCACGGGCGGTGAGATCGTCCACGTCGCCCCGCACCACGATCGAGTCGCGCTCGCGGGCGTGGGCGAAGAACCCGTCGCCGACGGTCACGCGGGGCTTCGTGGCGGTCCGCCAGAGGCCCGGCGCGCGCTGGATCATGCAGGCGATCAGGCTGATGGTCAGGAAGGCGGTCAGGCCCCGGAACCAGTACGACCCGAAGACCGAGAAGAGCTGGAGGCGGTCCATGATGTCCGTCCAGCCGCCGTACCGGGGCCGGACGCCGGCCAGCCAGTCGGCCTTCGCGGCGGGGTCGTTGGCCACCCCGGCCGGCTCCTGGATGACCATCGCGCCGACGACCCCGAGGACGGCCATCGCGAGCAGCACCACGAGCGAGAACCGCATCGAGGTGAGGAGGTCCCAGATCGCCTCGAAGATCCCTCGCGCGGCGGCCCGGCCCCGGTCCTCGGCCACCACGGCCGCCGGGTCGACGGGGAGCCCGGCGAGCTGGCCGGTTCCTGCCTGGTTCGTCATCTGCCGTTCTCCTACACGCGGAACGGGGTCGCGAGCGTGGAGAGCCGCGCGAGGACGCCCGTGATCATCAACATGCCGACCACCACGAGGGCCGCCCCGGTCACGAGCGAGACGGCGTGGTGGTGTCGGCCCACCCAGGTGAGCCTTCGACCGACCCAGTCGGCGCCGAGGGCGACGGCCAGGAACGGGATCGCGAGGCCGGCCGCATAAGCCAGGAGAAGCACGGTGCCCTGGCCCACGCTGGCCGCTGTGGAGGCGAGGCCGATGATCCCGCCGAGGATCGGGCCGATGCACGGGCTCCAGCCGGCTGCGAAGACGGATCCGAACGCGAGCGACCGTCGGTAGCTGGGGACGGCGTGGACCGCCGCGACACCGCGACCGGCGAAGGCCGGCATCGGGCGCGTGTCCCGCCACAGGGCGGTGACGTTGATCACGCCGGCGACCTGGAGGCCCAGGAAGACGAGGAGGGCGCCGCCGAGCTGGCGGAGCAGGGTCACGTGGTCGGCGAGGATGTAGCCGACGAGGCCGATCGACGCCCAGAACGCCACGAAGACGGCCGAGAAGCCGGTCGTGAAGGCGAGGCCGTGGAAGAAGCTTCGCCGACGCGCGCCCGGACCCTCCGTGGCTGTCCCGACCATGTACCCGACGTACGCCGGGACCAGGGGCAGGCAGCACGGTGACGCGAACGAGACGACACCGCCGAGGAAGGCGACGAGGACGCCGAGCTCGATCATGGCTTCGGAAACACGGAGGGCTCGGGGGTTCCACTGGGCTCGGCGGACGCGGTCGGCGACGGGGCCGCCGAGACGCCGGCCGACGGGGCCGCCGAGGCGCCGGCCGAGGGCGCCGCCGAGGCGCCCGAGTCCGGCGGTGCCGACTCGACGACGAGGGCGTCGAGGTGCTGCTGGACGACGGTCGCGATGTCCGTGCCCGGGGCGAGGCGGACGACCTCGCTCCAATGCCGGTTCACTCCGTCGATGTCCGGCGGATCCTCATTCAGGAAGAGGAACCCGAGGTCGTAGTGCGCCTCGACGTTGTCGGCGTCGACATCGAGGACGGCGACCCAGTTGGTCTCGGCCGAGGCGACGTCCCCGAGGTTGAACTGGGCGGCTCCGAGCGCCAACCGGCCCCGAACGTTGTTCGGTTCGAGGACGACGAGCTTGTCCAGCCAGGTCACGGCCGCGCCGTAGTCCCCGGCCTGGAAGAACGCGTCGCCGAGCTCGAGGAGGGCGGCAGTGTCGTCCGGGTTCGTCTGGATGCGGCCCATGAGCTCGGCGACCCGCGCCTGGTCCAGGCCGGCGCTGGCAGCCGGGCTGGCCGGCGGCGCGGACGCCGCCGCCGGGGCTCCGAACTGGTAGACCCCGATCCCGACGGCGACCACGGCGACGAGCCCGGCGACGGCCAGGAGCGGGCGTGAGATCCGTCGGGGGGCGGCACCGAAAGCTGGCACTGCGCCCGAGATGCGCACCGTACCGGTGTTCAGCGCGGCCCGTGGCGGACCGAACCGGTCGCGATGCATGCTCGGGGTCAGCTCCGCGAGCATCGCGTCGAACTCCGCGTCGTCGTCGCCCTCGGACGCGGTGGCGGGCGTGGCTGCCGGTCCGGCTGCGCGGAGCGCCCGACGGACCGGAGGTGTCGCCGGTCCGTCGGGCTGGGCAGCCGACCGTGCGTGCGGGGCCGGGAGGGCTCCGGTGCCGCGCCACGCGGTCGGGTCGGAAAGGAGGGTGAACGCCTCGTCGGCCGCCGAGGCCTGGGTGCGAGCCCAGCCACGGAGCGACTTCGGGGCGGTCGCGAGGAATGCCTGGAGCTGGTCGCGCGTCCGCGCGACGTCCTCGGTCGTGGCTCGCTCGTCGAGCCCGAGCCGGGCGAGGAGATCACGTTCGCGGGCCTCGTCCGGCCCTGGGATCACGCCGCCGCCCACGATCAGGGAACCCGGACGCGCGGCCGCGATCGCATGCGTCCCTGCTGGTGAACCATCGTTGCCTCTGCCCTCTGCGCTGGCCGGCATCGCGCCGGTCCTTGACACCTGCGGGCATTGTCCCGACGGCCTCACCGCGGTCCCATCCGCCGCGGGGCACATTTGCGGGGGCCATTGGGGCATCCGCCGATGTGCTACGTGGCCCCCCGCTGTATCAGGCGGTACAGGGGCCGGCCGCCCGTCAGCCGACCAGCGGGCCCGAACGACCTCCGTCGGGGGCGATGTCGAGGAAGACCTCCTCGACGACCGCCGGTCCGGCGGCCGGTTCGGTCGCGGCTGGGGCATCGGTCGCGGTCTCAGCGAAGACGCCGACCGATCCACGGACGCCGTTGACGACGACGAACGCGGTGGCCCGCACCGAGGGCGTGCCGCCATCGTCGGGGAGCACCACGACGAGGCACTGGCCCTGCTCGTCCGTGCCGCCGTCGTCGCAGGTGCTCGCGTCGGGATCGATGGCGCCGCCGCTCGCGGTCGCCCCGACGCCGGTGCCCGGGGCCGGACCGAAGCCCGCGCCCGTGTCCTGCTCCACCGTGACGACGAAGGCTTCACCGCCGCCCGGCCCGGCGCCGGCGCCGGCGACCGAGATCCGGGCATCCACCCAGGTCACCGAGTTCTCGATCGATTGCGCCCCGTAGCCCGCCGAGTCGACGTCCACCTCGAGCTCGGCCGCCACGCCGTTCGCGGCCACCGGGGTAACCGTGCCGGCGGTGCCGTCGCCCGCTGGTGGAGCTTCGGGTCCGGGCTCCGCGGTGGGCTCAAGGGCGGCCGGGGGATCGGTGGCGACGGGAGAGTCGACCACGCCGGCGGCGGGCGGGGCGTCCGTGCCGTCGGCGGGTCCGGCTGCGGCGTCAGCTGATGGGTCGACCGTCGTGGGGATCGAGCTTCGAGCGACGACCACGGTCACGGTCGCCGTGGCGTTCACGGTGGACTCGCCGGTCACGCTGCTCGTCACGACGACCAGGCACCGTCCGTTGGCGTCGGTGGGCGAATCGTCGCAGGTGCTCGCGTCGAGGTCGATCTCGCCGACCCCGTCCTCGGTCACCGTGACCGCGATCCCGTCCGCGGGACCGAACCCGACGCCGGTCTCCTCCTCGACCGTCACGACGAAGGTATGCGGCTCACCGACGCGGATCGTGCCCGAGCTGGAGATGGAGATCCTGGCGCCGACCCAGTCCGCGGAGCTCGCGTTCGCCAGCGGCGCGTAGCCCTCCGCGTTATGGGCAACGCCGTGACAGGTCAGCGTGCACGAAGCGGATTGCCCACCGACCCAGACGAGGTTGCCCGCGTTGGCAACGACGTTCGGGGCGAAGTTCACGAGGCGGGCGTTGTTCACATCGCCGGGCTTGACGGCGAGGGCGGTGGAGTGCAGCCGGAAATGACACTCGGCGCAGATCGCGTTGCCCTGGCCGGCGCCCGCGACGTCGATGCTCGGATCGTTGCTGCCAGTGCCTCCGATTCCGGTCAGATGCCTGGCGTGCAGGTTGAAGTTCGTCGCGGTCGAGGTCCCGTCCGTGAACGGCGTGGGGTCGTGGCACAGGAAGCAGAGGGTGAAGTTCGTGCCCAGATAGCCCTCGCCGGCCGGCTTGAGCAGGCGGTCGCGATACGGGGCGATCAGCATGCCTCGCTCGGTCGAGCCGTGCAGCCCGAGCCGCGACGCCGGGTCCGTCGCCGTGGCGTTGGTCGGATCGCCGTGGCAGTTGACGCAGCGCACCGTGTCGCCGAGCCCGAACTGCCAGAGCGTGCCGCCGAGGAGGCTCGCCGCCATCGCGTTGGACTGGTTCGTTCCCGCCGCTTCAATCGGGTGATAGGAGCCGTTCGCCGGGTTGAGCTCGATGCCCTTGTCCAGGGCCCAGGTGGACGGCTTGGCCGGATCCTGGGCCGGGAGCTGCGTGTAGCCGGAGTGGCATTTCAGGCAGAGCTCGTACTCGAACGAGACGTTCCGGACGAGCGTGTAGGCGGGCGCCGCGAGGGCGGGGCCGTTGACGACCGAGACGCCCGTCGCGCCGACGGTCGCCCCGGACGCGGTCCAGCCGGCGCCGCTCGGCGTGGCGAGCGACCCGGTCGAGTTGTGCGGGTCGTGGCAGTCCGCGCATGTGGCATGGCGCTCCAGGCGCCCGCCGAACACGTCGCCGCCCGGGACATGGGTCAGGTCGACGGTGGCGGGGTGCGCGTAGTAGCTGGACGTCGCGGGGTCGTTCGCCGGCGCCGTGAACGATCCCTCGACCGCGAGGATGGAGCCCGAGCCATCGTGGCAGCTGAAGCACAGGCCGGCCTGCGGGGCGGCCTGGTTCGCGAGCGCCCGGCCCTGGGCCGTGTGGGCCCGGTGGCACGCCGCGCAGGTATCGCCGGTGAGCGACAGCTCGATGTGGGGCGTCGTGAACGGGCTCGGGCCGAGGGCCGCCCCGGGAGCCGGCAGGAGCGCGAGCAGCTCATCCACGGTGAGCGGTTCGGAGCCCGGCAGGACGAGCGGGTAGAGCGGGAACTCGTCGCCGGGATTGGATGGCGCATCGGACGCGCCCGGATCCGGCGTCACCGGCGCCGGTCCGCCGTCGGAGGGGCTTGGGGCCGGGTCGGGTGCCGGCGTCGTGCCAGGATCGGTCGGGACGGCGTCCGTGGGAGCCGGGTCTGTCGGGGCCGGATCGGTCGGGGCCGGATCGGTCGGCACGGGGTCCGCGGGCGGCGGATCCGTGGGACCGGGATCCGTGGCGACCGGGTCAGAGGGCGCGACCGTCGGCGTGGGGCCGGGATCTCCGGTCGGATCGGTGGCCGAGGCGGACTGGACGAACGGCGACACCGACGCGGCAAGAACCAGGAAGAGGGCGGCGACGGTGATCGGAGCGCCAACACGCGGGGCGCGGCGCCGGGACGGGCTCATCGGTTGGGTGTCCAGTACGAGGTCGAGATTGCGGGTCGGGGCCTCCGACATCGGCAGGCCCCACCGCGCTTCATGGGGTCTACGGCACGCCCGGCGTGGGCGTGGGGCCGGTGTACCTGTTCGCCGGGTAGGCCGTGTATGTGGGGTCGTGGCAGAGCTGGCACGTCCCCCGACCGTCGACCTTCAGCAGCCGGCTGTCGCCGGTCGTGCCGTTGATCGAGTAGGAGAGGACGTCGCCATTCGGGAACGGGAGGGCCGCGGAGAACGGACCCTCCATCCGGGCGTTCGATCCATGCGCGACATGACACGTCGTGCAGGCGCGGTTACCTATCGTCTCGTGGCGATAGGCGAACAGGTTGTCGCCCGAGAAGCTGCTGTGCCCGAAGGGCTCGTAGTACCGCGTGTGACACGCGGTGCACCAGCTGGTCATCTGTGTATTAAAGGCGGTGAGCCCACCGAGATTGGCCGGAACGCCGT
>DATIUS010000099.1:0-13269 GCA_035466655.1 Candidatus Sulfomarinibacteraceae bacterium
CGGCATTGTCCGCCTGCTCGCCCGGGACATCGAGCGCCGGACCGCCCTGGAGGAGCAGCTCTCGTACCAGGCATTCCACGATCCATTGACCGGTCTCGCGAACAGGCGCCGGTTCATGGCTGCGGTGGCCGGGTCGGTGGCCATGGACCGGGGAACCGCCGCCCTCTTCCTGGACATCGACGACTTCAAGGACGTCAATGACGACATGGGCCACGTCGCGGGCGACGCGCTCCTGTCTGCGATCGCCCACCGGCTCAGCGCCGCCGTCCGGCCGGGCGATCTCGCCTGCCGGCTCGGGGGCGACGAGTTTGCCGTCCTCCTGCCGGGAACAAATCGGATCGACGACGCCGAAGCCGTCGCGAAGCGTCTCCTGGCGGCGATCGCCGAACCGCTCGAGATCGAGGGCGTCACCGTCCGTGCTTCCGCCAGCGTCGGGGTTGCGATCTGCCGCGCCGGCGAGGCGATGAGCGTCGACGACTTGCTAGGCCGGTCCGATATCGCGATGTACCACGCCAAGGCCCGCGGCAAGCACCGGTCCGCGAGCTACACCCACGAGCTCGAGGAGTCGGCACCCGACGCGGCCGCTCCGCCTCTCTCCGTCAGGCGAACAGCCCCTTCGGCCTGATCCCTTCGCGTTTGGCCGCGGCCGACCCGGATCGCGTCAGCGCGTCTCGAAGGACCGCTTCGAGAGGCCGTAGGCGTAGCCCTCGATGGCGAACCTGGGGGCGTCCTCCGGGCGGGCGACGGCCCCGAGGGTGACGAAGAGGGGCGCGAAGTGCTCCACGGTGGGGTGCGCATAGGGCATGCCGGGCGCCTTCTCGCGAAAGGCGAACAGCGTGTCCAGGTCGCCGCGTTCGAGGGCTTCGCGGGCCCATTCGTCGAAGTCGATCGACCACTGTGGGGCGCCCGGCTTGCCCATGAAGTACTCGCGGATGAACGGCAGGCCGTGGGTCAAGAACCCGCTGCCGACGATCAGCACGCCTTCGTCCCGCAACGGAGCCAGGCGCCGCCCCACCTCGAACAGGTGTCCCGGATCCAGGTCCGGCATGGACATCTGGAGGACCGGGACATCGGCGGCCGGGTACATCGCCTTGAGGGGCACCCAGGCGCCGTGATCCAGGCCGCGGGTCTCGCGATCGAGGACGGGCTCATTCGACGGCATGAGCCCCTTGACCTTCGCCGCCAGCTCCGGGGCGCCCGGCGCGTCGTAGGTCAGCTCGTAGTAGTGCCGCGGGAACCCGTAGAAGTCGTAGACGAGGGGGACGGGCCGGGTGGCGCTCAGCGCGATCGGCGCGGTCTGCCAGTGGGCGCTGACGATCAGGATGGCGCTCGGACGGGGGAGGCTCGCGGCCCATCCGCCCAGCTGGCCCATCCACGCCGCGTCCTCGAGGAGCGGCGGCGCGCCGTGTCCCAGGTAGAGGGCGGGCATGCGGCCGAGGTTGGGCCGGGGGGCGTTGAGGGTCGGCTGGTCGGTCATCGTGGGGCTCCGGGACGCGGGATGAGCACGGCTGCGTGTCGGGGACAGCCTACGCCGGGTCGCCGCGGAACGGCGACCCGGCAGGATGCCCGCCGTTTGTGGTGATGCTCCCGATCAGGCGGCGATGGCCGCCTCGGGGGCGCCGAGCAGGACGAACGCGGAGCTCCAATTCCCGCCGGTTCGCAGCTGCAGCGAGATGTTCAACCACGCGAGCGCCTCCAGCTCGCGCGCGCCCGAGAGCGAACCGGCATCGACCGGACGGAGCCCGACCGACCGGGCGAGGGCAGCGACCGTCGCCTTGGCGTCCGCATCGTCGCCGGCGAGCAGGCCGTCAAGCGTCTGTCCGTGGGTTGTTGGGTCGGCCTGGACGCTCGCGAAGACGGTGTTGAACGCCTTCACGACGCGAGCGCCCGGCATCTGGACCGCGATGCGCTCTGCAGCAGAAAGGCCGCCCTCGGTGGCAAGGCCGGAGTAGTCGGGCTTCAACGGGTTCGTCGTGTCGACGACGATCTTGCCCGTCGCTGCCAGGGCGAGATCCGCGGCCAGCGCCTCGACCTCGCCGAAGGGCACGGCAAGGACGATGACCTCGGCCCCGGAGGCGGCTGCTGCCGGCGAGTCGGCGGTCCTGGCGCCGAGCTTCGCCGCGACCTCGCGAGTCCTGGCGGCGTCTCGTGCCGCAAACGTCACGTCGTGTCCGGCACGCACGAAGGAGCTGCCGAGGGCCGAGCCCACGTTGCCGGTGCCGATGATCGCGATCTTCATTGCTCGTCTCCTGGTTCCGATCTGCGTCTCGGCCGACCGGCTATCATGTGTCTGCGGCAAACCATTGTTGCCATGGCAAACACTTTGCCACGAAGTTGGCCGGAGGTCAAGTACCTGTGCCGGAAGCACACAATGAGCGCAGCGCGGGCGCGGCAGCGGCTCAGCGCCGGCCGGATGTCGGAGCGGAGGTCCGTCGCTGGCGCCAGACTCGGGGTCTCACCCTTGTCCAGGTCGGTGACGCAAGCGGCCTGAACGTCGGCTACCTGTCGCAGATCGAGAACGGCAAGGCGGTGCCGTCACTCGATGCCCTCGTCGGGATCGCGGCGGCGCTGGAAGTCCCGATTGCGTGGCTGTTCCTCGATTCCGCGCCAGCGCCTCGGGTCGTCCGCGCGATCGATCGACCGCGGACCGCGTCCGCACATGGCGGCCAGATGGAGGAGGTGGACGGCGGCACGGCCCGGGACGTGCGGATCCTCGAGGTGAGCGTCCCACCCGGGGGGTCGACCGGCGTCCATGCCCACACCGGCGACGAGCATCACCTCGTGCTGGCCGGCCGATGGCGAATGTCGCAGGGCGAGACCTCCCTGGAGCTCGGACCCGGCGACTACCTGGCCTGGGATCCGACGATCCCGCACGACGTGGACTGCCTCGGTCCCGAGTCGGGCCGGATCCTCGTGATCTACCCACGGCACGGCCGTCGAGGCGGCGATTCGCGCGATCCCCGGAGCCAAGGTTCCGCCTGACGCGCGGCGGCCTTCCTCCGCATCGTCCGGGGCAACAGCCGTGACAGCACTCGCCGCGGCCGTCCGACCGGGCAGGACTGGCCGGGAGGATGTGTGGTGACGGTGCACGCGCCGGCACCTGCGGCGGGACGGATCATCCTGCCCCGGTAGACCGGAGCGGCCTCGACGGACTGCCTCCGAGCGAGGCCGGTCGCGTCCCGCCGTCGGGAGCGCCGCCCCTACTCGCTGTAGCGCTCTTCCTTCCAGGGATCGGCGTCGTTGTTGTACCCGTAGCGCTCCCAGAAGCCGAGCTGGTCGCGGTCGAGGAACTCGAGGCCGCGGATCCACTTCGCGCTCTTCCAGAAGTAGCGCTTGGGGACCACCAGGCGGAGCGGCCAGCCGTGCTCCTTCTCGAGTGGCCGGCCGTCGAACGTGTCGGCGAGCAGGACGTCGTCATCGTCGAGGACGGACAGCGGCAGGTTCGCGGTGTAGCCCTGCTCGGCGTGGGCGAGGACGTGGGTCGCGGCCTTGCGGACCCCGGCGAGGTCGAGGATCTCCTGGATGGCGACGCCTTCCCAGGTGGTGTCGAGCTTCGACCACCGGGTCACGCAGTGGATGTCCGCGTGGACGGTCTTGCGCGGCAGGGCCTTGAACTGCGCCCAGGTCAGGGTGAACGGAGCATCCGTCTGACCGAAGACCTTGAAGTCCCAGGTCGTGAGGTCCGTGTTCGGGACGGACCCGTAGTGGAGGACGGGGAACTTCTCGGTGCGGTACTGGCCGGGCGGGATCCGGTCCATGACCGCTGGATCCTGCTCGCGATTGCCAAAGAGACGCTCGAACATCGGGACACTCCGTGCGGTGAGGCGTCGAATATCGTCCCACATGGTGACGCGAAGGTGACTGCGGCAGCCGCCGGAGCCTGGGTCGCCCCGTCGGCCGGTGCTGGTCGGTCCGGTCCGCGTGGATGCCTCCCTTGCCGGAACGCCGGTTCGCGTGTGCCCCGCCGCCTGGTTCCGCGCCGGCCGCGACCTTGACCTCCGGCCTGATCACCAGGTGGGCATTTGGACGTCAGTGGGGCATCAAGGTCGCTGGGGGCGCCCCGATCCATGCGCCGGCCGGCGCGCCGCGCTCCCTTGGCCGCAGATTCGCGGGCCTTGTCCCGTCGGTGACGCCAGGATGCCCACCTGGCAATCACCGATGTTCATAAGGGGCCCGGCGGGAGGCGCCAGACCCGCCGTGCGGGCAGGTCGCTCGGCACTCGCCGGGGCCGTCCGCGTGGCGTACGGTGACCCGGTGATCGATCACGCTTCCGCGCCGGTGTGGGCCGCCGAGGCGGCCGAATCGCTCCGCGACCTCGGGTTCACGCTGCTCAACAGCGACCGCCCGTCGGCGCCGGGCGGGTCCCAGCTCCTCGTCGCGCTCCGCGACCGGCCGACCCTCCGGCACTTCGACCCGGAACTGGTCACCGGCTGGATCGCCGCCGCCGGGCGGGGCCGCCCGCTCACGATCGACCGGCAGGCGCCGGCCGGCGACCGGGGGATCCTGTGGGGCCACGTGCACGTGGTCGACCGCCTTGGCGTGGAGAACAGGTTCCTCACCTTCGGCGGCGTGACCCGCGTCGCCGACGTCAACCCCGGGCTCCGTGTCGTGTGGCACGGGTCACCCGGTCCGGTGGTCCGCTGGGGCGGCCACTCGCAGGGGTTCGACGCGCTCGCCGGGGAGATCGGGGCGTTCTTCGGCCGGCTCATCCTCCCGGTGGATTTCGCGGCCGGCGGCGAGGCCCGGCTGGCGACCGAGCCGCCCGAGCACCTCTACGCGGCCTTCCTGCGCGACGCCGCGGCCCGGCGCCGTGACGCCGTCCAACGCCGGCGGACGCTCCACGACGATGCGGATCGGGGCGATCCGATCGGACGCTGGCTCCGCACGGAGATCATCCGGATTCGCGAGGGCCACGGGACGTGGTGGGAGGCCGCCGGCCGTCTCCTGGACGACATCGACCTCGGCCCCGAGGGAATGGCGTCCGAGCAGGCGGCGCGGGCACTGATCGCCCGGGAGGGCGACAACCGCTGAGGCCGGGGGTCTGCCCGGCCGGGATGCCGACACCGGGAGGCCGACACCGGGAGGCCGACACCAGGATGCCGGCACGGGGATGCCCGCATGAATCGCGATGCCCGCATGAATCGCGATGCCCGCCGTCGCCGGCGGGCATCGCACCTTAGATCGCGGAGGGCCCAGGGAGGGCCCTGGAGGGCCCTACTTGACGAAGCCGTTCGCCTTCAGCCAGGCGGCGGCCACGTCCTTGGCGTCCTTCAGTCCGACCGCGACGTCGTAGTACAGCTGGGCGAGGGTCGGCGTATCGATCTTCGCCGAGACGTCGTTGAGGATCTTCGAGAACGCCGCCTTGTCCACCTTGGCCAGGAGGTCGTTGCGGACGAGCGGCGCGATGTTGTCCGCCGGCTGCGTCCCCTTGTCGTCCTCGAGCCGGACCCAGCCGTTGACGATGATCTCCGGGCCGGTCGAGCAAAGCTCGGCGACGTCGACGGTCTTGTTGAGGAGCGCGTCGGCCATCGGCGTGCTGCATGCGTCGAGCAGCGTGACGTCCGCCGGGTCGATCCCGTAGACGTCCTTGAGCGCCTTGGCGCAGACGGGGTTGGTCGGGCAGTCGGTGGCCAGGGCCCACTTCAGCTCGTCCTGGACGGCCGCGAGGTCGCCCCACGTCCTGAGGCCGTACTGGTCCGCCGTCTCCCCCCGGACGACGAGCGCGTTCGTGTCCACCGCCGGCGTGTAGTCGAGGACGGTGATGCCGCCGCCCTTGCCGTCGAGGATCTTCTGGAGCTCGGCCCGGTTCGTGTCCGGGTCGCTCGTGGACGTGCCACCGTAGCCGGACGCGAGTCCGCTGCCGATGTACTCGGGCTGGAGGTCGATCTGGCCGCTCTCGAGGGCCGGGAGCAGGACCTTGCGGCTCCCGAGGCCGATGCCCGCGCGGTCGACGGTGTACCCGTTCGCCTCGAGGACCTGTGCGTAGATCTCGGCCACGACCCGGGCTTCGTCGAAGCCCACCGAGCCGACCTTCACCGTTGGCTTGCTGCCCCCTCCCGTCGAGCAGGCGCCGAGCAGCACCAGCATCGACGCCCCGAGGGCGAGCGTGCGGGACAACCGCATTGGGTCTTCCTCCTTCTTCCCGGCCGTTTGGACGCGGCCGTGCCGACGAACCTTAGCAGCGCCAGGCGGACGGCTCCTGTGGGCTCGCTTACGGGGCTACGCCCGCGGGCGCGCGGCGGTTCTCGCCGGGTCGCGCCAGGCCGGGCGACGCGGCGGCCCGCCCGACGAGCGCGAAGACACCCTCGGTCGCCAGGGCGAGGGACGCGACGAGGACCACTCCGCCGAAGATCTTGGCGTCGTCGTTCTGGGCGATCCCCTCGACGAGGAACCGGCCCAGCCCACCGGACCCGAAGATCGCCCCGAGGGTCATCGTCGCGACGATCTGGCTGGCCCCGGAGCGGACCCCGGCGAGGATCACCGGCAGCGCCACCGGAATCTCCACGGCACCCAGGACCTGCCGCTCGCGCATGCCCATGGCACGGGCCGATTCGACGAGGTCCCGGTCCACGCCGGCGACGCCGGCCTCGGCGTTCACGAGGATCGGCGGGATCGCGAGGACGACCATCGCCACGAGCGTCGGGTAGACCTTGAATCCGAGCTGGGGGTCGATGGCCGCGGTGAACGGCAGGACGATCCCGATGACGGCCAGCGTCGGGATGGCGCGGCCCAGGTTCGCCAGGTTCGCCGCGAGCGCCGAGCCGCGCCGGGTGTGCCCGATCGCGAGGCCCGCCGGCAGGGCGATGAGCAGGGCCACGAGGAGTGAGATCGCCGACAGGCCGACGTGCTCAAGGAGCCGCTGCGGGATCCCGCCCGGGCCGACCCAGTTGGCCGGGTCGGCCAGCCAGCCCGCCGTCTCGGCAACGAGGTTCATGCGCCCACCTCCGCATTCGCCCAGGGCGTCAGGCGCGCACCGGCGGCGACGAGCAGGCGATCGACGACCAGCGCAAGGATGATCGACGGCACCGCGCCGGCGAGGATCTCCGCCGTGAAGCCCCGCCGGTAGCCCTCGAAGATGAAGAACCCGAGGCCTCCGAACCGGTCGCCGAGGATCCCGGAGATCGTCACGAGGCCGATCGTCGAGACGCTCGCCAGCCGGATTCCCGCCACGACCAGCGGCAGCGCCAGCGGCAGCTCCACGCGCAGCAGGCGGGTCCGACCGGGGTAGCCCATCCCGTCCGCGGCCTCCAGCACGTCGGCCGGAACCCCGTCCAGCCCGGCGACGATGTTGCGGACGAAGATGACGAGCGTGTACAGGACGAGCGGCACCTCGGCGGTCAGGAGGGAGAGACCGGTCACCGGGACGAGCGCCGCGAACAGGGCCAGGCTGGGGATCGTGTACAGGATGCCGCTGATCGCCTGGATCGGGGCGAGCGTGCGCCTGGCCCGGACGGCGACGATCGAGAGGCCCAGCGAGAGGCCGAACCCGACTCCCACCGCGAGCGCCGCCAGGCCGAAGTGCTGGAGGGTCCGGAGCCCCAGCTCGTCGAGATGATCGAGGACCCAGGAGAGCTCCATCAGCTCGCGTCGGCGGGAGCCGGGCGAAGCCGGTCCGCGATCATCTCTGCGGTCACCAGGCCCTGGAAGGCGCCTCGAGCGTCGACCACGAGGCCCGCCTGGACGTCCGCGTCGAGGAGCATCGAGAGGGCATCCTTGAGGGTGGTCGCGGGGTCGAGGAAGGGGGACGCCGGAACGGCGAGGCCGGCCGCCAGCGGCCCACTCGCCGGGATCTTCGAGCGTTCGATCCAGCCGATCGGCCGATCGCCATCGTCGAGCAGGAGGAGGTAGCCGAAGGCGTCGGCGAGCGCCCGGTCGCGTGCCGCCCCGGCATCCGCCCCGGCGCGGGCGGTGACGGCGCTCCGCATCGGCAGGTCGCGGACCCGGCTGAGCGCGAGGCGCTTGAGGCCGCGGTCCGCGCCGACGAACCGCGCGACGAAATCGGACGCCGGTGCGGCGAGGATCTCCTCCGGGGTCCCGAGCTGGGCGAGCCGGCCCCCGACCTCCATGACCGCGACGAGGTCGCCCATCTTGATCGCCTCGTCGATGTCGTGGGTCACGAAGAGGACCGTCTTGGCGAGGGCCGCCTGCAGGCGCAGGAACTCGTTCTGGAGCCGCTCGCGGACGATGGGATCGACCGCCCCGAACGGCTCGTCCATCAGCATCAGCGGGGGATCGGCCGCCAGCGCGCGGGCGACGCCGACCCGCTGGCGCTCCCCGCCCGACAGCCCGGACGGGTAGCGGTCGCGGTAGACGGCGGGGTCCAGTCCGACGAGCGCGAGCAGCTCATCGGTCCGCGCCCGCCGCCGGTCGCCCTCCCAGCCCAGAAGGCGCGGCACGGTGCCGACGTTCTCGCCGACGGTCTGGTGGGGGAAGAGGCCGACCTGCTGGATGACGTAGCCGATGGAGCGGCGAAGCTCGGTCACGTCCCGGGCGGCGGCGTCCTGCCCGTCGATCAGGATCCGGCCACTCGTCGGCTCGATGAGCCGGTTGACCATCTTCAGGCTCGTGGTCTTGCCGCAGCCGGACGGGCCGACGAGGACGCAGACCATCCCCGCCGGGACTTCGAGCTCGAGGTCCTCGACCGCGGCCGGGCGCCCGGCGCCCGATCCCGGGTACCGCT
The DNA here is from genome assembly GCA_035466655.1 of Candidatus Sulfomarinibacteraceae bacterium. Classification (GTDB taxonomy): domain Bacteria; phylum Chloroflexota; class Limnocylindria; order Limnocylindrales; family CSP1-4; genus UBA5189. The sequence goes on from DATIUS010000099.1 coordinate 8,681, forward strand.
TCGTGACGTGGTCGAAGGCGACGGAGGCGGCGCGGCTGCCCGGGACGGGGGCCGGGACCGAGACGGGGACGGTCGCGGGGGCGGGCGCGGGGACGCCGGGCATCGTGAGCGGCCCGGCTCTAGCCGCGATCCACGAGCGGCTTCACCTCGCCGATGAGGCGCTCGATCGTCTCAGCGTCGTACGGCGCCGGGAGCTCCACGATCGTCGACTCGAACCCGACGGCGACGTTCTCGAGGAGCTTCTCGGCGACGAGCGCCGGCGGGCCGAGGAAGATCCGGTACGCGTTGTCATCCCTCGGGCCGCCGTCGTTGCGGGCCATCGCCTCGGCCCAGGCGCGCTCGGCATCGGCCCGCGAATCGCGGATCACGATCCAGCTCGTCGTGCTCCGGGCGATCGACGCCGGGTCCCGGCCGACCGCCGCGCAGTGCTCGGCAAGGATCTCGCTCTTCCGCGCCAGGACAGCAGGTGGAGCGGCCACGTTCCAGTGGTCGGCGAACTTCGCGACGGTCCGGAGGGTCTTCTTCTCGCCCCCGCCGCCGATCATGATCGGGACGTGCGGCTGGATCGGGAGGGGATGCTGCTCGAGGGCCCGGAAGGCGTACCGGCCGCCCGGTGGGGATGTCACGACGCCCCCGTCGAGGAGGGTCCGCATCGCCCCCGTCGCCTCGTCCAGCCAGTCCAGCCGCTGGCCGAAGCCGGAGCCGAACTCGATCCCGTGGGCCACGTGCTCGTACTCGAACCACGCCCCGCCGATGCCCAGGATGGCCCGGCCGTTGCTGGCGTGGTCGAGCGTGGTGATGGCCTTCGTGACGATCCCCGGGTTCCGGAAGGTGTTCGCGCCGACGAGGAGCCCGAGCTTCGTCCGTTCGGTCGCCGCCGCCCAGGCCCCGAGGGCGACGTAGCCCTCGAAGACCGGCTGGAGCGGGCCGCCCATGATCGCGTGGAGGTGGTCCCAGGTCCACAGGTGGTCATACCCGAGGCGGTCCACGCGACGGGCTGCGTCGAGCATCTCCGGCCAGGTGCCGACCTGGCTCCAGAGGAGGATTCCGAACCGGAAATCGGTCATGGCGCTGCGCTCCAACTCCTGGCGGACGCGGGGCGCTCAAGTATCCTCCCACGCGCCGCACGGCGTCCTCGGGGGCCTCCCGCCCCGACCGGCGGCCGCGCGGGACGGGAGCTCAGGCGTTCTCCAGCTCGCGCGAGATGGCCCGCAGGATGAAGCGGGCGGCCTCCGCGCTCTTGCCGCCGAGCCGCTGGCCCTCGTCCTGCTCGAGGGCGATCATGAGGTCGGCGAGCATCCGGTCGAGGAGCGAGGTGCGCGCCAGGGCGCCGGCCGCGAACGCCGCCTCGAGGCCGGCAACCGCTGCCCGGGCGTTCTCGACCGCGTGGCCCTTCGCGTCCATGAGCTCCCGGAACGAAGCCCGTGCCGCGTCGGCGGCCGGTCCGCTCGATGCCATCGTCACCTCCCGAGGATCCGTGCCGCGAGCCCGCGGCGAGTTGCCGGCCGGCGGCGAGTCGCCGGCCCGCCGGGCGGCGCGTCCGCCACGGCACCGGCCGCGGAGGTGGCTCGGTCGCGCCGCCAGTCCGCCTCCAGCATGCTCATCTGGAGCTCGTCCCACCAGCGGCCGTCCCGCCAGATCGCCTCCCGGGCTCGCCCCTCCGCGACGAAGCCGCACGAGGCGTACGTTCGGATGGCCCGCTCGTTGAACTCGAAGACCGCCAGGGCGACCCGGTGCAGGCCGAGCGACCCGAAGGCGTGATCGACCATCAGCCGCGTCGCCTCGGTGCCGTAGCCGCGACCCCAGGCGTCCTTCTCGCCGATCGTGACGTGGTACATCGCCGAACCGTTGTCGCCGTCCATCTGGCTGAGCGCACAGGTCCCGATCAGCCGGTCCGTGGCCCGGATGTGAATCGCCATGGTCATCGAATCGGGGCCGACGGCTCGCGCCTCGAAGAACCGGTCGATCTCCTCGAGGGCCATCGGGCCGTCCTGGTAGCGGGCAAGGCGCGCCACTTCCGGGTCGCGGTACCACCTCCGGAAGGCCGGCAGGTTCTCCGGGACGTGCCGCCGGAGGATGACGATTTCGCCCTCCAGCGACGCCGGGAACCAGGTACGGGCGGCCATTCCGGCACGGTATACCATCGCCGCAATGCGTCGCTGGAGCGAGATCGCGGAGCGCGTGGCGGCGACGGCGCGGACGTCCGAGAAGACCGGGCTGCTCGCCGAGTACTTCCGGTCCCTCGATGCCGCCGACCTCGCGATCGCGGCCGTCTTTCTGACCGGACGTCCCTTCGCCGAGACGGACCAGCGCGCCACGGGCCTCGGGTGGGCGACGATGGCGGCCGCGGTCGGCACCGTTGCCGGCGTGGACCGTGACGGGCTGGCCGCCGCCTACGATCGATTCTCCGACCTGAGCCACGCCGTCGAGGACGTGCTCGCCCGCGCGGGTCGGGCCCCGGATCCGGCCGCCTCGCCGACGCTGCGGGAGGTGGCCGCCGCCTTCGCGGCGATCGAGGCCGCCGCCGGCCCTGCCGCCAAGGCGGCGATCTTCGGGGCGCTCCTCGAGCGGTGCGACCCACCGACCGCAAAGGGCGTGGTCAAGGTCCTGTCCGGTGACCTCCGGATCGGGCTCCGGGAGGGGCTCGTCGAGGCGGCGCTTGCGAGGGCCTTCGACCGGCCGATCGACGCCGTGAAGCGGGCCGGGATGCTGACCGGCGACATCGGCCGGACGGCATTGCTGGCGCGCGACGATCTCCTCGCGACGGCGGAGCTGACGCTCTTCCATCCGCTCAAGTTCATGCTCGCCTCGCCCGCCGAGGACGCGGCCGAGATCGTCCGCCGGCTCGGCCCGCTGGTCTGGGTGGAGGACAAGTACGACGGGATCCGGGCCCAGCTCCACAAGCTGGGCGGCGAGGTCCGGCTCTACTCCCGCGATCTCCACGACGTCACCGGCAGTTACCCGGAGGTCGCGGATGCCGCCCGCGGTCTGCCGTGGGACGGGATCATCGATGGCGAGCTGCTCGGGCTGCGCGACGGGGTCGTCCTCCCGTTCGTCGCGCTCCAGGCCCGCCTCGGCCGGAAGGCGCCGACGGCCGAGCTCCGTGCGGCGGTGCCGGTCGTCTTCGTCGCGTTCGACGTGCTTGCGCTGGGACCCGGCGGTGCGGCCCGGGTCAGCCCGACACTCGACCTTCCGCTCGAGGAGCGCCGCCGGCTGCTCCTCGGGATGGAGCTGCCGCCGGGCGATGGCGGGGGTTCGTTCGCCCTGTCCCACCTCGCGAGCGCCGACTCCACGGACGCGCTCGAGGCGGCGTTCGCGGAGGCCCGAGCGAGACGCAACGAGGGGTTGATGGTCAAGGACCCGCACAGCCCGTATTCACCGGGCCGGCGCGGCTACGGCTGGCTGAAGATGAAGAAGGCGCTGGCGACGATCGACTGCGTTGTGGTGGGCGTCGAGGTGGGGCACGGCAGGCGCCACGGCGTCCTGTCCGACTACACGTTCGCCGTGCGAGACGAGGCAAACGACCGCCTCGTGACCATCGGGAAGGCCTACAGCGGCCTGACGGACGCCGAGATCGCCGAGCTGACCCGCTGGTTCGAGAGCCACACGATCAGCCGGCACGGCCGCTACCGGGTCGTGGAGCCAACCGTCGTCGTGGAGGTCGCCTTCGACGTCATCCTGCGGTCGGCCCGGCATCGATCCGGGTTCGCCCTCCGCTTCCCGAGGATCGCGCGCCTCCGCCCGGACAAGCTCGCCGCCGAGGCCGACACACTGGCGACGGTGAACCGCCTCTTCGAGGAGCTCCAGTCCGGGGCCGAGCACCTCGTCACGGCGTCGGCGCGGGCGACGGCGGTGCCTCGCGTCGACACAATCGCGTCCCGGCGCTCGCAATCCCGTCGTCTTCCGGCGGGCTGACGGATAGACTGGCGGCGATGTTCGAAGGATGGGGCGTCGAGGAGCTGCGGATCGGGCTGACCCTGTACACGGACGCCTTCGTGGTCCGGGGAACCCACCTGACCCGCCAGCGGCGCCTGTCCGACATCCTGAACGAGGCCGAGGACGGCTTCCTCATCCTCACCGACGCAACGTTCGAGCGGTTCGGCAGCGTCGGGCAGCGCCGGGCGGCGTTCGCCCAGGTGAACCTGTCGGCCGTCCTGTTCGGCGTCGCCGACTCGACGATCGAGCCGTCGCCGGAGCTGCGGACGCCGAAGATCCAGGAGACCGCGCTGATCAGCGTCCCGCCGTTCGAAGTCACCGGCCGGATCCACCTGATGCCCGAGCGCAGCCTTCGCGAGGCGCTCCAGGAGCTGCTCGGCAAGTTCGTTCCCGTCACGGACGCGACGTTCTGGTCCGATGTCGCCGGCGAGTCGCCCCGGACGGCGCCGATGGTCGCCGTCAACCGGGGCCGGGCCCAGATCCTCTCGCCGTACGACGGGGCACCCGCGGATCGTCCCACGCCGGACGCCGGGAGCTGATCGCCGGCGCGGGCCGGCGACCGCCGCTCGTCCTCAGCGATCGACCGGCAGGTCCAGCCGGTCGCCCCATTCGGCCCAGCCGCCGTCATAGACCGCGACATCGTCGTGGCCGAG
>DATIUS010000100.1:0-4597 GCA_035466655.1 Candidatus Sulfomarinibacteraceae bacterium
GACCGAGACGGCCGCCACCTACGCCGAGGGCCTTGCCTGCCGCGTGCCCGTGCCGGCGGCCCTCGACATGATGGTCGGGCGCGTGGATGACCTGCTGCTCGTCACGGAGGCGCAGCTGCGGGCGGCCGAATCGGAGCTCGCTGCGGCGACGGGGATCACCGTGGAAGGCGCAGCGGCTGCCTCGTGGGCGGGTCTGCTGGCCGATCCCACACGGACCGGACCGGCGCTGGTGATCGTCACCGGCAGCAACACGGCGCGCCAGGCCTGACCCCGCGTCACGACGGACGCGCCCGGGCGTCTCCGGTTCATGGACGTTTCGGGAAAGACACCTCGCCCGGGGACGCCCGTCGAGCGGCAGGAGACCACAACCGGCCTCGCGATCGGCCTCGTCGCGATGGTCGCGCTCGCCGCCGTCGTTCGGCCGCTCCGCCCCGCCGTCGCGCTCGCCCTGCTGGGCTGGCTGGCGGCGGTTCGACTTCGCGGGCGGCCCGTCCCGCCACCGCTCGCCGCCGTCCTGCCGGTCGCGCTGATCCTGGCCTGGGGCGCGCTGCCCCAGCCGGTCGCAACGCCCGGCGTCGACTGGTGCGAGGCGCCGCTCTCGCCGCCGTCGACCTGGCGGCTGGCGGAGGCATCGGTCGGGCTCCTCGGGGTCGTGGCGCTCGTGATGGCCGGCACCGGCTCGCTGCGGGACCTCGGCCTGCGCCGGCCGTCCGGGCGCGTCGCCGTCCTGAGTGTCCTCGCCTTCATCGCCGTGGGCCCCGTCGGGTTGCTGGGTGGGACGCTGATCGGCGGCCTCTTCTTCGGGCGCTTCGAGCTCGACCTCTTGCGGCCGTGGGCGCTCGTCCCCGCGTTCCTCTTCGCTGCCTCGAACGCCCTCGCCGAGGAGCTGGCCTACCGTGGCGCCCTGCGAGTCTGGCTGCTCCCGGCGCTCGGGATCGTCGGCGCGAACCTCGCCCAGGCGCTCGTCTTCGGCCTCGCCCACACGGGCGACGATTTCGACGGCCCGATGGCCCCCGTCATCCTGGCGATGATCGCCGGCGGATTCATCGGCGGCGTCATCGCGCGCCGTACCGGCTCACTCGCGTTCCCGCTGGCGGTCCACGCCGCCGCCGACCTGCCGATCTACTACTACTGGGCGTGCCGCGTCGCCGGTTGACATCGACCCTGGCTGTGGTCGCACGCGGGGGTGATCGACTTCAGCCCAGGTCGGCCAGGACCTCGTTCGCCGCCCGGACCCCGCTGTTGGCACCGCCCTCCATCCAGCCCTGGAAGTCGACCGAGGTGTGCTCACCGGCGAAGTGGATTCGCCCCTGGCGGACGCCCTCATACCCGGCGATGGTGGTGTACTGGCCGACCCGCCAGTACGAGTAGGAGCAGTTGAAGTTCGGGTCGAGGTGGGGGAGGGAGAGCGTGGCTCGCCCGGTCCATTGACCGGTGCTCCCTGGCAGGACGGGTTCGACCTGCTCGAGGAAGCGCCACGCCGCCGCGCCGACGTCCCTCGCGTCGGCCGTCGCGCGCGGGGACGTGGCCCGGATCCGGTCAGTGACGAGGCCGCCGGTGTAGTCGACGAGGATCCCGCTCCGGCCCGCCTGGGCGCGCGACACGTCCCACGTGTTCTGGTAGCCGGTGTCGGCGTAGGTGGCTCCGTTCGAGATCCCGGGCCAGGGGCCCGTGCTGTTCCAGAACCGGTCGCGGAACTGGAGCTGGAGCTTGCCGTTGTGCCCCCGACCGAGGGTCGTGATCGCGAGCTTCTTGCGATCGTCGAAGCCGGCCCGGCGGTATTCCAGACCGGCCAGGACCGCGAACGGCAGTGTCAGGACGACGTGATCGGCGGTCACCTGGCGGGCGCCGCCGGGGGTATCGAAGGACAGGACGACCGTGTCACCGGAACGGGCGACGGATGTCATCCGCCAGCCGGTCACGATCGAGCCGGGGCGCCGCCCCTCCAGATGGGCGGCGATCCTCTCGGGCAGCTGGCCGTTGCCGCCGCGGATGTGGTAGCGCTCATCGGACCCGCCGAAGATCGCGAAGTTACCCGGCGACGCGTTGTAGCCGAGGAGGTAGCACAGGTTGAGCGACGACTGGTCGGTCGTCGGCGCCCCGAACTCGATGTCGTAGGCGACATCGAGCAGCTGGCCCAGCGGCGAGCCGTGCCCGCCGGGCACGCGGCTCTCGATCCAGTCGAAGATGCTCATCCGGTCGAGCTCGATGCCGCCGGCGGTCTGGGTGTCCCAGGTCGTCGGGTAGGAAGCCGCCCAGACGTCCCGCTGGAGTGCCTGGTGGACCGGCTTGAAATCGATGTCCGCCTGGGCCTTCGGGTAGTACTGGCCGTCGAAGTAATAGGTGTCCTCCGACCCGTTCGGCTCCGCTCCGAACAGGTCGTCGAGCGGGAGCTTGAAGCGCTGGGCGAGGAACTGGACGGTCTTGTGGCCGGTATCGATGAGCTCGCCGCCCCACTCGGTGACCTGGCCGTCGGCCCAGTAGCCGCTCGTGTCCGTGTGCATCCGGCCGCCGACCCGGTCGGACGACTCGTAGACGGTTGAGTCGATCCCCTTGTCGGCGAGGGTGAGCGCCGTCGTCAGCCCGGCGATCCCGCCCCCGACGATCGCGACCCGTGGAGCGGCCGCACCCCTGGTGGGCGTAGGGACGAATGCCCCGAGCCCGACCGCCGCTCCGGCCGCGGCGGCCCCGGCCAGGAACTCGCGTCGGTGCAGCCGCCGGTCCAGATGGCCCTCCGTGCGGCGAGCGCGCACGGTCGCAGGATCCGTGCCGGCCTGCTCGGCGGCCGCATGATCCTCGGCGAGGCGAACGATCGATCGAAGCAACGCGGTGCGCGGCATGGACGGGGCCTCCATTCAGTAGACCGGGGGACGTTCGATTCTCGAACCCGCGCCGAAGGCAAGGAGGATATCGACCCCGGATCACGGCCGTCGAGCACGAATCTCGCGGACGAGGCCCCCGCCCTCCCTGGAAGCGCCGTCGTCGTCCAACCGACACCCAGAAAGCGGTGCACGGCGGCACCAGGATTGGGCCGGCGCGCTCGCCATGTTGTAGTATGCTACACAGGAGGAGGCGCGATGCTCACCGTTCCCGAAGTCGCCCGCAGGGTGGGAAGAAACCCTGAGACCGTCCGCCGCTGGATCCGCGAGGGGAAGCTCAGGGCATCGAAGGTCGGCACACAGCACGTGGTTGACGAGGCTGACCTCCAGGCGGCCCTCGACGGGTCGCAAGCCGTCGCGCTGCCGCCGGAATGGCGCAAGACGTTCTGGGGTGGCCCGATGCCTGATTGGGCCGCGTTGATCCGCGAGCAGCGGAACGAGCACTGATGCCCGTCCCACTGGTGATCGATGCAAGCGCCGCAGTGCATCTCGCGACCGTCGCGGGGCCGATTCCCGGACTTGACGACTATCGGCTGATCGCGCCGGGCCTCCTCTGGTCGGAATGTCTTTCGGCCATTCGGAAGGCCAGCTGGCGCGGCGCGATGCCAGATGACGCAAGCGTCCTGGCGCTCGAACGCCTCGAGGCGCTGCCGATCGAACGCGCCGATGGCCCCGACCACCGGGCGAGGGCGTTCGCACTGGCGCGCGACCTCGGATGGGCCAGGACGTACGACGCCGAATACGTGGCCCTCGCACGTCATCTGGGCGCCGCGCTCCTGAGCACCGACCTGCGGCTCCGTCGAGGCGTCGCGACGATCATCCGGACGCTTGGACCGTCTGACCTCTAGGCCGAACCGAGGTGCAAGCCCTCCAAGGTGTTGCCGAGGTGGGAAATAACAACTTCCGATAAGGTAAGTTATGTCTGCCACCGAGATCTCAGCGGTGCGCGAGCCGCTTGAAGACGTCTAGGAATTGGAGGATGAATCTATCAACGGGTGCGCCACTGCCGTAAAAGGCAGATGCGTCGAAGGCAGCCGATTCGGGGATCCCCAAGTCACGCCAGATTTGGCGAACCGTGGGTTTGCTGACCTCTCTGGTGTCGCCTGCGTACGCGAGGATGATTCGGCGACCGTTGAGAGAGAGTTCGATGAAGTTTCCCTTCAGAACTCGAGTCGTTACGCCGAAGTGCCTCAGTCGCTTCCGTAAGTCTCGCCAGTCAATGGGCCGGAGCCTCTGATCTATGCGCCGACAATGCGACGAGATCCACTGCGCAATGGCCAGCGTCTCCTCGTCTGTCTGCCTCGAACCTGGTTCAAGGGCGTCATTCCGGTAGCTATGACTTGCCACGGCCACGATGAAGTCGACAGCTTCAGCCTCGTTGGCGATGAGCACGTAGTCATTCTTCTCGAGAAGAAGGAGAAGGGACAGGAATGCGGTCCTCTTGTTGCCATTGTGGAATGGATGGTTAAGAGCGAGGCCGTAGACAAGAGCAGCGGCCAGGTGCGGCAGCGTTCGGTACTTGGGGACTCCAGCGACACTCGTCTCCTGTCTTGATAGTGCCGACTCAAGGAGATTGTCATCCTTGATGCCGGGCGGGGCGACGGGGTCTCGGCTGCGCTTGAAGTGCTCAACGAGCGCCCAATGAGCTTGTAGTACCTCGTCCCTGGAGACAGTCGCAAAGTGCCGAATGCCGACTGGGACCGGGCGAAGATCGTCGA
>DATIUS010000101.1:0-17315 GCA_035466655.1 Candidatus Sulfomarinibacteraceae bacterium
TGTCGCTCGACCACTCGCCCGTGACCGGGTCCTCGTAGCGGCTGCGCACGCGGAAGGTGAGGTCCGGGGCCACCGAGAGGTAGTCGGGATCGTCGTCGATGAGGGTCATCCCGCCCAGGGCCGTGATCCGTTCACGGTGGCGGTCGAGGAACTTGCCCAGCTGCTCGGTCGCCTGCACGACGAAGTCGGTCCGCTCGAGCGCGGCGTCGTTGGCGAGCTCGGCGAGCATGTCGTTGCGGCCCACGTCCATGTTCGAGCGCCTCCTAGCCGTGGTACTCGAGGTCCGACCCGAGCCGTTCTCGGAGGAACATCGAGTGATGTCGTTCGAAGATCCACTCGCCGGCGCGATGGCCCAGCGCGCGGGTCGCCTCGTCTGCCTCGAGCTTGTCGAGCGTCGCGTAGTCGGGCAGGTCCAGCAGGATCACGTTGTCGAAGTCCCAGCCGTGGGCGACGTTGTACCAGCCGAGGAACCGAATCCCGTACTTCTCACCGTACTCGCGGACCTGTCGCGGAAACAGGGTCTTCATGTAGAACTTGAAGAACGGGTCACGCCCGCGGCGGACGGTGAAGTAGGTCGCGAGCACGGGCACGGAGCGCGGAACCTCCCGGAAGTGGTGCGGCGGTTGGTGCGGCCTGCCGACGCTGCGGCGCGGGCGCCTATTCTCGCACGCCGCCGCCCGCCGACCCGGCAGGATCGTCGCCGGTCGGCGGCTCCGTGCCGGCTGCCGCGCGGCTCGCGTCCGCAGACGGCCCGGCGTCGTCGTCCTCCAGCTCGCCGACGGTCGGGGTGCCCGACGCGAGCGGGCGGCGACGACCCGCGGCCCGCCGATCCGCCGCGACGAGGCGGAGCAGGAAGATCACCGTCTGCCCGGCGAACAGCAGCAGGATCAGGACGACGATCAGCAGGAATCCGCTCGCCCAGGACGGCCAGCCCCAGCCGACGCTCAGCGGCGTGAGGACGAGCAGGACGACGAGCACAGCGAGCTGGACCCAGAAGCAGCCGAGCCCGGGCCCCTTCGCAGGATCGAGCGGCGCCCCCTTGTAGTCGACGCCGCGGACGCCGTTCGGACGGGCTGGATCGGTCACGGCCCGAATGGTATCGGCGCGGCGCGATCCGGGCGGTCGGCATCGAGCGATCCGGGCGGTCGGGCGGTCGGGGCGGTCGGCGAACTGGACCGGCTGCGGACGGGGCCGCCAGGTGGGTCGAGCCGTCAGTGGTCGATAGCCCTCGCTCGGCGCCACAGCTCGGCGGCGAGGATCGAGGTGACGAGCGGCTCGACGAGGGCACGGGCAAGCGGGTCGCCCAGGGCTCCGTCGGGGAGCGGCACCGCGAGGTCGGCGTCCGGGACCGGCTCGCCGATGGCGAGGACCCGGCCGCCCCGGCCGTGGAGCGTTTCGACGAGCGCGCCGTCGTACGGCGTCCCGGCCAGCAGAATCGCGCGGTAGCCCGGCAGGGCGGTGTAGATCCCGACGTGGAGCCAGTCGCCCGCGTCCGTGGCGTCGGCATCGAGGCGAGGGCCCTCGCGGAGCAGGAGCGCGGCCTGCTCCGCGGTCCCGAGTGCCGCTGCGTCGGTGAGCACGTGGACCGCGGCACCGCCGTCCAGGAGGTCCGCGGCCGCAGCGAGCCACCCGGCACGGCCGGCGAGGACCGCCTCGGCGGCACCCGCCGCGGAGTCGAGGACGCGCGAGGCGTCGACGTCCGCACCGAGAGACTCGGCCAGCCGGACGAGGACAGAGACCGTCGCGGCATAGGTCGCCGACGCGATACCGCTCGCTTCGTGGCCGGCCGCGAGGTCCAGGGTTCGGGTCGCCGCCCGGCCGAGGTCGCTCTCGGGCCGGTTCGTGACCGCGAGCACGGTTGCGCCCGCCGATCTGGCGCGCCGAGCGGCGGCAATCGTCTCCGGCGTGCCCCCGGAGCTCGAGATCGCCACCACGAGCGTCCCGGCCGCTGCCGGAGCCGGCCTGGACGAGGAGGCGTGTTCGACGACCACCTCGAGGCCGGCGTCGCGGAGGATCGGTGCCACCGAAAGGGCAGCGAACCGGGAGCTGCCGAGTCCGGTCAGGACCACGCGCCGCGACAGGCCGGGGCGATCGCCACCCGAGCCCCATCCGAGGTCCGGGAGCGCGGCGGCGGCATGCTCGCGGAGGATTGCCGGGACCCGCTCCAGGTCCGCGACGAGGAGCGTCGCACGGTCGATCATGCCCACACCTCACGGTCGCCGGTTCCGCCGGTCTCGCCGGTCTCTCCGGTCTCGCCGAGGAGCGCGGGCAGTCCGCCCGCCGGCGCGTACAGCCAGGCCGGCAGGAACGTCGCGGCATAGATGAACTCGCGGAGCTCCTTATCGACCTCGAACGCGCGAAGCAGGGCGCGATTGGCCGCCCAGGCCGGGCGCCCGAGACCCGCCGCGTAGCCCGCGAGACAGGCCGCGCGCGCGGCCTCGATCCAGCGGTCGAGTGCGGCGACCGCTCCCGGTCCGGGTCGGCCACCCAGGCGGACGCCGGCGCGCCGGATTCCGCTCCGGGCGACGTGGTCGAGTGACCGGAGGAAGCCGGCCAGATCGGCGAGCGGCGCCCCGAGGCTCCGCCGGGCGGCAGGATCGAGGGTCGGATCGCCCTCGAAATCCACGAGCAGGACGCCATCCGGCGTCGGGAGCACCTGGCCGAGGTGCAGGTCGCCGTGGATCCGCTGGAGACGGACGGGGATCGCCGGGTCGCCGAGGGGGCGGAGCGCCCGGCGGATGGCGTGGCCGGACCGGGCGATCCGGCCGGCGAGCTCCGGATCGACCGCCGCGACGGCGTCAACCGCGGCGCCGAGGTGCGCCTCGGCCGCAGCGAGCCAGGCCGCCCGATCGTCTGGGCCCGCGGGGCGCGGCGCGAACGCGGACCCCCCGACGCTCTCCAGCGCCGCGTGCAGCCGGCCGAGGGCAACGCCTGTTGCGGCGGCGATCGCCGTGGGAACCGGCGCTCCGCCCCCGGCGAGCCAGGCTGCCAGGCCCTCGGCGTGGAGCTCGAACGCGTCATCGGCGCCGGGGATGAACGCCTGCTCGATCGCGAGGGCCGTGGTCTCGCCGTCCGAGAGCACGAGGTCCACCTCTCCGCTCCAGGCCGGCACCGGGGCGTCCACGACCCCGGCCAGCGCGGCGAGCACCTCCGCCTCCGGGTTCGGCCCGGGTGTCAGGCGCCGGTAGAGCTTGAGGATCGAGCGTTCGTCGACGATCACGCTCGTGTGCGACTGGTCACTTACGGCCGGGCGCACCACGAGGGCCGGCGCCGATGCCTGCTGGCCAGCCGGCCCGAGACGCCCTCCGCTTCGATCCCCTCCCGGACGGCCAACGAGCCGGCCGCCCAGCGCCCCGGCCGCCGTCCCGCCTCGGCTCGCGAGGGCGTGGAGCCCGCGCCAGGGACCGCCGTCCTCAAGGGGAAGCGTCAGCCGGACGACCGTCCCCTCGACGGCCGAGCCGGCCGAGCCGGCCAAGCCGACCGGGAGGGCGGAGGCGGCCGGGAGGGCCGGGAGGGCTTCGATGACCGCCAGCGCGCCGCCGTCGTCGAACGCGAAGACGTCAACCAGCTTGAGTGACTGGATCGATCGCCCGCCGAGGCCAGACCATCGTGCGGCCGCGATCGCGCCGGGCGGGACCGCCGCGACGGCGGCGCGGGCCCGGGCCTCGAGCCCGGCGAGGTGCGCGCCGCTTCCCTCCCCCACCTTGCTTGCTCAGTCGTCGACGACGAGGATCCCGTCGCCGACCTCCCAGCCGACGGCAACCGCGTCCCCCGGGGCGAGAGCGCCCATCGTCCCCGCCTCGACGCGGGCGACGATTGACGGCCCGTCCGCGACGTCGACCACGACCTTCCGGCTCCCGCCGAGGTAGATCGTCTCGGCGATCCGGCCGGTCAAGCTCGCGCCCCCGCCGCCCTCGAGTTGGATCCGTGTCCGTTCAGGCCGGATCACGAGCGCGGCCGGCGCCCCGTCCCCGAGACCGAGCGACGCGACTGTCAGGGCATCCACCGGCAGCGCACGCTCGCCCACCCGGAGGACCGCAGCCCCAGGGAGGGTCCCGAGCCGGATCGTTCCGCGCAGGACGTTCGCCTCCCCGAGGGCCGTGGCCACGGCCCTCGTCCGGGGCCGCTCCCAGAGCTCGTCGGCCGGGCCGACCTGGAGGACGCGGCCGGAGCGCAGCACGGTCACGCGGTCGGCAAGCGCGAGCGCCTCCTCGTGGTCGTGCGTGACCACGACGAACGTGATCCCGACGGCATGCTGGAGCCGCTTCAGCTCCACCTGCATCTCGATCCGGATCTGGCGGTCCAGGGCGGCGAGCGGCTCGTCGAGGAGGAGGACGCGGGGATGCTTCACGAGCGCTCGCGCGAGCGCGACGCGCTGGCGCTGGCCGCCGGACAGCTGGTGCGGCCGCCGCCGTCCGAAGCCGTCGAGCCGGACGAGGGCGAGGGCTTCGTCGACACGGCGCTCGATCTCCGGGCCGGCGACACCCTCCATCCGGAGCCCGTAGGCGACGTTGTCGAAGACCCGCATGTGCGGGAAGAGCGCATAGGACTGGAACATCAGGTTGAGCGGTCGCCGGTAGGGCGGCACACCGACCAGGTCGCGGCCGTCGAGGGTGATCGTCCCGGAATCGGGCGACTCGAAGCCGGCCAGCATCCGGAGCAACGTGGTCTTCCCGCACCCCGACGGCCCGAGGAGCGCGAAGAACTCGTTCTCCCGGATCGACAGGCTGACGTCGTCCACCGCCACGACCTCGCCGAATCGCTTCGTGACGCCCTCGATCCGGATGATCTCGCCGCTGCTCATGCGTCCGACTCGCGGAGTCGCTGGGAAACGAGCACGAGCGTGATGCTGACCACGAGCACGAACGTCGCGATGGCGTTGACCTCCGGCGTGACCCCGAACCGGATCATCGAATAGACCTGGGTCGGGAAGGTTTCGGCGGTTCCCTTCGTGAAGAAGGCGATGATGAACTCGTCGAACGAGAGCGTGAACGCGAGGAGCCCGCCGGCGATGACCCCCGGCGCGATCACCGGCAGGGTGATGTGGAAGAAGGTCCGGACCTCGCCCGCGCCGAGGTCGAGCGACGCTTCCTCGATCGACCGGTCGAAATGGCGGAGCCGCGTCCGGACGACGATCGCCACGAACGCGACGTCGAAGACGACATGGCTGAGGACCACCGTCCAGAGCCCCATCCCGAGGTTGAGCAGCCCGGCGAAGACGAGGTTGTAGAAGCTGAGGAGAGCGATCGCCAGGACGATGTCCGGGACGATCATCGGGACGTAGACGAGGCTGTCGAGGATCGGGCTGTGGATCGCCCGCTCCAGCCCGATGGCGAGGAGCGTCCCGAGGACCGTCGCCAGGATCGTCGTCAGGACCCCCACGACGAGCGTGTTCCGGAAGGCCTCGAGGAGGTCCTCGTTGCGGAGGACGGACCCGTACCAGTCCAGGCTGAAGCCGGTCCACGCGGTCGGCTGGCCGGATTCGTTGAACGACAGCCCCACGACGACGGCGATCGGCAGGTAGAGGAAGGCGACCGCGAGCGCGAACTCGACCCGGAGCAGCCGCCGACCCCAGCCCGTTCTAGCCATCGACCGCCTGCCGCCGGTCGCGCTCCAGGAGCCACGCCTGGAGGAACAGCAGGACGCCCATGAGGGCGATGAGGACGAGCGCGAGCACGGCCCCGAACGGCCAGTCGCGCGCCTTGAGGAACTGGGCCTGGATGAGGTTGCCGACCATGATCGTGAGACCCCCGCCGAGCAGGTCCGGGACGATGAAGTTCCCGAGGCTCGGGACGAACACGAAGATGCAGCCGGCGGCGATCCCGGGCAGCGTCAGCGGCAGCGTGACCCGGACGAAGGTCCGGATCGGTGTCGCGCCGAGATCGGACGAGGCCTCGCGAAGCTCCGGGTGGAGCCGTTCGATGGACGAGTAGATCGGCAGGATCATCAGCGGCAGGTAGCCGTACACGAGGCCCAGGACGATCGCGAACTCGTTGTACAGGAGCGGCAGCGGCTCACCGACGAGTCCCAGCGCCTCCAGCCCGCGATTGATCAGGCCCTCGCGGTTCAGGAGCACGATCCAGGCATAGGTCCGGATCAGCAGGCTGGTCCAGAACGGCAGGATCACGAGGACGAGGACGGGCGTTCGCCAGCGGCGCGGCAGCGTGGCAATGAAGTACGCGGCCGGGTAGCCGATGAGGAGCGCGATGACGGTCGCGAGGACGGCGACGCGGAGCGAGAAGAGCAGCACCCGCAGGTAGAGCGGATCGACCGCCCGGACGAAGTTCTCGAGCGTGAACGTCGGGACGACGCCGCCGTACGTGCCGCGCTCGAAGACGCTGTACGCGATCACCAGCCCGACCGGGACGACCAGGAAGACGGCCCACCATCCCAGGGCCGGGCCCAGGAGCAGGAGTCGGCGTCGCACGGTCCGTGAATCGGGACGGGGGCGCCGGCCGTCCGGCCGGCGCCCCCGGGACCCGGTCTGCCTACTGTCCGGCGGTGATCTCGGCCACGATCCGGGCCCACAGCGGGGCCGCGTCGCCGAGGTCGCGGAGCGGTTCGCCCTTCAGGAGCTCCTCGCCGGTCGTGGCGAGGTTCGGGAACGCGGCGAGCGTCTCCGCGTCCACGAGCGCCATCGCCTCCGGGTTCGGAACCTTGTAGAGGGTCAGGTCGACCACGGTCTTCGCCACGGCCGGGCGGAGGATGTAGTCGATGAACGCATAGGCCGCCGTCTTGTTCGACGAGGACTTGAGGATGACCATCGTGTCGCTCCAGAGATCGCTCCCCTCGGACGGCACGACGAACTTGATGTCGGCGTTCTCGGCGATGCCGTAGTTGCACCAGCCGTCCCATGCCTCGACGAGGAGCGCCTCGCCGGAGACGAGCTTCGAGTAGAAGGTCGTGTCGTCGTAGGCGAGGAGGTGCTGCTTCGCGGAGATGAGCAGGTCCTTCGCCTCGTTGAGCTTCGCCTCGTCCTTTTCGTTGGCGGAGTAGCCGAGCGCCTTCAGCGCCGGCAGGAGCAGCCACCGATCGGTCGCGAGCGCCGTGATCTTCTTGTCCAGCTCCGCCGGCGGATCGAGCAGGTCGTTCCAGCTGTCGGGGGTGAAGCTCACGAGATCGGAGCGGTAGCACAGGCCGGTGGTGCCCCACGTGTACGGGATCGAGAACGCGTTGCCGGGGTCGTAGCCGAGCTTGTCCGCCTGCGGATCCAGCTTGCCGACGTTGGCCAGCTTCGCGTGGTCGAGCTTCTCGGCCCAGCCTCGGTTGTTGAGGGCCTCGGCGAACTGGGCGGAAACGAACACGATGTCGAAGCCCGAGCCGTTCGAGGCGTCGAGCTTGCCCATGATGTCCTCGTTGGTCGTGTGCTTCGACCACTCGACCTCGACGCCGGTCTCCTTCGTGAAGTCGGCGATGAGGGTCTCGGGGAAGTAGAGGTCCCAGTTCGAGACCACGATCTTGCCCGACGGCTTCTCCGGTGTCGGGCTCGCGCCCGCGCCGCATGCTCCGACCACGAGCGCCAGGGCGCCCATGAGCGCCGCCGCGCGACGCCCGGTCCCGCCTGTATTCCGTCCGTTCACGAATCCCTCCTCCACTGCCCAATGGCTGGCGTCATCACGCCGCGCTCACCGGCTGGCCGGTCAACGCGACCCGTTCGATGAGCTCGGCCGCCCTGGCCGTGCCCGATGTGCCCTGGATGCGCGCCGACATGGCCGCCATCCTCCCCCGGAGCGAGGTGTCGCCGAGCAGCCGCTCCACGGCGCCGGTCAGCTCCTCGTCGCGGAAGCCATAGGTCGAGAGGCGGACCCCGAAGCCCGTCTCATCGACCCGCTGCGCGTTGTCCACCTGGTCCCAGAAGAGCGGCAGCACGATCATCGGCTTGCCGTGGTGGAACGCCTCGGTGACGGTGTTGTTGCCGCCGTGGGTGATCACGAGATCCACCTGCGGCAGGACCGCCGGCTGCGGCAGGAACCCGGCCCCGGTCATGTTGTCTTGGAGCCGGATCTGGTCCTCGAGCGGGCCCTTCGACACGATCACCCGGTGGCGCGTCGTCCCCATGACGTCGACGAGCCGCTGCATCAAAGCCACGTCGGCCGAGCCGAGGCTCCCGAGCGAGAGGTAGATGAGCGCGCCCTCGCCGCCGCGCAGCTGCTCCGGCAGCTCCCATGTCTCGGCGGTGTGGCGGACCGTCGAATCGAGCCGGTGCCACGTCGGGCCGAACGGGCGCTCGCGGGCGTAGTCCGCCTCCGCCGGGTACGAGTAGAGGTTGAGCCACGACGACTCGTGGATGAACTCCGGTCCCCCGTCCCGCCAGGCGAGGCCCGGCGCGCCGCGCCCCCGAACGAAAGCGTCGAAGTCCTCCCACATCGGCCGATGGGTGCGCTCGACCTCCTCGAGGAAGGCCGGCCAGGCCGACCGGTCCGCGACCGGGTAGCCGGACGAGAGCGGCGGCACGGCCGGATCCTTCAGCTCGGCCGGGTTGCACGAGACGATCCGGACCCACGGCCGCCCGGACGCCGGCAGGGCCGGGAAGCAGACCACGTTGTCCTCGACGAGGAGATCCGGCCCGAGCTCGTCGATGATCTCGCGGAGGCGGTCGTCGACGTACTTCGAGCCGTCGATGAGCGCCTGCCAGGTCGGCGCCATGAACTCGCCGAGCTGCTCGATCGTCGGCTTCCGGAAGATCGGGGACGTGTCCCTGATGAAGTCGATCCAGAACTGGCCGGGGGCCTCCTCGGTCGCGGGCGGCGGGCCGAGGCGCATCAGGCGCTCCTCGAACCCCTGGGCCTCCAGGCGCCCGGCGAACGACTCCTCGACGATGAACACGACGCGGTGGCCGTGACGCTGGAGGACCTGGCCGATCCCGACGCAGTTGTTCGTCGGGCCGTAGGCCCCCTCGGGAAAGAAGACGATCGTCCGCTGCTCCGCCACACGCCCTCCGCGCAATCCGTTCCCGATACCGGTTCGGCGGAGTATGCCGATTCCCGGCGAGCCGGTCACGCCGTGCGCGTCCGGTCGGCAGTCACCTACCATCCGGGCCATGCAGGACCCCCGCGATCCCGAGCCCGCGCCCGACGGCTTCCTCCAGGCCTTCGCCTGGCACCCCGAGCCGGAGCTGCTCGGGATCCGGGACCCGGCGGTCTCGCGCGCGGCGCTGCGCGACGCCGGGGCGGCAACCTGGGAGGCGGCGCTCGACTACCTCTACGACCACGCCCTGCAACGGGCGATGGGCGAACCCGCGGGCTACGGCGAGCTCCGGGTACGGTACTTCGGCGCTGCCGGCGGACCGGCCCGCGCCCCCGAGGCGCCGACTCCCTGGCCGGCGCTCCTCGACGAGTTCCGGACGCGCATCGCGCCGCACACCGTCAGCGCCTGGCACCCTCGCTCGTTCGGCTACTTCACGCCGCCGCCGCTCACGGCGTCCGTGCTCGGCGAGATCCTCGCCCAGGTCGCCCAGCAGGGGGTCGACGTCTGGCACGCCGGGCCCGTGGCCGCGTTCGTCGAGGAAGAGGTGGTCCGCTGGCTGTGCGACCTCGTCGGCTACGAGCGCGGGAGCTTCGGCCTGTTGACCTCCGGCGGCGTGATGGCGAACTTCATCGCGATGGCCCTCGCCCGGGACGTGCACGCGACCCGTGTCCTCGCCCTGGACCGGCCGCCCCGCGGGCGGACCCTCGAGACCCTCCGCATCTACACCTCCGACCAGACGCACTTCTCGATCGGCCGGGCCATCGATGAGCTCGGCTTCCCGCCCGAATGCCTGGTCCTCGTGGCCGCGGACGACGAGTTCCGGCTCCGCGGCGTGGACGTCGCGGCGGCGATCGCGGAGGACCGCGCGGCCGGCCTGACGCCGATCGCGATCTCCGCCGTGGCCGGGTCCACGAACACCGGATCCGTGGACGCGGTCGGCGAGCTGGCGGACGTCGCCGAACGCGAGGACCTGTGGCTCCACGTGGACGCGGCCTACGGCGCCGCGGCCCGGCTCTCACCCCGCGACGCGGGCCGCGTCCCGGAACTGGAGCGGGCCAACTCGGTCACCGTCGATCCACACAAGTGGTTCTTCCAGGCCTACGACATCGGCGGACTCATGGTCCGCCGCGGGGCGGACCTCGAGACGGCCTTCGGCAGCCGCCGGCCCGAGTACTACCGGAGCGGCCACGCTCCGATGCCGTCGCCCGACGAGGACGACCACGGCGGCGCCGGTCAGCTCAACTACTGGAAGCTCGGGTTCGAGGGGACCCGCCGCTGGCGGGCGCTGAAGCTGTGGCTCTCCTGGAAGCACGTCGGGACCGCCGGTCTTGGCCGCCTGGTCGAGGCGAACGTCGACCTCGCCGCCTACCTCGCGGCTCGAACCGCCGCGGACCCGGCGTTCGAGGCGTTTGTGCCGGTGCCGCCGCTGTCCGTGGCCTGCTTTCGGCACCGGCCGGCCGGCCTCGTGGAGGGCCCCGACCTCGACGCGCACCAGGACCGGGTCCAGGCCGCGCTCGAGGCCTCCGGCGACGGCTGGGTCACCACGACCCGACTCCGGGGCGCCACCTGGCTGCGAGCCGGGATCCTGAACACGCAGGCGACGACTGCCGATGTCGACCGCCTCCTCGACCACCTCCGCGAGCTGGGGTCGCAGGTCTAGCCTGGACCAGCCGCCGAGGTCAGGGTCGCTCCGTTAACCGCGGGCCCGGTGGCAGGGTCCGCGGCACCAGGCCGAGCGGCCGTTGTCAGGCTGAGGAACACGATTCTGATGAATGAGCCAGAGCACCCCCGAGTTTGAGCAAGAATCAGCACGAACTGACCATGCGGCGTGCTCGTTCGTGGCGATCGTGTCACCCGGGATGACAGGCCTCCCCGCCATCGCCGTCCAGGGCCAGTCGACGGCGCTCCTCAGCGGTCGCGCCGGATCCCGAACGACTGCGGCGCCAGCGGCTCGCCGTCGGCGCGCAGCTCCGTGGCCCCCTCTTCGAATTCCCGACCGCAGCGGTAGCAGGCTGTTCGCCCGGCGGCGTTGAGCGATCGACAAGCCGCGCACGACCACCACGCGACCGGGGCGGCCGGGGCGAGGCGTCGTCCCGCGTCCCGCCGGGCGACCCGGACCACCAGGGCGATCGACACGATCGTAGCTACGAGGATCCCGATCGGGACCAGGTACCCGCTGAGCCGGGGCGGCTCTCCGACCGGCTCGAGCCCGCCACCGAGCCCGCCCGCGTACCGCACGAGCTCGCTCACGACGCACCCGAGCAGCAGGTCCACCCCGGCGGGCCCGTCTGCCGGGTAGCGCTCCGCGCACGTGGGCCGCTGGGGAACGGGTGCGGGCGTGGCCCCTGGAATTGGACTGGGGTCGGCCGCGGTGACGGTCCCAGCGATGGCCATGACAAGGAGCGCAGCCGTCCCGAGGACGAGTGCAGCGCGCCCGGCGCGGCGGGCTGCCGCCACAGTCAGCGGTCCGGTGCCAGGCGCTCGTCCCCAGGGCTGGACGTGCCCGGTGCCGCGACCCCGCGGACGGCGAGACGGTCCTGGAGTCGGAAGACCTCGCCGATCGCGGGCAGGAACCAGGGCCGGCCCTCGTACGGCGCGGGCACGATCGGGAAGCGCAGCTTCGCGAGCGCCGGCGGCTCGCCGCCGCTGAGCCATTCCGCGGCGCGCGTGCCGAGGTACGTCGACATCAGGAGGCCGGTGCCCGAGTACCCGACCGCGTGCATCACGCCGCCGAGCCGGCCGATGTGGGGCATCCGGTCGAACGTCATCGCGACCTTGCCGCCCCACGAATACTCGACCCGGTAGCCGGCCACCTGGGGGTGGATGTCGAGCATGCGGCGGAAGAGCAGCCGGGCCGTCCGGTCCACCGTCGTCGGGATGAAGCTGACCCGCCCGCCGAAGATGAGCCGCCGGTCCGCCGAGACGTGCCAGTACGACAGGAAGTTCTTGGTGTCGAAATAGGCGCGCCCGGTCGGCGAGAGCTCGTGCGCGAGATCCGCCGGGAGCGGCTCCGTGGCGATGATGTAGCTACCGATCGGGACGATCCGGCGGCGGACGCTCGGGGCCGCACCGTCCGTGTAGCCGTTCGTCGCGACGAGGACGTCGCGCGCGAGGATCGCCCCGCGCCCCGTCTCCACCACGAAGCGCCCGTCGCGCTGGCGCCGGATCCCGAGCACTGGCGTTCCCTCGTGGAGGTCGGCGCCGGCGCGCTCGGCAAGCCCGACGAGACCGGCGAACCACTTCGCCGGATGGAGCACCCCACCCGGATCCAGCGCGAGGCCGCCGTGATAGCCATCCGTTCCGATCTCCTCGCGGAGCTGGGCTTTCGCCACGACGCGGGCGCTGGCCCCGAGCTCCATGAGGGCCTCTGCTTCGTCGGCAAAGGCATCGAAGTGGCTCGGCGCCCACGCGACCTCGAGCCAGCCGTTCGGACGGAGCTCGGCATCGATGTCGTTGTCGCGAATCAGCCCGAAGACGAGGTCCAGGGCCTCCATCGACTCCCCGTAGATCGCCCGCGCGGTCTCGGCGCCGTAGCGCTTCGCGAGGGTCCGCGGTCCCCACTTGAACCCCGGGTGGGCGATGCCGCCATTGCGGGTGGAGGCCCCCCAGCCGAGGTTCCGCGCCTCGAGCAGGACGGCCTTCGCGCCCTGGATCGCGAGCTTGCGAGCTGCCGCGACCCCCGTGTACCCACCCCCGACGATCGCGACATCGACCGTGTCGGGGAGCTGGCGCCCGCTCCGGTCGTGCATCGGCGGCATCGTGGCGTGCCAATAGGCGCGGCGCTCGTAGTCGCGGTTCAGCGCCGGGGTCGTCGCCATCGCGCCCATCGTAGCGGGCCGGCCGGCCGCACGCGGCCGCCCGCCACGGCTCTCCGCGTCCGCCCGAATGCGGATTCCTCCCAGATGCCCACCGGTATGGCACTCGCCGCGGTGCCGTGACCGAGCCCGGCACCGGGGGCAACGACGCGGCCGACCGGGCCGGAAGTCGCGTCCAGTCGATGCGGCCGGCGCAACCGCGCGCTCCTGGGCGCGGCGAGCGGTCTGCGGACTACTCGACGTCCGCCTCGTAGGCGATCCGGCCGCCGGCGACGGTGAGGAGCACGCGGCCGGGGAGGTCGCGGCCGAGCAGCGGGGAGTTCTTGCCCTTCGAGGCGAGGGAGTCCTCCTCGACCTTCCACGTCGCGGAGCGATCGAAGACGACGAGGTCAGCCGGCCCCCCCTCGACGAGACCGCGTGGCCCGGGGAGGCCGGGCGCCCGATCCCCGAGGACGCGGGCGGGGCCGGTCGTGAGGGCCGCGATCGCCGTGGCGAGCGGCAGCCGGCCGGCGTCCACCGCCGCGAGGACGATCCCGAGCGCCGTCTCGATCCCCGAGATCCCGTTGGCAGCCAGCCCGAACTCGACCGCCTTGTCCACCTCGGTGTGCGGGGCGTGATCGGTGGCGATCGCGTCGGCCGTGCCATCGATGAGCGCCGCAACGCACGCGGCGGCATCCGCCGCGGAGCGGAGCGGCGGGTTCACCCGGAGCGACGGGTCGAACGGGGGCGCCGTGATCGCGCCATCCCGCCACGCGTCCCCGGCGGCACCTGCCGCGTCGCCGGCCGGGAGGCCGCCCGCGGCGCCGGTCCCCGGCACTTCCCAGCTCCAGCGCCGCGAGCCGGCGACCCACTCATCGGTCAGGGCGAGGTGGTGCGGCGTGACGTCACAGGTGACCGGCAGCCCGGCGGCCTTCGCCGCGCGCACGAGCGCGAGGGCGGCGCCCGTGGAGAGATGCGTCAGGTGGAGCCTCGCTCGCGGCACGTCCACGACCACGTCGGCCAAAATCGCCAGGTCCCGGGCGACCGCGCCCGCCTCCCCGGCGACAGGCCAGCCGCGAAGCCCGAGGACCGTGGCCACCAGCCCCTCGTTCGCCTCCGCTCCTTCGGTGAGGGCCGGGTCCTCGGGGTGGTCCACGATCGGCAGTCCCAGCATGCCCGCGTACGCCAGCGCGTTCCGGAGGAGGGCCGCGGATCGGACCGGCGCCCCGTCGTCGCTGAACCCGACGACGCCCGCGTCGGCAAGCTCGCCCAGTGCCGCGAGCTGCTCCCCGGCCCGGCCCGCCGACACGGCGCCGTGAGCGAGCAGCGTCACCGGCGACCCGGACGCCGCCGCCGCGTCGCGGATACGGACGAGCACGGACGGCTCGTCGAGCGCGGGTGTCGTGTTCGGCATCACGCAGACGGCGGTGAACCCGCCGTGCGCCGCGGCCGCGAGCCCGGTCGCCACGGTCTCCGCGTCCTCGTTGCCGGGCTCCCGGAAGTGGGCGTGGAGATCGACGAAGCCGGGCGCCACGATCACGCCGGACGCGTCCACGCCCTCGGCCTCGTCGCCGTCCAGCCAGGTCACGGCCTCCAGCACCCCGTCGGTGACGACGATCTCGCCGGGCCCCTCGCGGCCGGACGCCGGGTCCACGAGCCAGGCCCGAGTGATCTCGAGGTCGGCGACCCGCGCGCCGACCGGCGATGCGACGGCGTTCGAGGGCGTCATCCGGGCGCCCCAGCGCCGCGCCCGCCCGCCTCAGCGCCGCGGTCACCCACCCCGGCGCCGCGGTCCCCGGCCCCCGCACCGGGCTCGGCCGCCACGGGCCCGCGCGCCCCGGCCAGCAGGTAGAGCACCGCCATCCGGACGGCGACGCCGTTCGCGACCTGGTCCGTGATCACGGACTGGAGCCCGGCCGCGACATCGGGGGCGATCTCGACGCCCTCGTTCATCGGGCCGGGATGCATGACGATGGCCTCCGGCTTCGCGAGCGCCAGACGTGCCCGCGTCAGGCCGAAGCGGGCGGCGTACTCCCGGAGCGACGGCAGGAGGCCGCCGGCCATCCGCTCCCGCTGGATCCGGAGCGCCATCACGACGTCCGCGTCACGAAGGGCGTCGGACACGTCCGAGGTCACCTGGAACTGGCGTGACCCGGCGATCCCGGCGGCGGCCCACGCCTCGAAACCGCGCAGCAGCGTGGCGGGTCCGCAGACCCAGACGTCCGCGCCGGCCGCGGTGAGCGACCAGAGGTTGCTCCGGGCGACGCGCGAGTGCAGGACGTCGCCGAGGATCACGACCTTCCGCCCGGCGACCGTCCCGCCCGGCAGGTGCGTCCGCATCGTGTACAGATCGAGGAGCGCCTGGGTCGGGTGGGCGTGCCAGCCGTCGCCGCCGTTCATCACGCCGCCGGAGAAGTGCCGGGCGGCGAGATATGGCGCCCCGGACGTCGGGTGGCGGATGACGAGGAGGCGCGCGCCGAGCGCTTCGATCGTCCGGATCGTGTCGACGAGCGATTCGCCCTTCGCCACCGACGAGGTCGCGGCGGCGATGTTCACGACGTCCGCCGAGAGGTTTTTGGCGGCGACCTCGAAGCTCACGCGCGTCCGCGTCGACGCCTCGTAGAACAGGATCGTCACGCCCCAGCCGCGCAGGGTGGGGACCTTGGGGATCGGGCGGGCGAGGACGCCGGCCATCGTGTCCGTGGTCCGCATCACCAGGTCGAGGTCGTCAGCGGTGAGGACGTCCACGTCGAGCAGGTGGCGGTGCGTCCACTGGCCGGCCGGCGCCGCATTGGCGGTCGATCCACCACCGGCCTCGGCCCCCACCGCCAGAGTTCCCGTCGCCTCCGCGGCGGCCGCGTCCGCGCCGGCCCCGGCCGATGTCGCGAGCGCAGGATCCGTGATCGTGGTCATGCGACCGTCAGCCCCACGGACGCCTCGACCGGTCCGCGGTCGATGTCCACGGCGTCCTCGCCGTCCACCTCCGCGATCCGGACCCTGACGCGCTCCTCGCGCGACGTCGGGACGTTCTTGCCGACGTGGTCCGCGCGGATCGGGAGCTCGCGGTGGCCGCGGTCCACGAGCACCGCCAGGCGGATCGCCTGGGGCCGGCCGTACTCCATCAGCGCGTCCATCGCGGCCCGGATCGTCCGGCCGGTGTAGAGGACGTCGTCCACGAGGACGACGGTGGTGCCGGTCACGTTGAAGGGGAGGTCCGTGCCCTTGACGACCGGTTGCTGGGCGAGCATGGACAGGTCGTCGCGGTAGAACGTGATGTCAAGCGCACCGACGAGAAGGCTGGCGTTCTCGTGCTCGAGGATCGCCGCGGCGAGCCGCTGCGCGATCGGAACGCCGCGGCGCTGGATCCCCACCAGGACGAGGCCGTCCGTGCCGGCATGCTTCTCGACGATCTCGTGGGAGATGCGGATCACGGCCCGGCGGATCTCCTCCGCCGTCATGATCCGGCGCTCGCTCACCTGCCGCCCCCGGGCCGGCCGGCCGCCGCTCGCCCGCGACCCCGCACTGGCGTCTCCTCTTCCTTCCCGGCCTCTCGGGGCCGACTGCCGGCTCTCGTGGCCGGTCGCGAAGGTCGGGAACGAGTCTACAGGATCAGTAGACCTTGACGGTCACCCAGGTCGTGCCGGACCACCAGCCGCAGCCGCAGATCCGAAAGAAATCCGGCCGGTACATGTCCACCACCCGGGTCGCCTTGATCGGGCCGTAGTCGTTCACGGTCCGCTCCAGGCAGCCCGCTTCGCCGCACACGACGACGATCGTGCCGCGCGGCAGACGCATCGCCGTGGTCCCATTGTCGTAGAAGGTCGCGTAGCCGCTGATGGTGTAGCGGGGCGGCTTCCACTCCCAGGCCGGCTTGACCTTCGGCACGGCGATCGCCGGGCGATCCGGCGGCGGTGCCGGGGCGTCCGCCGACGGCTCCTGGAAGACCGAACCGGGATTCAGCCTGCCGGCCGACGCGTACGCCGAATCGAGCTCGGTGATCGGTTCGATCGACCGGCCGCCGGTTGCGGCGAGAATGACGTCCCGGAACGCGGCTGCCTCGATCGGCGGCTCGCGGCTCGGTTCCCGCGAGCCTGCGAGGCCCGGCAGCGCGCCGAGCGCGAGCGCGGCGGTGAGCGCCGCGATCGCGACCGTCTTGCTGGGTCGCACGCCCGGACTCTACGGCATCCGGGCGGATCGGTGCCTCGGTGGGCGGTCCTGGACGGTCCGCGGCGGTCTCTTGCGATGCAGCGCGCGCCCCGAACCGGATCGTCAGCGGGCGACCACCGGCCGGTCCATGGCCATGCTTCGCACCTGCCCGAAGTCGGCGTCCGTCCAGGCCAGGACCTGGACGTGGCTCGCCTCGCCGTCCTGGCCGGGCGGCGTCACCCAGGCGAGGCGACCTTCGCCGATCGAGAAGCCGCGGATCGCGGCGACGCCCGGCAGTGGATCGACATCGGCTCGCACCGTCCCCGTGGCAAGGTCGATCGCGACGAGCCGGAGGGTCCCGATCTCGACGTTGGCCGGATCGGCCACCCAGACGGCCAGGCGGGTCCC
>DATIUS010000102.1:0-5430 GCA_035466655.1 Candidatus Sulfomarinibacteraceae bacterium
AGCACGGGCGTGTACTCATGGACGTCCCGGACGGGCCTCTCGCGGTCAAGCGTCCGCAGGTACTCCGGGACGAGCGAGAAGGCATCGCGCAGCGCGGGCATCCGCCGGGTCAGCAGCAACGACGCGTCGAGCGGCGAGAAGAGCCACTTGTGCGGGTTCACCACGATTGAATCGGCGCGTTCCCAGCCCGCGAAGACCGCGCGCCGGTCCGGCAGCAGCGCGACGGCGCCACCGTACGCGGCGTCGACGTGGAGCCACAGCCCGTGCGCCGCCGCAACATCGGCGATGGCCGCGACCGGGTCGACGGACGTCGAGGAGGTCGTCCCGATCGTCGCCACGATCGCCACCGGCCGCCGGCCCGCGGCGAGGTCCTCCTCGATCGCCGCCGCCAGCGCGTCCGGCCGCATCCGGTACTCGGCGTCCGTCTCGATCCTCGTCAGGCCCGCCCGGCCGAGGCCAAGGGTCATGCACGCCTTCTCGATCGACGAGTGGGCCTCGGCCGACGCGTAGACCATCGGCCGCCCGAGCGCGACTCGCCCGCGGAGTCCGTCCGTCGCCGCCGCGAACCCGGCTGCATCGCGCGCTCCTGCGAGCGAGATCAGGGACGACGTCGAGGCGGTGTCGGTGATGAAGCCGTCGAAGGCATCCGGCAGCCCGAGGCCCTGGCGCAGCCAGCCGACGACGACCGACTCGAGCTCCGTCCCGATCGGCGACGTTCGCCAGAGCATCGTGTTCTGGCTGAGTGAGGCCATGAGCATCTCGCCGAGGACGCCGGCCGCGGAGGCCGGGGTCGCGAACAGGGCCATGAAGCCCGGGTGGCTCCAGTGGGTCGCGTTCGGCTCGATGAGGGTCCGGTAATCGTCGAGAATCGCCGCCAGCGGCGAGGGATCCTCGGGCGGCTCGGACGGGAAGAGTTCGGCGAGACTGCCGGGCTCGATCGGCGGAAGGACCGGGTACGCCTCCACCCGGGCGGCGTAGTCGGCCATGAGATCCGCGACGGCGTGGAGCGCCGCCCGGAACGCCTCGGGGTCGAGGTCGGTCAGCCCGTCGACCTGCTGCGGGTCGAGCTCATCGCGCACGGCAGGAGTCTAGTCGGGCATCCGGAAGACCGGTTCGGTTCGCCGTCCCGCGCCTGCGCGCCGGGGTCGTCGGCCTCAGGCGCTGGCAGCCCGGGTGAACGATCCCGCATCGGGGTGTTCGCGGACCTCGGACTCCATGACCGATTCGGCCGCCGGGCGGCCGAGCAGGTACCCCTGGCCGGTGTCACAGCCGAGCGCCAGGAGCGAGGCGAACTGGTCGGGCCGCTCGATCCCTTCGGCGACCGTCGTGAGGTCGTAGTCGTGGCTGAGCTTGATGATCGCCTCGACCAGCCCGACGTCACCCTTGCCGAGCCCCTCGATGAACGACCGGTCGATCTTCAGCTCGTCGACGGGCAGCGTTCGAAGGATTCCGAGCGACGAGTACCCGGTCCCGAAATCGTCGATCGAGACCCGGATCCCGTGCGAGCGCAGGGCGACGAGAACGTCGAGCACCTCCGGCCGCTCTCCCGCGAAGACGCTCTCGGTGATCTCGACCATGAGCAGGCGGGCCGGCAGCCCCGTCCGAGCGAGGATCTCCATGACGTCATCCACGAGCCGGGGCTCGAGCTGCCGAACCGAGACATTCACATTTGCCCGAAGATCGCGACCCGGGTTCAACCGGTTCCAGCCGGCAACGGTCCGGCACGCCTGCTCGATGACCCAGCGCCCGATCGGGAGGATCTCGCCGGTCCGCTCCGCGATCGGGATGAACTGCTCCGGCATGATGAGCCCGCGGGACGGGTGGTTCCAGCGGAGCAGCGCCTCGACACTGACGAGGTCCTTGCCGGACAAGTCATAGAGCGGCTGGTAGAGCAACTCGAACTGGCCCTCGGCGAGGGCGCTCCGGAGGTCCGCCTCGAGGCTGACCCGGTCCAGGGTCGCGACGAACATCGCAGGCTCGAACACCCGGTAGCTGCCGCGCGATTCCCGTTTCGCCTCGTACATCGCGATGTCGGCGTCGCGCAGGAGGCTCGATGGATCTGCCTGGTAGCCCTCGTGGCGGACGACGCCGATGCTCGCCTCCACCGTGAGCTGCGTGCCGTCCACCTCGATGGGCCTGCGGAGCGTGTCGAGGATCCGCTCTGCGGCGACGCCTGCCTCCGCGATCGAGCGTGACTCCTCGACGAGGACGGCAAACTCGTCGCCACCCAGGCGCGCAGCGGTGTCTCCGGAACGGATCGCCCCGGAGATCCGTCGGCCGACCTCGACCAGGACCCGGTCGCCCACCGGGTGGCCGAGCGAGTCGTTGATCTCCTTGAAGTCGTCGATGTCGAGATAGAGCAGTGCGGGAGCCATCCCGCGGCGACGGGTCTTGCGGATCGCGTGCTCGATCCGGTTGGCGAGGAGGGCGCGATTTGCCAGCCCGGTCAGCGGATCATGGAACGCCTGGTCGCGCAGCTGCTCCTCGAAGTTGCGCCGCTCCGTGACGTCATGGATCGTCACGACGAGGCCCCCGACGACCGGGTCGTCGAGCAGGTTCGTCGCGTTCAGCTCGACGTGACGCTCATCGTCTGACGCAGTCCGGACGCGGCACTGGATCGTATCCCCGGTCCCGGTCCCGGTCCGGCTCACCGCGACCCGGAGCAGCTCGAGGGCGAGCGGGACATCCCGCGGGTCGAGGAGGGCGTCCAGGCGAAGCCCGAGGAGGCTCTCGGCGGATCGGCCGGTCAGGCGCGCGGCCGACGGCGTGACGTAGCTGATGGCGCCGTCGCGGTCGATGACGGCGATCACGTCGTTCGCGTTCTGGATGATCGCGCCGAAGCGCGCCTCGCTCCGGCTCGACGCCCGCTCGGCGAGAAGGCGGGCGTTCTCGCGCGCGGTGAGGACCTGTCGTGCCACGACGAGGCAGGTCACGACGATCGCGCCGAGGACGACCTCGCGAAGGGCGGTGCCCTGCGTCTCGGTCGCGACGAAGAGGAGAACGTAGACCGCGGCCACCGCGAGATAGGGCGGGAACGTGAGCGGCCTGATCGCCGCCGGTTCCGTTCCGGCCTCCCGCAACGTGGCGCCGAGCTGCGACTGACGGAAGGCACCCAGGGCCATCAGCACCCAGCCGATGAGGTAGCACACGTCCAGCCAGGCCCCGGACTCGTACGTCTCTTCCAGCGAGAGACGGGCGTACGTCAGGTCGGCCAGGACATTGAGGAGGAGCCCGATCCCGATCAGGGTGAGCGCGGAGCGCGACGTTCCCACGAGCCGGCTCATCAGCGCGGCACCGAGCGCAAACAGGACGAGGAGGTCGCCGACGGGGTACGCGAGCGCGACGATGGTCTCCAGCCCGCCGCTGTCCGTGGCCGCCGCGACAGGTTCCAGGATGAGCCACCAGACCACCGTCACCGCCCCGATGACGACGATCATCATGTCGAGGACGGCGCGGAGCGGGTTTTCGGAGCGCTCCCGGGGCAAGGCGAAGAGACCCAGGAGCAGGAGCGGGTAGAAGGCGATGTAGCCGACGTCGGCCACGGACGGATACGGCTGCGCCTCGAGGACGACCTCGATGTTGAACCAGGCGATGTCGCCGAAGGCGTACGCAGCGAACGCGAGGCCGATCAGGGTCCAGGCGCGCCGGCCCGGCGCGGTGGTGCTTCGCCTCGCCACCAACAGCGCGAAGGCGATCGCGACGAACCCGAGCGGGATGAACGACGCATCGGCAATCGCCAGCTGCAGGTCCTCACCGCCCCACCCGAAGAGCTGCCAGCCGAGGTAGAGCGCGCCGTAGAAGACGGTCCCGATCGCCGTCAGCGTGGCAGGACCAAACCGACGGCGACCGACGGCCAGTGGGGTCCGCGCAGCCGCGGTCGGGTTTTCGATCATCGCGTTGTTAAGCCTCGGGCTCAAAAGACGCTCGGGTTCCATTCAAGACCCCGGACCGTCGGGACATCAGGACCCGTCCGGTCCACGCCGAGCGACACAGAGGTACTACCGCGACGGCCGCGCCCAGACACGTCGAAGGCCCCCGCCATCGGCGGGGGCCTTCGACGCCTGGGATCAGGCTGGGTTCAGACGGGCCGTGTGCCCGGCTCAGAAGCCGCGGAAGGCGCTGCCCCCGCGGCCATCGAGAGGTTGCCTAGCGGAGGACGCCCGCGCCGTTCCGGAACTTCGTCGCGAAGTAGCTGACGCAGTCGCCCTGGTTCTTGAAGGCGCGGCCCTGGCCGTCGTGCAGCAACTTCCAGCCGTCGTTCTTGCAGACGCTGAATGCCTTCGCACTGGCGTTCGCACCCTTCCCCCGCGCGACGGCGACCCGGACGTCGTCGAGCGCCGGGCCAAAGACCCCGGCCGTCGTGCTCGTGAACGTGAGGACCGTGGTCGTCGCCGTGGCGGTGAATGAGAAGGACTTCTTGGCCCACTTCATGTCCGTCAGGGTGTTCGGATCGACGGCGGTGACCTCGTAGCTGAACGGAATGGCAGCCGCCCCGACATCGGCCGTCATCGTCTTGGTGCCCGCCCCGCCGACCGGATTGCCGGACATGCGGAACGTGACCGTGTAGGTCGTGCCGACGGTGGTGGCGATCGACTGCCTCACCGCCCCGGGACCGGTGCCGCTCAGGTCGAGGCTCCGAACGCCGTCGGCGGCCTGCCAGTACGGGCCGACGTAGTCGATGGTCCCGGCGCTCACGGTCCAGCCCGTGATTGTCGTGTCGCCGGCCGAGAGCTGGACGAACGAGGCTCCGGGGCTGGTCGTCCCGGTCTCGAAACTACCGTTGGCGACGTCCGGTCCAACGGCTGACGTCACGCCCACGAGCGCGGCTGTCAGGCTCAGCGCGGTCAGGCCGCTCAGGATGAGCTTCTTCATCAGGTCCTCCGTGCGTATGCCGGGCCCGATCGGCCCGGTCATCGTGGGGGCGACGATTCGCGGGGAACCTCGCCCTTCTCGGCTAGAAACGATCCGCGCGCCCAGCCGTTACGGCCCAGACGAATCTCGACGTCGAATGTCGATGCCGTGGCAACGCAGGTGAGCCGACCGCACACGGGGATCCCCGTGGATGAATCGGTGCCCGGGAGCCCCTCGTTCACTGGCCCGGCGCCCGGCTCCCCTGCCTTCACCGGGCGCTGGCGTCCACATGCTGGGCCGGCAACAGATAGAGGGCCATCACGAGCGGCGTCCGTGCCGTGAGGCTGTGGCGGCAGTCGGCCGGCATGCGAACCCAGGTGCCCGGTTTCGCCGGGTACGGCTCGTCTCCGAGGGTCAGATCGCCCTCGCCGGCGAGCACGTGGATGATCGCCGCGCGGGCCGAGGTGTGCTCGGAGAGCGCCTCGCCGGCGGCGAAGGCGAAGAGCACGAGTTCGAATCCGTCGCCCTTCGACAGGGTCGCGCTCAGGATGCCGCGCGCGGGAACGGCAATCTCCGTCA
>DATIUS010000103.1:0-6671 GCA_035466655.1 Candidatus Sulfomarinibacteraceae bacterium
AGCATCCCGGCCGCCTCGAGCGTCCCGCGGTACCGGTTGTTCACCTCGAATCGGTGCCGGTGCCGCTCGTAGATGACCTCCTGGCCGTAGACCGCGGCCGCCTTGGAGCCGGGGGTCAGTCTGGCCGGGTAGAGCCCGAGACGCATCGTGCCGCCCTTGTCCTCGAGCTCCCGCTGGTCCGGCATGAAATCGATGACCGGGTTTTCGGTGAACATGTCGAACTCAGTCGAGTTGACGTCCGACGTCCCGATGACCTCGCGGGCGAACTCGATGACGGCGCACTGGAGGCCGAGGCAGAGGCCGAGGTACGGGACCTTGTGGTCGCGCGCATAGTGGGCGGCGAGGACCTTGCCCTCGATGCCGCGGTGCCCGAACCCGCCCGGGACGAGGATGCCGGCCGCTCCGGCCAGCGCGGCGTGGAGGTTCTCGCGGGTCAGCGCCTCCGAATCCACCCAGCGGACCTTCGCGTCCACCTCGTGCGCCCAGGCGGCGTGGCGGAGGGCCTCGGTGACCGAGAGGTACGCGTCCGGGAGCTCGATGTACTTGCCGACGAGGGCGATCTCGAGGACCGGCTTGGGGCGCTTGATCCGCTCGACCAGGGCGCGCCAGCCATCGAGGTCCGGGACGGCCTCGGGATCGCCGAGCCCGAGCTCGCGGACGACGAGCCGGCCCAGGCCAAAGGCCTCGAACTGGAGCGGCACCTCGTAGATCGTCTCGGCAGTTGGGGCCGGGATGACCGCCTCGGTCGCCACGTCGGTGAACAGGGCGATCTTCTCGCGGATCTCGTCGGGGACCTCGTGATCCGAGCGCAGCACGATGACGTCGGGTTGGATGCCGATCCCGCGGAGCTCCTTGACCGAGTGCTGGGTCGGCTTCGTCTTCAGCTCGCCGGTCGCGGCGAGCGCCGGCAGGAGGGTCACGTGGACGTACATCACGTTCGCCCGCCCGACGTCCTTGCGCATCTGCCGGATCGCCTCGAGGAACGGCAGGGACTCGATGTCGCCGACCGTGCCGCCGACCTCGACGATGACGCAGTCCGGATCGCCATCCTTGGCGACCCGCCCGATCCGCTCCTTGATCTCGTTCGTGATGTGGGGGATGACCTGGACCGTGCCGCCCAGGTAGTCGCCGCGGCGCTCCTTGGCGATGACGGCCTGGTAGATCCGGCCGGTCGTCACATTGGAGAGCTGGGACAGGTTCTCGTCGATGAATCGCTCGTAGTGACCCAGGTCCAGGTCCGTCTCCGCCCCGTCGTCGGTCACGAAGACCTCGCCGTGCTGATATGGGGACATGGTCCCGGGATCCACGTTGATGTACGGATCCAGCTTGAGGATGGAGACCCGCAGGCCCCGCGCCTTGAGCAGGCGCCCGATGCTGGCGGCGGTGATGCCCTTGCCGAGCGAGGAGGTGACGCCTCCGGTCACAAAGACATACTTCGCCACGGGTCTCGATCCTCCGGGGGTTTTTCTGATGCTAGCGGAAGACGGTCCTCGGGGCAACCGACTGCCTTCGGGGCGTGACGGCGCGTGACGGCGCGTGCCCGTGTGGTGCGTCCCGCGGCTGGTCGAGGGAACGGCCCGCGGCTGGTTGGAACGGCCCGCGGCCTCGTCGGGCGTCGGGCTGGTCGACGAGTCCTGAATTCATGACCTCGATGACGCGAATGGGACTGGCAGACCCGGACCTGACCCGAATTGGCGCTTCCTGCGGCGCAACACCGTCGCGGCCGGGACTGCCGTGCCTGATCCGTGCGTCGGCGTCGCAGGATCAGGACGTACGGCCCAGCGTCCGGCGAACACCGAGGGGCGGACCAGGGCCGGACACGGCGCCCTCCTGCACCCCGTCGCGTGAGGAAGCGGCATCATGGCAGCCACCAGGCCCGGAAGCGACCGGCCAGGCCGCCGACCGAGAAGGCCCGGGTGATCGCGACACCCAGGACGATGACCGCGCCGCCGGCCAGCTGGGCCGGCTGAACCGGCTCGTCAAGGAATGCCGCGCCCATGAGGACCGCGATGAACGGGACGAGGGACTGGAGCGCGGTGATCCGCGTCGGCCCCAACAGGCGGATGGCGTGGAAGACCACGACGTTGGTCACGCCCGCAGGGATCAGTGCCGAGTAGGCGAACCCCGCCCACGCACCGGCGGTCACGGCACCCCAGTCCGCGCCCGCCGCCTGCATGAGGCCGATCGGGGCGAGGACGAGGCTGCCGCCGGCCATCGCCCAGGCGGTCGTCCGGAGCGGCGAGTGTGACGCGAGGATCGGGGCACCCCACGACGTGTAGACGGCCCAGCACACCGCCGCACCGAGCGTCAGTCCATCACCGACGAGCGATGCCCCGAGGACGAGCCCCGGGCCGCCGGCGATGACGATCCCGACGCCGATGAACGAGATGAGGGCCCCGGTCAGCTTGCGCCTCGTCAGCGTGTCCGAGCCGGCAGCGCTTGCGAACAGCGTGGTCAGGACCGGCGTCGCGGCGATGAGGAAGGCCGAATCTCCGGCCGGGATGGTCTGGAGCGCCGTCGGCCAGAGGATCTGGTAGAGCCCGAACCCGATCGCGCCGAGGCCCAGGATCGGCGCGGCCTGGCGAAGCGGCATCCGGATCGAACCCTCCCGCCAGCGGAGGACCACGAGCAGGAGCGCCGCGGCGGCGGAGAACCGCATGAACGCGAAGGTGATCGGCGGGATCTGCTGGTTGGCGGCCTTGACAATGATGAAGTTCGCCGCCCAGGCGACAATGACCAGGGCGACGCCGGCCTCCGCGATTCGATGGCTCGTCGCCCAGCCGGCGGGAGCAGGGTCAATGCCCGCCGAAGGTCCGGCGGGCGTCTCGTTCAGCGAGCTCGTGTCAGTCCCGCCCGTCGTCAGGCGAGCCCGACGCGGCCGCGGGCCGCATCACGATCGACGATCTCGTGTCTCCCGCCCGTCGTCAGGCGAGACCGAGGCAAGGCGGCGACGAGCACGCGAGCGAGCGCACTCGAAGGTGCGTGAGCGAGCGCGCACAGGCGCCAACGATGCCTCGGGCCGCATCACGACGGGCGGCTTCAGGCGCCTTCCTCGTCCAGCTCGAGCGACTCCTCGTCCGCCTCCTCGGTGAGCTTCAGCCAGACGAACAGCCCGGCCAGGACGATGAGCGGGATGACGATCAGGGCGCCGAGGGTGATCCCCAGGGCGACGGCGACGGTCTTGAGTGCTCGCATCGGGTGTCTCCTCCGGTCCTTCGAACTCAGGCCCGGGCCGGCCCGGGCGACTTGGATTCCGTGACGGGCGTCCGCAGGGCCGGGGCCCGGGCAATGAGTGCCGCGATGTCGTCGCGGGTGAACTCGGCGAGCGTGTGGCGGGAGCCCGACTGCGTCGTGTGGTGGAGCCGGACCACGAACGCGCCGTCCTGCTCGAACAGGAAGACGTCCCTGGGCCGCTCCTCGTCGATGTACCGGCCGATGACGCGGAGGGATTGCTCATAGCGGCCGCCACCGAGCTCCGGGGGCGGCGCGCCGCCCTGGCCCCGGCGGGCGGCAGCCTCATCCATGAACTGCGCGATCTCCTCGTCGGCGAAGGTCATCGTCTCCGTTTCGACCTGGCCGACCGATTCCGACCAGGACGAGCCCGATGCCCCGACGTGGGCCAGGCCCTGGACGATGAACCCGTCCGGGACCTCGAGGATGAGGATGTCCTTCAGGGCGCGCCCGTCGAGGTGCACGCCGATCGAGCGGAAGACCTCTTCGAAGTCCTGGCGCGGGCTGCCGTCGTAGATCCGCATCTCGCCTCCGCCGGGCCGAGCGTCGGCTCGCGACGGGCCGCGACCCCGGTGCGGCGAGTGTAGCGATCGCGCGGGCGGAACGGCAAGGTTCCGTGCGACATCGGCCGCTGTCGAGGGCTGCTCCGGACACGATCTTCGGCGCGCCGAGGCAACGCGATTTCCCGCGCTCCGCAGCGTCGGGCCGGCCGTGGGGCGCTCGAACCATCGGGCCGCCCTTCAGGCGGGGCGCCGGAAGCTCAGGCGGCGCTCCCCAGGCGCACGGCGATCTCCCCGGCGACCCGGGCGTCGTTGACGATGAGCGCGATGTTCGCCCGGACCGACGCCCCGGCGGTGATCTCCGCGATCCGGGCCAGGAGCCATGGCGTCAGCGCCGGCCCGTGGATCCCCGCCGCGTCCGCCTCGGCGGCGGCCTGGCCCGTCGCGCGGCGCGCGACGTCGTCCGGGAGCGCCGCCGCCGCAGGGACCGGCACGCACAGGACGATCCCGCCACCGAGGCCGAGGGCCAGGTGCGCGACGGCGAGGTCCGCGGCCCCGGCCACGTCGGAGACGCTCCACGGCGCCTTGACGCCGGCCGACCTCGCCGTGAACCCCGGGAGGTCTGCCTGGCCGATCGCGACCACCGGAACGCCGCGGGTTTCGAGAACCTCGAGAGTCGCGGGGACGTCGAGGATGGCCTTCGGGCCGGCGCAGACCACCACCATGGGTGTCCGCGCCAGCTCATCGAGGTCGGACGAGATGTCGAGGGTCGGCGGGAGGGTAGCGCCTTGGGAGTCAGCGGGCCCGTGGCCGAGCGCACCCCGGTGGACGCCACCGATCCCGCCGGTCGCGAAGACGCGGATGCCGGCCGCGTGGGCCGCGATCATCGACGCCGATACCGTGGTCGCCGACCAACCAGAGCGCGTGAGCGCCGCGGACAGGCTCGATCGGGCGGCCTTCAGCACGGTGCCGTCCGGCGCCGTTGCCAGCGCCACCAGCTCAGCGTCTTGCAGGCCGACCAGCAGCCGACCGTCGCGGATCGCCACGGTCGCCGGCACGGCGCCGGATTCGCGGACGGCGGCCTCGGATGCCCGGGCGACGTCGAGGTTCTGCGGATACGGCAGTCCGTGACTGATCAGCGTCGATTCGAGGGCGACGACTGCCCGGCCGGCCGCCAGCGCCGCGGCAACTTCCGGGCCGATCGTCAGGCGGTCGCGGATTGACCCGGTCATCCGGCGGGGAGCTCCTGCTTCGGCATGGTGAGCTGCCGCGCGGCGGCACGATGGCCCGCGACGGTGGCCCGGTGGAGCGCGTCCGGGGCGTGGCGACCGGCCGCGCGGGCGGTGAGCCAGCCGGCGATGAACCCCGCGGCGAAGGCATCTCCCGCCCCGGTGGTATCGGTCGCCGCCACGTGGGGCGTGGCC
The DNA here is from genome assembly GCA_035466655.1 of Candidatus Sulfomarinibacteraceae bacterium. GTDB lineage: Bacteria > Chloroflexota > Limnocylindria > Limnocylindrales > CSP1-4 > UBA5189. Next base: position 5,156 of record DATIUS010000103.1, read on the forward strand.
ACGTCGAAACGGAGGATGCCGCCGTCCGGGTCGCGCGCGATGACGCGCGCCCCGCGGGATCCACGCTTGATCACGGCGATCGAGGCGTGCTCGACCATCCCGTCGGCGGCGTCGCGGCCGAGGAACGCCTGTGCCTCCGTCTCGGTGGCGAACAGGATGTCCGGCGAGATCGAGGCGACGAGCTCCACCGCGGCTCGCCGGCCGCTGGACAGCAACGGCCCGATCGACGACAGGTCGCTCGAGACCTGCGCGTTCCACGCCCTGGCGAGGCCGACCGCCGCCCGCGCGGCCGAGGCGATCGGTTCGCCCATGAGCGAGTAACCGGGGACGTGGACGAGGTCCAGCCCGGTGAACCACTCGGGTCGAAGATGGTCTGGCGCGAGGGCGAGGGCCGCCCGGCGATCCGCGACGAAGGACCGCTCCCCGGTCGCCGCCACGAGGAGGCCGATCCGGCCGGTGCGTTGCCCGGCGATCCGGGCGGGCCGGACGCGAACGCCGTCCCGTGCCACCTGCGCGACCAGCGACCGGCCGGCGCCGTCCCGCCCCACGGCACACACGAGCTGGGTGTCCACCCCGAGCCGCGCCAGCCAGCGAGCGGTGTTGGCGGCCGAGCCGCCCTGGCGGAGCCCGACGCTGCCCGGGACATCCGTCCCGGTCTCGATCGGGCGATCGGGCGCGAGGACGAGGTCGAGGACGAGGTCGCCCAGCACGAGCACGCGGGGCTTGCGGGGGATGTCGGCCACACGACGATGGTATCGGGTCGCGGGCGGAGTGCACCCGGCCTGCGTCTGGCGCACACCGCCCGAGTCGGACAGGCCGGGCGTTGGTACGATCCGCCCGATGACCCCTCCGACCCCCGACCTCGAGCGCCTCGCGATCGACACCATCCGGACGCTCTCGATGGACGGCGTCCAGCGGGCGAACTCCGGGCACCCGGGAGCGCCGATGGGCGCGGCACCGATGGCCTTCACCCTGTGGACCCGGTTCCTGCGCCACGCGCCGACAGACCCCAGGTGGCCGAACCGCGACCGCTTCGTCCTGTCGGCCGGGCACGCATCCATGCTCCTCTACTCGCTCCTCCACCTGACCGGCTACGACGTCAGCCTCGACGACCTGAAGGCGTTTCGCCAGTGGGGCTCGCGGACGCCGGGCCACCCCGAGTACGGCCTCACGCCCGGGGTGGAGGCGACGACCGGGCCGCTCGGCCAGGGCCTCACGAACGCCGTCGGGATGGCGATCGCCGAGCGCCGGCTCGCCGCCGAGTTCAACCGGCCGGGCCACGATGTCATCGACCATCGGACGTACGCGATCGCGAGCGACGGCGACCTCCAGGAAGGGATCGCGTCCGAGGCTGCCAGCCTGGCCGGCCACCTGCGGCTCGGCAAGCTCGTCGTCCTCTACGACGACAACCGCATCCAGCTCGACGGGCCGACGGAGATGGCCTGGTCGGAGGACGTCCTCGCCCGGTTCGCGGCGTACGGCTGGCAGACCCAGCGCGTCGAGGACGGTAACGACG
>DATIUS010000104.1:0-21900 GCA_035466655.1 Candidatus Sulfomarinibacteraceae bacterium
CTTCGGCTTCCCGCCGCGGGCAAGGATCCTGCGGAATCGGGGCGAGACCCTCTACACGCTGAACTGGCTGCCGATCGGGGGCTTCGTGCGGCTCGAGGGCGACGACAGCGCCGCAGAGGATCGGCGCTCGTTCGCGAGGCAGGGCCTGCCCAAGAAGTTCGTCATCTTCCTGGCGGGGGTTCTCATGAACCTCGCCCTGTCTTTCGCGATCTTCACCGGGATCGCCCTGTCCGGGGATCCGGCGATCGGGGTCTACGTTCCGTATGTCGAGCCCGGCTCACCGGCCGAGGCCGCCGGGGTGCGCGTCGGCGACGTGATCGCGCGGGTGGATGGTCGGGCGTTCGGCGCGTTCGGACCGGACTCCGTCCTGGCGGATCTGCGCTCCAGCGCCGGGCAAACCGTCGTCCTCGGCATCGAGCGGGATGGCGGCGAGGTCGAGCTCACCGCGCGCCTCCGCGGCCCCGCCGAGGTCGAAGCGGGCAAGGGGGCGCTCGGCATCGGACAGATCCCCGACCACCCGCTCGAGAGCCGGACGACCACCGACCGCGTCACCTACGAGTTCGGCACGGCGATCGGGCTGGGCGCCGAGCGAACAGTCGAGGCCACGCGCCTGATCGTGGACGGCGTGGGGCAGCTCCTGACGGCCATCGTGACGAGCCCCACCGAGCCGCCTCCGGCCGCCGGGCCGGTCGGGATCGCCACCCAGATCGGCGACGTCTTCTGGACCCTGGGACCGCTCGTCACGCTCTACCTCGCGGCGGTGCTCTCGGCGAACCTGGCGGTCGTCAACATCCTGCCGTTCCCGCCGCTCGACGGTGGCCGGATGCTCATGCTCGTCATCAAGCGCTTCGCCGGGCAGCGCCTGTCCCTTCGCGCCGAGCGCTTGACCTACGTCGTCGGCTTCATGATGCTCATGGCCTTCCTCGTCTGGGTGACCGCGTTCGACATCGCGCGCGGGCTCGGGGGCGGCTGACGGTGGAACGGGACGCAACACGCCCGGCCCGCCGCCGGGCCGTCCCGGTCGACGTCGGCGGCGTCATGATCGGAAGCTCCCACCCGATCGTCGTCCAGTCGATGACGAACACGGACACCGCGGACCCGGACGCGACGGCGATCCAGGTCGCGAGGCTGGCCCACGCCGGGTCCCAGCTGGTCCGGGTGACGGTGAACACGGACGCGGCCGCCGCGGCCGTCCCGGCGATGCTCCAGAAGGTCCGCGACCTCGGCGTGCACGTCCCGGTCATCGGCGACTTCCATTACAACGGCCACAAGCTGCTGGTGGAGCATCCCGCGGCCGCGGCCGGGCTGGCGAAGTACCGGATCAATCCCGGCAATGTGGGGTCGAAGCACCACGACGCGAACTTCCAGACGATCGTCCGTGTCGCGATCGAGCACGACAAGCCGGTGCGGATCGGGGTCAACTGGGGCTCGCTTGACCAGGTGCTCCTGACAGAGCTGATGGACGCCAACGCGCGGCTGGCCGCGCCGCGTGACGCCCGGGACGTGATGATCGAGGCGATGATCGAGTCGGCGATGCGCTCGGCGGAGCTCGCTGAGGCGACGGGCCTTCGCCACGACCGGATCGTCCTGTCGGCAAAGGTGTCGCGCGTCCGCGATCTGGTGGATGTCTACCGGATCCTGGCGGCACGATCCGACTACCCGCTCCATCTCGGGCTGACCGAGGCCGGCATGGGGATGCAGGGGGTGGTGGCCTCGACGGCCGGCCTCGCGATCCTGCTTGAGGCGGGGATCGGGGACACGATCCGCGTCTCGCTCACGCCCGCGCCCGGGGGCGAGCGGGAGGAGGAGGTCCGGGTCGCGCAGCAGGTCCTCCAGTCGATGGGCCTGCGATCGTTCCTGCCCCAGGTGAGCTCGTGCCCGGGTTGCGGCCGGACCACGTCGTCCTTCTTCCAGGAGATGGCCGAGCGGATTCAGGCCCACCTGCGCGACCGGATGCCGGCCTGGCGCGAGACGCGGCCGGGTGTCGAGACGATGACCGTCGCGGTCATGGGCTGCGTCGTGAACGGGCCCGGCGAGTCGAAGCATGCCGACATCGGGATCAGCCTGCCCGGGACGTTCGAGGAGCCGGTGGCGCCCGTCTTCATCGACGGCAAGCTGGATCGGACGCTCCGGGGCGACGCGCTCGTCGCCGAGTTCATCGACATTCTCGAGGCTTACGTGGATCGCCGCTACCCGGCGGTTCCTCGCTAGTCCACCAGGACGCGGACGGCCGTCGGCGAGCGGTATTCATGCCCGCGGAAGACCACCTCGTGGTCCGGGTCGGTGCGCAACCGCGGGAATCGCTCGATGAGCATCCGGATCGCCGCCCCGAGCTGGGCCCGGGCGAAGTGGTGGCCGATGCAGAAATGCGGCCCCGTGGCGAAGGCGAGGTGCGGCTGCGGCGGTCGCCAGACGTCGTATTCGTCGGCGGTGGGTCCCCAGACCGTCCGGTCGCGGTTGGCCGACGAGACGACGAGGAGGGCCCGCGCATCCGGCGGGAACGTCACCCCGCCGAACGTCGCGCCCGGGGCGACCCCGCGGAGGAGGTTTCCGATCGGCGCGGTCCAGCGGAGCCCCTCCTCCACGGCCGCCGGCACAAGGCCGGGATCCGAGCGGACCGCCGCGAGCTGCTGAGGGTGGGCGAGGAGGCAGGCGGCGATCGTCGCGCCGCCGTGCGCCGGCTCCTGGAGACCGCCGAGGAGGACGAGCTTCAACGACGGCATGGCGAAGGCGATTCGATCCTCGAGCGAACCGTCGGCCGCCGCGAGCAGGTGTGACAGGAGTGAGTCGTCGGGGACCTGCTCCCGCGCCGCGAAGATCGGGACGATCAGGTCGTCGATCTCGCGCGACACGGCGTCGCAGCGGGAGGTCTTCGCAGGGTCGTCCTCGTAGTTCGAGACGCCCGCGGCAAGGCCCGCGAACCAGCGCGTCAGGGTCGCGACGTCCACGACCTCGGCAATCCCCATGACGTGCGCGAGCGACATCACGGATACCGGCTCGAAGTAATCGGTGAGCAGCTCTGCGCGGCCGGCGGCGGCGATGCCGTCGAGGCGCTCCCGGCAGAGGCGTTGGAAGACGTCCGGCATGCGCGCCTCGACCGCGCGCGGCCGAAGCGTCGCGTCGAACGGCCTTCGTCGCCGTTTTGCGGGCTCGCCGTCGGTCGTCATCATCGATGTCCCGCCGAGTGCGCGATCCGTGGGCGAGCGTTCGACGTGGGCCGGGAACACATCCGGGTCCTCGCAGGCCGCCTCGACGTCCGCCCAGCGGGTCACCAGCCAGGCGTCGAGGCAGGGAAGGTGGGCGACCGGCGCGTGGGCCCGGAGCGCCGCATAGATCGGGTACGGATCGCGCTCGAGGTCCGCCACGGTGACGGACTCGAGGTCGATCACAGCTCGATCTCCAGGACGCCCCCCGTCACCCTCGTCGGAAATGTCCGCACCGGGCGGGTCGCCGGGCCGTGGACCGGCTCGCCGGTGCGCGGATCAAATTCCGACCCGTGGCAGTTGCAGACGATCTGGCCCCCCTCGACCTCGCCGTCCTCGCTGAAGGCGCACCCGGCATGGCTGCACCGGTCCTCGACCGCGAACCAGCCGCCGTCCGCGTGGACCACGAAGAGGTCTCGTCCGCCGAGGCGGAGCCCGCGCGGGCCGCGGGTGCCCGGATCCCCGGCGGCGATGTCGGTTGGAAGCCATGCCATGCTGGGGCCGGAGGATAGCAGGACGCCCCGGTCCTGCCGGCCGCCGATCGCACCGGCTACCGGCGATGAAGGCCCTCGCAACGACGGCGGCATGCGGTGTGGTGCCGCGCCACTGCCCGACCTCCGGATTCGTCGTCCTGATTCCTCGACGGCAATGCACGCGGATCTGGACGGGCAGTCCGGGTCGCGCCCGATTCGCCGGGCCGGAGTGGCCGATTCACGTCGGATCCGGGTCTGCCGGTCCAGTTCACGGCAGCCGGGACGTGAAGACTGGACTGGCAGTCCGGCCGGGCACCCGAGGCGATCGCCCGGCCTTCCGGAACGCGCCCCGCCATTTGGTCAGCGGGTCGCCTCGATCACCTTCCACCGCCTCGGGTGTATACTCCCCGCCGAAACGATTGGCCGCCTCCGACGACGTGGGTGACCCCCACGTATTTTTTTCGGGGGCAGGATCAGCGACACGACGATGAAGGAGGGCGACGCGACCATGAGTCGAGATTTCGTCGGTGCCCTCCTCCAGCTCAATGCCGAGAAACAGGTTCCCCGCGAGCAGCTCATCCGGACGGTCGAGGAGGCCATCCAGGCCGCCTACCGGCGAATCGCGAACGAGGAGGACATCCACGTCCGAATCGACGGTGAGAGCGGGAGGATCAGGGTCTTCCGCGCGCGCCTGGCGGTCACCGAGGTCGAGGACCCGCTGACCCAGTTCGGGCTCGATGAGGCCCGCACGTTCAAGCCTGACGCCCAGCCGGGCGAGCTCGTCGAGATGGAGCAGCTGGACGGCGACGTCTTCGGCCGGATCGGCGCCCAGACCGCGAAGCAGGTTGTCCTGCAGCGCCTGCGCGAGGCCGAGCGTGACGTCGTGTACGACCAGTTCGCGAGCCGCGAGGGCGAGCTCATCACCGGTACGGTCAACCGGGCGGAGCCGCGCGCGATCATCCTCGACGTCGGGAAGGGTGTCGAGGGCATCCTCGCCACCACCGAGCAGTCGCCGCTGGAGCACTACCGGATCGGGCAGAACGTGAAGGCGTTCGTGCTCGAGGTCCGTCGCGGTCCGAAGGGACCGACGCTCTTCGTGAGTCGCACCCACAAGGGCTTCCTCAAGCGCCTGTTCGAGCTCGAGGTCCCGGAGATCCACAGCGGGACGGTCGAGATCCGGGCGATCGCACGCGAGGCCGGCAGCCGCAGCAAGGTCGCGGTCGGGTCACGCCAGGAAGGGCTCGATCCGGTCGGGGCGACCGTCGGGCAGCGGGGAGCCCGCGTCCAGGCGGTCGTCGCGGAGCTGGGTGGCGAGAAGATCGACGTGATCCCCTGGAACGACGACCCGGCGCAGTTCGTCGCGAACGCGCTGTCGCCGGCCCAGGTGCTGTCGGTGGACATCGACACCGAGCACCGGATCGCCAACGTCACCGTCCCGGAGCGGATGCTGTCGCTCGCGATCGGACGCGAAGGCCAGAACGCACGCCTGGCTGCACGCCTGACGGGCTGGCGGATCGACATCCGGAGCGACGTGTCCGTCGCCGAGGCACGGGCCGCGGAGGCAGCCGGAGCAGCAGCCATCACGGCAGCAGCCCACGCCCCGGCCGCCGACGAGCCGCCTGCCCCCGAGACGGCGCGCGAGCCGATTGCCTCGGACGCTGCGCCTGTACCGTCGCCGAAGAAGACCCGGGCGAAGGCCAAGGTCGCCGAGCTCGCCCCGGCCGTGAGCACCGACCTCCGGCCCGCGGACGAACCGACGTCCGGGCCTGGGGCGCCGGATGCAGCGCCGCCCAAGTCCCGCTCCCGCGCCAAGAAGGCCGCCTCCGAGGAGGTGTCGTCGTAGCCCGCTCCGCGGCGGCGCGCGGTGCGCGCCGGCCGCCGACGCGCTCATGCGTGGCGTGCCGGACTCCCCGTGACAAGCGGGAGCTGGTCCGGGTCGTCAGGACGCCGGATGGAGCCATCCGGGCGGACGCCACCGGTCGCGCCCCGGGCCGAGGCGCCTACGTCTGCCACGACCCGGCGTGCATCGCCAACGCCATCGCCCGGGGTGCCCTCGCGCGGGCCCTCGAGACCCGTGTCCCGGCCGGGCTTCACGAGGAGCTGACCGCGACCATCACGCTCGACAGCATCGGAGGAGGAGCCCGTGGCCAGGAGTAGGAGCGGCACCCGTGGCCGTCGCGGGCCGCGCAAGCCGCCCCGCCGGGACGGACAGTTCGGCACGTCCAGCGTCCAGACCATCGATCCGCGTGAGCGAGGCGCCGTCGAGCTGCCGGCCACGATCACCGTCAAGGACCTTGCGGACCTGTTCGGGGTGAACCCGGCGGACGTCATCCGCGAGCTCATCAAGAGCGGCATCTTTGCGACGATCAACCAGCTGATCGACCGGGACACCGCTGCGCTCGTCGCCGGCGAGCTCGGCTACGAGGTCGCCGAGGCGGCCGCCCCGACCACTGGCGAGGGCACGGACGAGGGCGGCGAAGGCGCGACCTCCGATGCGGCCAAGGAGGAGCTGTTCACCGAGGAGGATGAGGCAAGCCTCGTCACACGGGCACCGATCGTCACGGTCATGGGCCACGTCGACCACGGCAAGACGAGCCTCCTCGACGCGATCAGGTCGACGACCGTGGCGGCCGGCGAACGCGGTGGGATCACCCAGCACATCGGCGCCAGCGAGGTCACCAAGGACGGCCGGCGGGTCGTCTTCCTCGACACGCCGGGGCACGAGGCCTTCACCGCGATGCGCGCCCGCGGGGCGAAGGTCACCGACATCGCGATCGTCGTCGTTGCCGCGGACGACGGCGTCATGCCCCAGACCCTCGAGGCGATCAGCCACGCCAAGGCGGCGAAGGTTCCGATCATCATCGCCCTCAACAAGATGGACAAGCCGGATGCGAACCCGGATCGGGTCAAGACCGAGCTCACCGAGGCCGGCGTCGTCGTCGAGGAGTACGGCGGCGACACCCCGCTCGTGCCCGTCTCCGCGAAGAGCCGGATGGGCCTTGACGATCTCGTCGAGATGGTCCTCCTCGTGGCGGACCTCCAGGACCTCAAGGCCAATCCGAAGCGAGCCGCGATCGGCACGATCGTCGAGGCGCGGATGGACAAGAGCCGCGGAGCCGTGGCGACCGCGCTCGTGCAGACCGGGACGCTCCGGGTCGGGGACGTGATCGTCGTCGGCGAGACGTTCGGTCGCGTCCGCGCCCTCGAGAACGAGGTGGGCAAGCGCGTCACCAAGGCCGGGCCGGCAACGGCCGCCGTCGTCCTCGGCCTGTCCGAGGTTCCCGAGGCGGGCGACATCCTGCGAGCCGTGGCCGATGAGAAGGAGGCCCGCTCGATCGTGGACGCGCGGCGGGCGCAACTCGCCGCGAAAGGCGGCGAGGGCAGCGGGCGCGCCACCCTGGAGGACCTCTACCGGCAGATCCAGGCCGGCCAGGCCAAGGAGCTCCGGATCATCCTCAAGGCGGACGTCTCGGGTTCACTCGGCGCGATCACCCACGCCCTCGGCCAGCTGGCGACGGACGAGGTCAAGATCAACATCCTTCACGAGGGTGCCGGCGAGATTTCGGACAACGACATCCTCCTCGCGTCTGCGTCGAACGCCATCGTCGTCGGCTTCAACACCAGGATCAGCGACACCGCCCGCCGGGCCGCCGAGGCCGAGAAGGTGGACGTTCGCCTGTACGACATCATCTACCAGCTCACGGACGACATCGAGAAGGCGCTCTCCGGGCTCCTCGAGCCCGAGGTCGTCGAGGTCGTCGAGGGCCGTGCCGAGGTTCGCCAGATCATCAAGGTCGGGAAGAGCCAGGTGATCGCCGGTTCGTACGTCACGGACGGCCGGATCGTTCGCGGGGGCGCTCGCGTCTGGCGAGGTGGCAAGATCATCGCCACGGACCGGATCGAATCGCTCCGGCGGTTCCGGGACGACGTCCGCGAGGTCGCCCAGGGCTTCGAGTGTGGCATCGCGCTGGCCGGCTTCAACGACCTGGCGGAGGGCGACGTCATCGAGTGCTTCAGCACCCAAACGGTCAGTCGATCGCTGGCCTCATAGGGTCGCCGCGCCGGACGCCCATGCGTGCGTTGTCGCCGGTGGTGCTCGCTCACGCACCTTTGAGTGCGCTCGCTCCGCTCCTCGGCGACGCCTTCGCATGGCCGCCCGGCATCGGCGAGGGCTGGCTCGGAGAACGATGAGTTCCTGCTGAGGTTGCCACCCAAGCGTCATGACCCAAAGAACGGATCGGATCGATGAGCTGCTTCGACAGGAGATCGGCGAGCTGATTGCGCGCGAGATCGGCGATCCGCGCGTGGGGTTCGTGACCGTCACCGATGTCGAGACCGCACCGGACCTTCGCCATGCCAAGGTCTGGGTCAGCGTGATCGGCACGCCCGAGGAGCGGGATGCAGCCGTCGGAGCGCTGGGTCGGGCGATGCCGTTCATCCGGCACGAGCTGGGCGCTCGGCTGCGGATCAAGCGGATCCCGGAGCTGCACGTCCGCCTCGACGACACCCTCGAGCGAGGGACGCGGGTCCTCCGCCTGCTGACGGAGCTGGAGTCCGGCGTGGACCCGGCCGAGCTCGCCGTTCCGCCCGCCCACCTCCCGACGCCGGTCGCCCGCCTCCCGCACGAGGGCGATGCTCCCGAACCGGAACCGGATCCTGCAACGCCCGTGGACAGCGGCCGGACCGGAGCCCCACGCCCCGCCCGTGCCAAGGGCGGGGCATCGAAGCGCGGATTCCGCCGCCCCGCCGCCGGGCGAGGAGGCGGTCGCGAGACGCGCGACGGCAGCGAACGCCGCGGATCGCGCGGAGATCGCCGGTGAGCGTCACGCTCGATTCCTGGATCTCCTCCGTCCCGGGCGGCGTGCTGGCGCGGCTGCGCGACGCCCGCGAGGTGCTCGTCGTCAGCCACGAGAACCCGGACGCAGACACCCTGGGCGCGGCGCTGGCGATCCGGATGATCGTCGAACACCGCGGCGGGCGAGCCGCACTCGTCTGCTCAGACGTTCCGCCGCCGCTCTACGACTTCCTGCCGGCGATCGGCGAGTTCCACACGGACCCGGCGCCAGACCGGGACTACGACCTGGCCGTCGTCGTGGACTGCGGCTCGCTCGATCGCGTCGGACCGGTCCGCGATCGACATGCTGACCTGTTCGGATCCGTCCCGACGCTCGTCATCGACCATCACGCGTCCAATGGGTCGACCGGGGCGGACGATTGGGTGGACCCCGGAGCGGCCGCGACGTGCGAGCTCGTCGCCCTCCTCGCCGTCCCGCTCGGCGTGCCGCTGGACCTCGACGACGGCTCGCTCGCGACCGCGCTGCTGGCCGGCATCGTCATGGACACGGCCACGTTCGCCCATCCGAATGCGACGCCGCGAACCCTCGCGGTCGCGGCCGCGCTCGTCGCCGCCGGCGCTCCGCTCGCCGAGATCTCGCGCCGCCTCTACCGGACCAAGCCGGACGTCCAGCTCCGCCTCTTCGGCCGCGTGCTGGACCGGCTCGAGACCGCGGCCGGTGGCCTGATCGTACATTCGACGCTGACCGAGGCGGACATCGTCGAGACCGGCGCCGTGAGCTCCCATTCCGAGGGGATCATCGATCTGCTCTCGCAATCGGAGGCGGCGGAGGTCGCGATCCTGTTCAAGGAAGCCGGGCCGGCCATGACCCGCATCTCCGTGCGAACGAAGCCGGGCGGCGTCGACGCGACCGTCCTGACCGGCCTGTTCGGTGGCGGCGGCCACGCCCGCGCCGCCGGAGCCTCCGTGGCGGCCGGGATTGCCGGAGCACGCGCCCTCGTCCTGCCCCAGGCCGAGCGACTCGCGGCCGCGATCCGGCGCTGACGATGGCTCGCCGCAGGGACGAGGAGGGACTGGACGGCGTCCTCGTCATCGCCAAGCCGGCCGGACCCACGTCGCACGACGTGGTCGCGCTGGCACGGCGGTTGACCGGCACGCGCCGAATCGGCCACGGCGGCACCCTGGACCCGTTCGCCGCCGGCGTGCTCCCGCTCTTCCTGGGGGGTGCGACGCGCCTCGTCGAGTACCACCTGGCTGACCGGAAGGGCTACCGGGCCACGGTCTGCTTCGGGTCCGCATCGACCACCGACGACCTGAACGGGGAGCTCACGCCCCTACCGGGGCCGGCTCTCGATTCTCGCGCGGTGGAAGTCGCCCTGGCCAGTTTCCGTGGGGAGATTCGCCAGCGGCCGCCGGTCTTCTCGGCGATCCAGGTCGGCGGTCGCCGGGCTTACTCGCTCGCTCGCGAGGGCGCCGCCCCGGAGCTCGCCGAACGGACCGTCACGATCCACGACCTCCAGCTCGTCGCCTGGAATTCCGACGATCCCGCCCGCCCGATCGCCGTCGTCGACGTCACCTGCTCTGCCGGGACGTACGTGCGAGCCATCGCCCGGGATCTCGGGGTCGTGCTCGGGAGCGCGGCTTACCTCGGCGCGCTCGTTCGGACGGCCAGCGGACCGTTCCGGCTGGAGGACGCCCTGTCGCTCGAGGTGCTGCGTGCTGCTGCATCGGCTGGGACTGCGGCGCTCGAGGCCCTGCTCCTGCCGATGGACGCCGGCCTGGACGGTCTGGCATCGATCCGCCTCGAGCCCGGCGAGATCGCCGACGCCGCGATGGGCCGGTACGTCCGCCCGGCGGCCGGGCTCGCGGGCCTGGCGCCGGACCTCCCGATCCGTCTGCTCGACGGCGCCGGGCGCATCGTCGGCATCGGCACGCTGGATGGGCGCCGGATCGCGCCGACGAAGATGCTCATCCGGGCGGGTGGCACCGCGACCCTGGACCGCCCGGACGCCCGGGATCCGGTGACCGCTGATGCCTGATCCGGCCGCCGAACCCACGGTGCGCATGGTCGTCGTCCCGGGGATCGACGCCCTGGTGGCCGCGGCAAGGCCGCTGTTCGTCGTTGTCGGCGTCTTCGATGGCCTCCATCTTGGACACCTCTACCTCCTCGGCCGGTTGCGCGAGGAGGCGGCGCGCCGGGCCGCGGTTCCGACCGTGGTGACCTTCGATCATCATCCCGACGAGATCCTGACCGGTGCCGCACCGGCCCTGCTGTGCGATCCGGCCGAACGCCTCGAGCGCCTCGAGGAGGCCGGGGTGGGCGTAACCATCGTCCAGCACTTCGACATGGCGCTGCGGATGACGAGCTACGACGCGTTCGTGCGCCGGATCGGCGACCGGGTGCGCCTGGCCGGGTTCCTGATGACCCCCGACTCGGCGTTCGGGCACGAGCGACACGGCACGCCAGCTGCGATCGCCGCCCTCGGCGCCGAGCTCGGCTACGACGTGACCGTGATCCCGTCGCTCGAGCTCGAGGGGCGACCGGTCCGCAGCGCGGAGATTCGCGCCGATATCGCGTCCGGCGACCTCGCCGGGGCCGCTCGGCTGCTCGGCCGCCCGTACGCGGTCGTGGGGGAGGGGAGTCCCACCTCGGAGGGCGCGCTTCGTCTCGCCTTTCCGATGCCGGTCGCCCTTCCGCCCCCCGGGGAGTACCGGGTCTCGACGCAGACCCACACCCTGCCGACCGGCGGCTCTCCCCACCCGGGCGTGGCCCGTATCGACGACGCCGGCGGGGTCCACCTCGTGGGCGTCGAACAGGCGTCGCCCGCCCGCGTTCGGGTCACCTTCGAGTGATCGTTTGCCCGATCAGGTTCGGGCTGCTACCATCCGCCGGTCAAAGTTGAAGAGACGCCATACAGTCACGTTCGTGTCGGAGGACCGAGTGCCGCTCGCGCGGGAAGAGAAGCAGGAGATCATCACCGGGTTTGCCGTCAAGGACGGCGACACGGGGTCACCGGAAGTCCAGGTCGCGCTCCTCACGGAGCGGATCAAGGAGCTGACGGAGCATCTCCGGAGCTTCCAGAAGGACAATCATTCGCGCCGCGGCCTCCTCAAGCTCGTCGGCCAGCGCCGTCGCCTTCTCGCCTACCTCGTGAAGAAGGACAACACGCGCTACCGAGCCGTCATCGCACGGCTCGGACTCCGCCGCTAGCCCTCGCTGCCACCTGACCCCGGGGCCATCCCGGGGTCGATCGCACCAGGGGCCCGTCGGGCCGATCGGCCAGGAATCGTTCGTCGCCTCCTCCACGACAGGAGGAACAGCACCCCGTGTCCAACATCTTCGAGACCCAGTTCGGCGGTCGCACGCTCACGGTCGAGACCGGACGGCTCGCCAGGCTCGCCGGCGGAGCCGTCACCGTTCGCTACGGCGATACGCTGGTCCTCGGCACAGCCAACCGGTCAGACCCGCGCCCCGGCCTGGACTTCTTCCCGCTCACGGTCGAGTTCGAGGAGCGAATGTACGCCGCGGGCAAGATCCCCGGCGGCTTCATCAAGCGCGAAGCCCGCGCGTCCGAAGCGGCGACCCTCGCCGCACGCCTGACCGACCGGCCGATCCGGCCGCTCTTCCCCGAGGGCTACAAGGACGATATCCAGCTCGTCATCACCGTGCTCTCCACGGACCAGGAGAACGAGCCCGACGTCCTCGGCACGGTCGCCGCGTCGGCCGCCCTGACGATCAGCGAGATCCCGTTCGCCGGGCCGGTCGGCGCCGTTCGCGTCGGGCGCATCGACGGCGAGTTCGTGGTCAACCCGACCTTCAGCCAGATGGCCGAATCGGAGCTCGACCTCATCGTCTCCGGCACGCGGGACGCGATCATGATGGTCGAGGCGGGTGCCAAGCTCCTGCCCGAGGACGTCATGGCCGAGGCGATCCTGTTCGGCCATCGCGCCCTTCAGCCCCTCATCGACATCCAGGAGGAGCTCCGGAAGGCGGTCGGCAAGCCGAAGACCACGCCGTTCCTCGAGGCCGGCACCGGCTCCGTCCTGGACTTCGCCGCTTCGGTCGAAGCCGGCGACGAATTCGTCGTCCTGGACGTGGAGACGACAGGCACGGACCCGAAGATGGCCGATCTCGTCGAGATTGCCGCCGTCAAGGTTCGCAAGGGCAAGATCACCGACCGGTGGTCCACCCTCGTCAACCCGGGCCGCCCGATCGTCGGCAACCAGATGCACGGCATCACGGACGCCGACGTGAAGAAGGCGCCCAAGCCCGCGGACGCGGCGAAGCAGGCGCTGAAGTTCATCGGCGACTCGGTCATCGTCGGCCACTCCGTCGGCTTCGACCTCGCCTTCCTCGAGGCCGCCTTGGCCGACGGCACCCGGTTCGAGCCGGGCAGGTATCTCGACACCCTGACGATTGCCCGCGATGGCTACCCGGATCTCGAGAACTACAAGCTCCCGACGCTGTCGAGCTTCTTCGGCATCGAGCTTGCTCAGGCCCATCGTGCCGGCCCGGACGCCGAGGCGACGGCCAACCTGCTCATCTGGTTCGGCAACGACCTCCCCGGCCGGATCGCCGCGCTGCGCGAGGCGATCGCAACCGCCATCCGGGGGACGCGGACCGGTGCGGACAGCAAGGCGCTCCAGGAAGCCGCCCGCCGTGAGGCGCGCGTGAGCAAGAGCCTGTTCAACCTCGTCCACAAGAAGACGGCCCGCCGACTCGCCCTCGACGAGGGCATCCGGATGGACGGCCGCGGGCTCACCGAGCTTCGGCAGATCTCGGTTGACGTCGGCCTGCTGCCCCGGGCGCACGGCTCCGGCCTGTTCACCCGCGGGGAGACGCAGGTCCTGACGATCGCCACGCTGGGCGCCTCATCCGACGTGCAGCGGATCGACACGATCAGCCCGAAGACCGAGAAGCGCTACATCCACCACTACAACTTCCCGCCCTATTCGACCGGCGAGAACAAGCCGATGCGCGGCCCAAGCCGGCGCGACATCGGGCACGGCAACCTCGCCGAGCGGGCCCTCATCCCCGTCCTCCCGACGAACGAGGAGTTCCCCTACGTCATCCGCCTCGTGTCCGAGTGCCTGTCGTCGAACGGCTCGACCTCGATGGCCTCGACGTGCGGATCCACGCTGGCCCTGATGGACGCGGGCGTGCCGATCTCGGCGCCGGTCGCCGGCGCGGCGATGGGCCTGATCAGCGAGCCGGACGGCCGGTTCGTCGTCCTGACGGACATCCTCGGCAAGGAGGATGCGGTCGGTGACATGGACTTCAAGGTGACCGGCACGCGGGACGGTATCACCGCGCTGCAGATGGACATCAAGGTGCGGGGCATCAACGAGGCGATCATTCGCGATGGCCTCAAGCAGGCCCTCGCCGCCCGCCTGGCCATCCTCGACAAGATGACCGAGGTCATGCCCGAGGCTCGCCCGTCGATGAGCGACTTCGCGCCGCGGATCATCACGATCAAGATCAACCCGGAGAAGATCCGCGAGATCATCGGCAAGGGCGGCTCCATGATCCGCAAGATCCAGGAGGAGACCCAGACCGAGATCAACGTCGAGGACGACGGCACGGTCGAGATCGCCGCCGTCAGCGGCGAGAACTCGCGCAAGGCGATCCAGTGGATCGAGAGCCTGACGCGCGAGGTCGAGGTCGGCGCCCTGTACCTCGGCAAGGTCACCCGGATCATGGGCTTCGGCTGCTTCGTCGAGATCCTTCCGGGCAAGGAGGGCCTCGTCCGAATCGGCGAGCTCGCCGACTACCACGTGCCGACTGTCGAGGACGTCGTCTCCGTCGGCGACGAGGTCATGGTCGTCGTCACCGAGATCGACCGGCAGGGCCGGGTCAACCTATCCCGCAAGGCGGCCATGCAGCGCCACCTGGCGAAAGAACCCGTCTAGGGCCGTTCTCGGCGCACCGACGACCCCCGGGAGCGCCATCACCCAGACCAGAACAGCGAGCCGCGGGAGCGATCCCGCGGCTCGGTCGCCGTCCGCTGATCTCTGGGACCGGGATCGCATGATCGGTGCGGCGCCGCACCGGAACGGCGGCCGGTGGCGGGCGACCGGTGCGCGGACCCCTCGCCAGGCTGGCCGGCGATGCGTACCCTGCGCGGACAGGAGCAGCACGAGGCGATGGCGACGAATCCAGCCCCGATGGAAGCGCAGCCAACGGACCACCTCGTCGGCCGCGAGCGGGCGCTCGTGGTCGTCGAGCGGTTTCTCGATCGCCTCGCGGGTCCGGCCGCCCTCGTCGTCGAGGGCAACCCCGGCATCGGCAAGACGACCGTATGGCAAGAAGGCGTTCGGCTCGCAACGGCTCGGGGCGCCAGCGTCCTCAGCTGCCGGCCCGTCCAGGCCGAGGTGTCGCTCGCCTTCGGTGGACTCGTCGATCTCTTCGAGCACGTCGCGGACAGCCGCCTCGCCGCGCTGCCGTTGGTCCAGCGCGACGCGCTGGCAGTTGCCCTGCGCCGGCGCGCCCCCGACACGGCCCTTCCCGATGTCCTGACCGTTTCCGCCGGGGCGCGGGCGGTGATCCTCAGCCTCGCAGCGACCGGACCCGTGCTCCTCGCCATCGATGACGCCCAGTGGCTCGACAAGTCCACGGCGGCGACCCTCGCCTACGTGATACGGCGCCTCGATCACGAGGCCGTCGGGCTGTTCGTCGCCCACCGGCCAGAGGACCGCGTCGCCGGCGACGATGCCCTGGCGATCGCGGCGATGCCGACACAGCGGATCGAGCTCGAGCCACTCAGCCTCAGCAGTCTCCATCACGTCATCCGGGCCCGGACCGGTCTGATCGCGCCCCGGCCGCTCCTGCACCGGATCGCGGAGTCGTCCCGGGGCAACCCCTTCTTCGCGATTGAGCTTGCCAAGGCCATCGTCGATGCCGGCCGGCGCCCGGGGCCAGGGGAGCCGCTGCCCGCGCCGGCGACGATCGTCGACCTCACGGCCCGGCGGATCCGGCGCGTGCCGGCCGACACGCGCGAGGCCCTGCTCGTGCTCGCGTCGCTGTCAGCGCCGACGCTCGCGCTCATCGAGGCGATCCTCGGCCGAGATCCGGGCGACTCGCTCGATGCGGCCAGGGATGAGGGGATTCTCGAGCCGGGTATCGATCCGCCGAGGTTTGCCCACCCGCTGTTCGCAGAGAGTGTTCTCCGCCTCGCTTCGCAGCGGGATCGCCGTCGGATCCACGCCGAGATCGCCGGCCGGCTCGACGAGCCGGAGGAGCGAGCCCGGCACCTGGCGCTGACGGTCGACCCGCCCGATGCGGCGATCGCGGAGGCACTCGAGGCCGGGGCAACCGCGGCCCGATCCCGCGGGGCCCTCCGGGCCGCGGCCGAACTCCTGGACCAGGCCTGCCGATTCACGCCAGCCCCCCAGCGGGAGGCCGCCCATCGGCGGGCGTTCGGCGCGGCCGAGCTGTCGATCCTGGCCGGGGACCGTGGGTCCGCCGGGGTGCTGCTCCGCGAGATCGTCGGCGCCGCGGGATCGCCGCTGCGCGAGCGGGCGGTGGGTCTCCTGGCCGAGATCATCGCCAACGGCGGAGGCGTCGCCGAGGCCGAGGCGCTCCTGGTCGAGGCGCGGCTGAGCGCCGTGTTGCCCGACGTGGCGGGCCGACTCGACCTTGACCTCGCGTACGTCTCGCTCCTGCGCCTTGACCCGGCCGAGGCAGTCCGCTGCGCGTCACGGGCGCGTGCCGGCCTGGCCGACATCGGGCACGACGCACTGCTCGCCGAGGCCGTCGCCTACGAGTCGCTCGCTCGCGTCCTCGCCGGCCTGGACCTGGATGAGGACGCCCTGGCGCTCGCACTTCGGCTCGAGGACGCCTCACGACCACCGTACATGGGCCTGCCGCCCTCCGGCGTGGTGGGGCTGGTCCGGGCATTCACCGCGGATCACGCCGAGGCCCGACGGCTCCTCACGACGGCCCAGGCGAGTCTCGACCTCCTGGGCGACGATTGTGACCTGGCCCACGCGCTGCTCTGGGTGTCCTGGCTCGAGCTGCGGTCTGGTCGCCTCCCAGAGGCGGCGAGCCTCGCCCGCCAGGCGGCGACAATGGCCGAATCGACCGGGAGCGAGCTCCTCCGGGCGTGGAGCGTCGCACAGGCCGCGCTCGTCGAGGCCCATCGCGGCGATCGGGCGGCGACCGACGGGCTCATCTTGGAGGCGATCGGCGACGGGGCTCTCCCTGGGGGCCTGGTTGGCGTGTGGCTGCTCGCCGCGCGCGGGCTCGCGGCGCTCGGCGCCGGCGATGCATCCGCCGCCGCGACAGCCTTCCGGCCCCTGGCCGGCACGGTCGGACGAGCGCCGCTCGCCGAACCGGTGCTCGGGTTCTACATCCCGGACGCGGTCGAGGCCTTCGCGATCGTCGGCGAGCCATCGTTGGCCCGGGCCCTCCTGGGCCCGTTCGCACACGCCGCGAACGAACGTGGTCGCGCCTGGGCTCGGGCCGTCGCCTGCCGCGCGGAGGCCGCGATTCTCGTCAGCGAAGGCGCGATCGCACGCGCCGAGGAGACGCTTCGCGACGCAGCCCAGCGGCTGGCCGGCCTTGACCTGCCGCTCGAACGTGCCCGGACGCTCCTCGCGCTCGGACGGCTCGAACGGCGCCTCGGTGCACGGCGGGCCGCCCGGGACACGCTCGAGGCCGCAGCCGCGCTCTTCGACGCGGCGACCGCGTCGGGATGGGCACGCGTGGCCCGGGCCGAGCTCGGCCGTGTCCCTGGGCGACGAGTCGAGCCGAGCGTCCTGACTCCCGGCGAACTCCGCGTCGCCGAGCTGAGCGGCGGCGGCCGGACGAACCGAGAGGTTGCCGGGCTGCTCTACCTCAGCCCGAAGACGGTCGAGGCGAACCTCGCCCGCATCTATCGCAAGCTCGGGATCTCGACTCGCGCCGAGCTCGGCGCGTGGGTCGCCGCCCGAAGTCGCGGGGACGCCTCGCCTATTCCGTAGGGAATCGCCCGATGCGGCGATGGTCTGCAGCGTCCTAGCCTCGCGCCCGTGAACGCTGCGCACCGTCCGCCCGGACCCGTCGCCACGTTCCTCGTTGAGCGTTACTGGCCCGGCGTGACGGTGGAGCTCTTCACCGACGCCGCGTGGCGAGTCGACGAGAGCGTGGCCCGGCTCCGGCGCGGGGGAGCGGCGATCCGGACGGTCGCCTCGACCCTCGTCCCGATCGACGAGGCCGCGTACTGGGTCGTCGACGCCGCGTCGATCGAACTCGTCGAGCGTGCCTATCGGCAGGCCGGCGTCCCGGTCGAGCGGATCGTCGAAGCACTCGACGTCCGGTCGGCGCCCGCATCGAGGCGGACGCCGCTCCGGGCGGTCGGCCCCGGACGTCGGGGTCGAGGGACGGGGGAAATACCGGGGGAACCATCGGCGGACACGATGTCCGCGATCCTGGAGGGAGGGCCTGGGACATGAGCGCAAGGCAGGATGCCGTGACCGACTTGAAGCGGGATGGTCGCCGGCGAGCAGGCTTGGGGCAGAGGCGGATCCTCGGCCGCCTCGTCATGCTCGGATCCATCGTGGCACTCACCGTGCCGCTCATCGCAGCGCCCGTCGTCCTGGCCGGCGCGACGATCACCGTCAACACGATCGGCCAGGAGGTCAACGACGATGCCGACTGCTCGCTGCAGGAGGCGATCTACGCGGCGAACTACGACGACAATATCGCGCCCGACACGATCCCTGGAACGTTCTTTGAGACGGGCTGCACCGCCGGCGGAGGCGACGACACGATCGTCCTCCTGCCCGCCGGGGCGACCTTCACGATGTCCGGCGCGATCAACGACCAGTTCAACTACGTCGGCCCCACGGCGACGCCAATCGTGACGAGCACGATCCTGATCGAGGGACTCGGCGCCACGATCGTCCATGGTGGTGGCCCCGTGCCGTACCGTGCGTTCGCCGTGGCCAACACCGGAAATCTCTACCTCCGCGAGGTCGAGATCCGGGGCTTCGAGGTCTGGGGCGGCGACGGTGCCGGCGGCGGGGGCGGCGGCATGGGTGCCGGTGGCGCCATCTACATCCACAACGGCACGCTCACCGTCGAGCGAAGCACCTTCGTCCAGAACGGGGCGCTCGGCGGCGACGGGAGCTCGGGGAACATCTACGGGGCCGGCGGCGGCGGTGGTGGGCTCGGTGGCGACGGCGGGCTGCCTGCGACCGGCGCGTTCTCCACCGGCGGCGGCGGTGGTGGCTCGCGCGGCGACGGCGGTGACGCCAGCAACCCCGAGAGCTTCGCACCAACGCCCGGCGGCGGAGGCGGAACCATCACAGCCGGTGGGTCCCACGGGCAGCCGGGCTTCGATTGCGGCGGGCGCGGTGGTGAATCCGACGTGATCGGTGGCGCCGACGGCGAGGACGGTGACTGCCGAGGCGGCGGTGGTGGCGGTGGTGATTCCGAATCCGGGATCACCGTGCCGTCGGGCTACGGCGGGGACGGTGCCTATGGCGGCGGCGGGGGTGGCGGTGGCTACGCCACAGGCGAAGGCGGCCACGGCGGCTTCGGCGGCGGCGGCGGCGGTGCTCCGGCGTTCTCGGGCACCGATGGTGGAATCGGTGGTGATGGCGGCTTCGGTGGCGGCGGTGGGGCCGGCGACGGTGGCGTCTTCGCCAGTGGGCCCGGCTCCGGGGGCACCTTCGCCGGCGACGCCGACGAGGAGCATGGCGGCGGCGGCGCGGGCCTCGGTGGTGCGATCTTCGGCCATGTCGCCCACATCGAGGTGATCAACAGCACGTTCGTCGGAAACTACGCCAACCGCGGCCACTACGGCGGGGGAGACTCCAACGACGGACGGGGCGCGGGCGGCGCGATCTTCACGGTCGGCGGCACGCTCGTGGTCACGAGCTCCACGTTCAGCGACAACCAGACGGGTGAGTGGACCCTCACCGACGGCAAGCCCGTCGGCATCGGCGGCGGCGCGATCGTGGTCTACGACCCCATTGGTGACACCGAGGCGTACTTGGTCCTCAGGAACAGCCTCATCGCTGGCAACGGCCCGTTCGAGTGCTACACCCGTAACGACGTCGGAACCAGCGGGTCGGGCGGCAACCTCGTCACCGACACGAGGCCGAACGTCCGCAGAGACCCGACATGCACCGGGGTCGTCGAGACGGACGACCCGGGCCTCCAGCCTCTCGCCCTCAACAAGCCGGGCCGGACGCGGACGATGGTCATCGGGACGACAAGCTCGGCAGTCGACCAGGCGATCGCCGCGACGTCGCCCCAGATTGACCAGCGCCTGATCCTGCGACCGCAGGGCGGGGGATATGACATCGGTGCCTACGAGGCGGCGATCATTCCGCCCGTCACCGCCATCACCCTCGATCCTGCCACGCCGGACGGGAACAACTCCTGGTACCGGAGCACCGTCGGCGTGACGGTCTTCGCGTCCGACGTCGATGGGATCGTGGCCCAGACGCGCTGCGTCCTGGACCCGTCCGCGGTCCCGTCCGGCTTCGCAGACCTCCCGGATGCCGCGTGCAGCGTGGGCAGCGTCGCCGCCGACGGCCTGCACGCGGTGTACGCCGCCAGCATCGACGGCGACGGCAACGTCGAGAGTCCGCTCGTCGTGGCGGCCTTCAAGCTCGACCAGACCCCGCCGACCCTTACTCCCACTCTGAACGTGGCGGCGCCGATCACGATCGGTCAGACCGGTGTCGTCGCCTCACCGAACGCGACCGACGCGACGTCGGGACTGGCCAGTTCGAGCTGTGGCAGCGTCGACACTTCGAGTCCCGGTGTCCAGACCGTGACGTGCACGGCGACGGATAACGCCGGCAACGTGGGGTCGGCCTCGCTGACCTACGTCGTCGAGTACCGGATCCTCGGGTTCTTCGCGCCGGTCCCGTGGTCGAAGTGGATGGTGGGACAGACCGTCCCCGTCAAGGTTGCCCTCGGGGACGGCGGCGGGAACCGTATCTCGGACAGCGAAGCCCTGGCGCTGGCATCGGCATGCCGGGTGACGTTCTCGGCGACGGGAGCCCAGACGAAGGGACCCGAGTGCGTGAAGTACGACATCCTCAAGGACCAGTTCGTCTACAACTGGAAGCTGGGCCGGAATGGGACAGGGACGGCGACGATCACCGTGTCCATCTCGTACCCGGGGACGACCGTGACGACCCGGCTCGAGTGGCCGATCACGATCACCCGCTGACGTCTCGCGGGCTGATGCGCCGGAGAGGGCCTCGTCGACGGGGCCCTCTCCGGATTCTCCCGCGCCGCCTCGGTACGTCATGATGGCCCGCCGGAACGCCGGCGGGTCGCTGCTATACTCGGCCGGTGCCCGCTGATCACGAAACGCTGCGGAGCCATGCCCGGATGAGCAACTCCTCTCGACCGACGGTTGCGGTCGTCGGCGCCACCGGCGTCGTCGGTCGGACGATGATCCAGGTTTTGGCCGAGCGGGACTTCCCGCTCGGCGAGCTCCGCCTGCTCGCCTCGGCGCGCTCGGCCGGCCGGACGGTCTCGGCGGCCGGACGGACGATCGAGGTCGGCGAGGCCGTGGCGGAATCGTTCGATGGGGTCGATATCGCGCTGTTCAGCGCAGGTGGGGGCGTCTCGAAGGAGCTCGCCCCGGCTGCGGCCGCCCGCGGGGCCACCGTGATCGACAACTCCAGCGCCTGGCGCATGGACCCGACGGTTCCGCTCGTCGTGAGCCAGGTGAACCCGGACGACCTGGAGTGGCACGAAGGCATCGTAGGCAACCCGAACTGCTCCACGATGCAGCTGGCGCCCGTCCTGATGGCCCTGCGCGACGCCGTCGGGTTGGAACGGGTGATCGTCGATACGTACCAGGCGGTGTCCGGGACCGGCGCGAAGGCCCTCGCCGAGCTCGACGGCCAGATCCGCGCACACGCGGCCGGCGAGCCGAAGACCGCGACCGTCTATCCGCACCCGATCGCCTTCAACGCGCTCCCCGAGATCGACGTCTTCCTCGACAACGGCTATACGAAGGA
The DNA here is from genome assembly GCA_035466655.1 of Candidatus Sulfomarinibacteraceae bacterium. Taxonomy (GTDB): domain Bacteria; phylum Chloroflexota; class Limnocylindria; order Limnocylindrales; family CSP1-4; genus UBA5189. Next base: position 21,444 of record DATIUS010000104.1, read on the forward strand.
GGAGTGGAAGGTCGTCACCGAGAACCGCAAGATCCTCCACCTGCCGGACCTCCGGATCTCGTGCACGGCGGTCCGGATCCCGGTCTTCGTGAGCCACTCGGAGGCGGTGCACGTCGAGACGACGCACCCCGTCACGCCCGAGGAGGCACGGGCCCTGTTCGCGGCCGTTCCAGGCGTGGTCGTCCAGGACGATCCCGCCGGCCACGACTACCCGCTGGCCACTCGTGCCGCGGGTCGAGACGAGATCTTCGTCGGCCGGGTTCGGCGCGACCAGTCTGTGGAGGGCGGCCGCGGGCTCGCGTTCTGGGTCGTCTCGGACAACCTCCGCAAGGGCGCCGCCACGAACGCGGTCGAGATCGCCGAGGTCCTCGTGGCGCGTGACTGGGTCCGCGCCAAGTCCCGCCGAGCCGGCCCGGTCGGGGCCTCCGCGTGACGCCGGCCGAGCGCCGTGAGGCGC
>DATIUS010000105.1:0-5289 GCA_035466655.1 Candidatus Sulfomarinibacteraceae bacterium
GTCGTCGATCTCCGGGGTGACTGCGTGGCCGTCCACCGCTGCGCCAGTCACCTGGAGCTCGCCCAGCCGGGCGGCGACCGTGTTCAGATCGAGCCGGTCGATCCCGGATCCGGAGTCATTTCGAGCCACGATGACGGTCGCCACCGCGATCGCTCCAGTGTCGACGCTGATGTCGAGCTCGACGTCGTACGTCGCCGTCACCTCGAGGCTGGAGCGATCCACGGCGCCCGGGACGATGGCCGTCCTCGGTGTCGACTCGGCCGTGACGGAGGGGATTGCCGATGGCGTCTGGCTCCGGCTCGGGCCCGCGGTCCCGGTCGGCGTCGCGGTCGCTCCTGCACCGATCGACGGCACGGGCGTCCGCGTCGCAGGGGAATCGTCCGTAGATGCCAGGGCGCACCCGGCGAGGACCAGGGCGAGCCCGGCAACGAGGCGAGGCAGCCGGCGGGCGATTGTCATCTCGGAGCCGGAGCGTACTCGGGTGGCCGGGGGCCGGGCGCGAACCGCACCATGGTTCTGCTGGAGACCGCCTGCACGCGCCAGCTGGGTGCTGCCCCCCACGCGGGCCGCGTGCGCGCCAACTGCACGCCGATCCGCACGTGGACCGGTACGATCCATCGGTGGCCGTCCCTCCTGCCCCCGTCCGGACTGATCCAGCAAACCTGGCCGCCCTGCTCGGCGAGGCGCACGCGGCATTCCCCGGTGTCCGTCTCCTCACCGACGCTCTCGATCGTGAGTCGTACCGCCGCGACGAGACCGCGTACCTCGAGGCCGGACTGCCCGGCGCGGTGGCGCTGCCGGCCACGACCGCCGAGGTCTCCGGACTCCTGCGGCTGGCCTCGCTCCACCGCGTCGCGGTGGTGCCCCGCGGGGCCGGCACGGGCCTGTCCGGGGGAGCTGCCGGGATCGAGGGCGCGCTGACGATCGCCCTGACCCGGATGGACCGGATCCTCGAGATCGACCGCGACAACCTGTGCGTCGTGACGCAGCCCGGTGTCATCAACGCCGACCTCAAGGCCGCGGTGGCGGCCGAGGGCCTCTTCTACGCCCCCGACCCGGCCAGCTACGAGACCTGCTCGATCGGCGGGAACCTCGGCACGAACGCCGGCGGCCTGTGCTGCGTCAAGTACGGCCAGACGCGCGAGTCGGTGCTCGGCCTCGAGGTCGTCCTGGCCGACGGGACGGTCATCCGGACGGGCGGCCGGAACGTCAAGGACGTCGCCGGGTACAGCCTGACCCACCTGTTCGTCGGCAGCGGGGGGACCCTCGGGATCATCACCGAGGCGACGCTCCGGCTTCGACCGGCTCCCGCACCGACGACCACGCTGCTCGCCTTCTTCGATACGCTCGAGGCGGCCGGCGAGGCCGTCGCAGCAATGACGGCCGCAGGGCTCATCCCGGTGACTCTCGAGCTCATGGACCGCGAGACGATCGGCGCGGTCGAGGACTGGCACCACCTCGGGCTCGACGTGACGGCCGCGGCGATGCTCATGGTCGAGTCGGATGCTCCGGGCGCGGGCGCGACCGCCGAGCTGGACCAAGCCGAAGCCGCCTGCGTGGCGTGCGGCGGACGGTCGATCATCCGGGCCGCGGATCCTCGCGAGGCGGACTGGCTTCGCCAGGCACGCCGGCTGGCCCTCCGCGCCCTCGAGCGGCAGGGGACCGTCCGGATGGAGGACGTCGGGGTGCCGCGGGCGCGTGTCCCGGAGCTGCTCCGCGCGATCGAGCGGATCGCCGCCGCGCACGGCGTCCGGTGCGCGACGTTCGGACATGTCGGGGACGGCAACCTCCATCCGAACTTCATCTTCGACCGGGACGACGCGAAGGCCGCGGACCTGACCCATCGGGTTCGCGACGAGATCTACCGCGCGGCACTCGCCCTCGGCGGCACGGTGACCGGCGAGCACGGAATCGGGGCGGCGCGGCGGGAGTGGCTGCCGATCCAGCGGGGTGACGGCGCGGTCGCCGCGATGCGCTCGATCAAGGCTGCCCTCGACCCGCTCGGGATCCTGAACCCCGGCCGGGTCCTCTGACCCTCGCGCCCTGCGGGAATCGCCCGATTCGGGCACAATACGAGACCCCGCCGTCGCGCGGCCTCCTCCGTGCCCAGGAGCTTCAGTGAACGGTCGTCCACTCTCCCTCACCCGCCCATCCGTGCGCAACGGCGAGCCCGAGCCGCTCCGACATGTCATCGACGTGTATCGCCACAAGGACCAGGTCATCACCTGCGTCTGCGGGTGGCACGGGAGCTGCGCGACAAACGCTACGGGCGGCTCCGACTGGACGATCCACCTGAACCAGTTCCGGACCAAGCGGAAGTAGCGCCCCGGCCGGACCTCCGGCCTCCTCGAGCGGCTAGCCCGGATACGCCGGCAGCCCCGGGCCCTCCAGTCGACGTCCGCGCACCCACGCGCCCCGGACCATCTCCGGGTGCGGGCGGAACATGAGCCGGCTGGCGATGTCGGACGGGTCGAGGTCGATGGGCTCGTGCGGCGGGGCGCCGAGGTCGACGTGCCGGGTCGGTGCCGTCAGGCCCGCGTCGATGGCGATGATGTCGGCCTCCTTGCCGACCTCGAGCGAGCCGATCCGGTCGCCCAGGCCGAGCGCTTGCGCCCCGGCCAGCGAGCCCAGCCGCAGCCAGTCGAGCGGCCCGAGCGGCGCCGCATCCTCCCCGAGCAGTGCCCGCCGCGCGTTCTGCGCGTAGGCCCCGACCCGCATCACCGAGAAGATCGAGGGATCCGGCCCGCCGGCCACGTCCGAGCCGAGGCCCACCGCGAGCCCCGCGTCGAGGTAGCGGGCCAGCGGCATGACCCCGGACGCGAGGAAGAGGTTGGATGCCGGGCAGTGCGCGACGCGGGTCCCCGTCTCGACGAGCCGGCCCAGCTCGAGTTCGGAGAGGTGGATCGCGTGGGCGAGGATCGTGCGCTCGCCCAGACCGCCGGCCCGGTCGTAGACGTCCACATAGTCGCGGGCGTCCGGGAAGAGCCGCCGGACCTCCGCGATCTCGCCGGGATCCTCCGAGACGTGGGTCTGCCACCAGGCCCCGGTACGGGCGGCGAGGGCCGCCGATTCCCGGAGCATCTCCGCCGTGCACGACACCGCGAACCGGGGCGTGACCGCGTAGCCCAGGCGGCCGCCGTCGAGGCCGTGCCAGCGAGCGCAGAGCTCCTCGGACTCGCGGATCGACCGCTCGATGATCGTCGACGGGTCGATCGTCTCGTCGTAGGTGACCCGATCCATCATCACCTTGCCGAGGATCGCCCGGATGCCGTGCGCCTCGGCGGCCCTGAAGGCCCCGTCCATCGAGGCCGCGTAGACCGCGCCGTAGGCGAGGATCGTCGTCGTCCCCACGGCGGCAAACGCCCGGAACGCCGCGGGCGCCAGCTCGGCGGCCGCGGCCGCGTCGTCGAACCGCCGCTCCAGCGGGAAGATGTATCGCTCCAGCCAGGTGAGAAGATCCAGTCCCGCGCCGAGCCCCGCGTTCGGGACCTGCGGCAGGTGGGCGTGAAGGTCGACCATCCCGGGCGCCAGGATCAGCGGCCGGAGGTCCGTCACCTGGATCGGCGCGGAGCCGGCGGCGGCATCGGGCCCGGGTCTGGCCTCGGGGCGGATCCCGGACCGGAGGTCCGCCGGCCCGACCCACGCGATTCGGCCGTCCGCGCCGACTTCGACGATTCCGTCCGGGTGGAAGACGGTCGGGCCTGCGTCCGTCGGGGTGAGGATCCGCGCCCGAATCGCGAAGGGGGGACGGTCCGGCAGCGCCGGGTGGGGGATCGGTCGCGCGGACACGGTCACGGTCGGCGATGCTAGCACGGGGCACCGCAGCCACCGCCGGCCTGTCTCGCCGGCCTCACCGCCGGCCCAACCGCCGGACCCGGTGGCCTGCGAAGATGCCGGGATGCAGCCGGCCGATCTCCTCATCGCGGGTGGGACGATCGTCGACGGGACGGGCGCCCGCGGCGTCCCGGGCGCGATCGCCATCGACGGGGGGCGGCTCCGCGTCCTCTTCGATCGCGCCGAGATCGCTGCCGCTGCGGCGGCCGCGGGAGGCCTGATCGACGCGGCCGGGCTCGTCGTCGCCCCCGGATTCATCGACCTCCACAGCCATTCGGGGCTGACGATCCTGGCCGAACCGCGCCACGAACCGAAGGTCCGCCAGGGCGTGACAACCGAGGTCATCGGCGTCGACGGCAACGCCTACGCCCCCTTCCCCGACCCGGCCAACCTCGCCGCCTTCATCGAGCTGAACGCCGGCCTCGACGGGCACCCCCCGGCCGGCATCGCCGGCTGGGACACCGTCGCGAGCTACCTCGAGCGGTTCGACGGCCGGGTCAGCGTCAACGTCGCCTTCCTCGTCGGGAACGCGCCGCTCCGGATTGCCGCGGTCGGCTGGGACGACGCGCCGGCGGAACGGGACGCGATCGCGACGATGCGCTCGCTCCTGCGCGAGGGGATGGAGGCCGGTGCGTTCGGCGTCTCGTCGGGCCTCGACTACCCGCCCGGGTCGTACGCGTCCACCGCGGAGCTCATCGAACTCGCGAACGAGGCCGGACGCCTCGGCGGCATCTACCACACGCACGTCCGATACCCGCTCGGCGACCGTTTCCTCGACCCCTTCCGGGAGGCGATCGAGATCGGCCGGCGGGGCGAGGCGCCGACCCACCTGACCCACTTCTACCATCGGACGATCTCGCCCGGCACGCCGGACCAGATGCTCCAGCTGCTCGACGACGCCCGAGCGGAGGGCCTCGACGTCACGTTCGACGCCTATCCCTACGAATGGGCGTCCACGCGCCTCCTGATCACGATCCCGACCTGGGTCCAGGCGGGCGGGCCCGGGCCGACGAAGGAGCGCCTGGCCGACCCCGCGGTGCGCGCCCGGATCCGCGACGAGCTCCAGGCCCGGGGCGTCCTGTACGCGGGCAGCGGCGGGATCGCCGACCTCCGGCTCGGCTACTTCGGGCGGCACGAGCATGCTCGATGGGAGGGGCGGACGCTCGGCGAGATCGGGCGGGAGACCGGCGAGGACCTCGTGGAGCTGCTGTGCGACCTGCTCCTCACCGAGGACCTGCGCCTCAACCAGGTGACCCCGGGTCCGCACATCGACGGCATCCGGCGCTTCTACCGCCACCCCGTTGCGATGGTCGGCACGGATTCCACGTTCGTGGGCGCGAAGCCGAGCCCGCGGACATACGGCTCGTTTCCGCGGGTCCTCGGCCAGTTCGTCCGGGACGAGGGCGTCCTCGGCCTGGAGGAGGCGGTCGCGAAAATGACCTCGATGCCGGCGGC